>JBKKDM010000194.1:0-15949 GCA_046707905.1 Candidatus Limnocylindrales bacterium
CTTCCGCATGTCCCCAGGGTCCCTAGGGCGCGGCCTCGGCCTGTCCCTCGTCGGCGGCGTCCAACACGGCGACGACCGTCGCCGCGGCGAGCCGGCTGGAGATCTCCGGGCTGAAGCCGTTCCGAGCCAGGAGGGCATACGCCCGCTGCCGTCGCGCTCCGGGATCGACGATCCGCTCGAGCGCTCGCGCGTGCCGGGCCAGCAGGCGATGTGCCGCCGAATCGTCGGCGGTCGACGGATCATCAAGGTGGTCCATGTCGACAGCGCCTTCAGGATCGCGCTCTGTCGAAGCACCCTCGCGCGCCACGATGACCTCGTCGATGACGGCACGGTCGACGCCCTTGATGCGCAGCTCCTGGCGCAGTGCTCGCTCGCCTCTCGGCCGGGCCCGGTCACGCGACTCGACCCACGCCTTCGCGAACGCCGCGTCATCGATCATCCCGAGCTCGGTCAGCCGTTCGATCGCGCCCTCGACGAGGTCCGCCCGATACCCGTGGAGCAGGAGTCGCCGGCGGACCTCGGCGGCAGATCGGGCACGGGCCTCGAGGAACCGCAGGCATGCCTCGAGCACCAGCGACGGGTCCGTGATCTCCGCGTGCTCCGCCTTGCGAACTTCCAGCGACTTCTGCCGCCGCCGAGTGGCCATCAAAAGGGCTTGAGGACCATCAGCACGAACTCCACAGCGGAGAGCACGTCCATCTCGCTGCCGCCTCTAGCTCGCCGTCAGGTCCGAGCGCAAGGCGCCGGCGAACACCGGAGCGAGGGCACGTTCGTGCGTGAGCGAGGGCGCGGAGCCGGCAACGCGGCGAACGGGCCGCATCACGGCGAGCTACTCGGCTTCTTCGATGCCTTCGACCGGAACCGCCACGTCCCCACCCGCGACCTTCGTGCGGATGCGTGACTCGATCTCCGTGGCGATCGGCGGGTTCTGGCGCAGGAAGTCCTTCGACGCCTCGCGACCCTGCCCGAGGCGTGTCTCCGCGAACGTGAACCACGCTCCGGTCTTGTCGACGATGTCCATCGCGACGCCGACGTCGAGCAGCCCGCCCTCGCGGGAGATGCCCTCGCCGTACATGACGTCGAACTCGGCGACGCGGAACGGCGGCGCGACCTTGTTCTTCACGACCTTCACGCGAACCCGGTTGCCGACCGAGTCCTGGCCGCTCTTGATCGTCTCGACGCGGCGGATGTCGAGGCGGACGCTGGCGTAGAACTTGAGCGCGCGGCCCCCCGGCGTCGTCTCGGGGTTGCCGAACATGACGCCGATCTTCTCGCGCAGCTGGTTCGTGAAGACGAGCGACGTGTTGGAGCGGCTGACCGCGCCGGTGAGCTTGCGGAGCGCCTGGCTCATGAGTCGGGCCTGGATGCCGACGAACGAGTCACCCATCTCGCCCTCGATCTCGGCGCGCGGCACGTGGGCCGCGACCGAGTCGACGACGACGACATCGATGCCGCCGGAGCGAATGAGGGTCTCGGTGATCTCCAGGGCCTGCTCGCCCGTGTCCGGCTGGCTCACGAGCAGCTCGTCGACGTTGACGCCGCAGGCGCGGGCGTAGCCGGGATCGAGCGCGTGCTCGACGTCGATGAACGCCGCGACGCCGCCCTTGCGCTGGGCCTCGGCGATGACGTGCTGGCAGACCGTGGTCTTGCCCGACGACTCCGGGCCGAAGATCTCGACGATCCGGCCGCGCGGCACGCCGCCGACGCCGAGGGCCAGATCGAGCGCGATCGAGCCGGTTGGGATGGTGTCGACCTGCTGCCGGCCGCCCGCGCCGAGCTTCATGATCGAGCCGGTCCCGAACTGCTTCTCGATCGCGAGGATCGCCGCGTCGACGGCGCGGCCCTTCTCGGCGACCGCCTTCTCCCCGTTCCGTTCCATCACCGCCATGGTCACGCTCCTGTTGGTTCGAGCCCCAAATTCCACGCAGGGGCTCGCAACCCCGCGTGACTGATCAGCCTTCTTCCTTGTTCTCGCCCTCGTTCCAGCGCGGCTTGCGCTCCTTGCGGATCAGCTCGACGTTCATCGGTGGTTCCGCCATCGGCTGCACCTTCGGCGCGGCCGACCTGTCCTTGGGCTTCTTCTTGGCTTCGCGGCCCGGTCGATCCCGAGATGCCATCGAGGGTTCCTCCGCGGTGGTGGAAAGGTATCGAGCGGCGGTTCACTGGCGATCACCAGCCGCTTCATTGCCCATTGTCGCACCGTCTGGAGCGCCGTTCCGTCCCGCACGCCCCGCGTCGCCCGCGCGAGCCCGCAGCGCCGCCATCGACGACTCGAGCGTGCCGCCCGCGATCGCGGCGCGGATCCGGGCCATGAAGTCGAGCGTGAAGGTCAGGTTGTGGACGGTCGCCAGGCGGTACGCCAGGAGCTCCTTCGCCCGGAACAGATGGGCGATGTAGGCCCGCGAGAAGCGCCGGCAGGCCAGGCAGGGGCAGCCCTCCTCGAGCGGTCGCGGGTCGTCCAGCATGGCCGCGTTCCGCATGTTCAGCCGGCCCCCGGGCACCCAGGCCTGGCCGGTCCGGGCGACGCGCGACGGCAGCACCGAATCGAACAGGTCGATTCCCTGGTCGACCGCGTCCAGGAGATCAGCCGGCGACCCGAGGCCCATCAGGTACCGCGGTCGCGGGTCGTTCGCGAGCAGCCCGACCACGAGGTCGATCGTGGCCCGTCGCTGGACCGGCGTCTCGTCGCCGGCGAGGCCACCGATGTTGATGCCGTCGAACGGCATCGCCGCGATGAACCGCGTCGAGGCCTCGCGCAGGTCCGGCTCGAGACCGCCCTGGATCACGCCGAACAGCGCCTGGTCCTCGCGATGGTGGGCCGCCAGCGAGCGCTCGGCCCAGCGATGCGTCCGATCCGTCGCGTCCGCGACGACCTTCCGCTCCGAGGAGGGATAGACCGGGTGGTCGAACGCCACCGCGACGTCGGCTCCCAGCGCCTCCTGGATCGCGACGGCGCTCTCGGGGGTCAGGCGATGCGTGGACCCGTCGATATGACTCCGGAACGTGGCGCCGTCCTCGTCGATCTTGCGCCACTCGGCCAGCGAGACGACCTGGAAACCGCCCGAGTCGGTGAGGATGGGCCGGTCCCAGGCCATGAACCGATGCAGCCCGCCGAGCCGCTGGATCCGCTCGTGGCCGGGTCTGAGGTAGAGGTGGTAGGTGTTCGAGAGGACGATGCTCGCGCCGACGGCGTGGAGGTCGTCGGGATCGAGGGCCTTGACGGTCGCGTTCGTTCCGACCGGCATGAACTGTGGGGTTTCTACGACGCCGTGCGGCAGCGTCAGCCGGCCGAGGCGCGCCTGCGTTCGGCCATCGGTCGGCTGCGGGGTGACGATTTCGAACGACGCGGGACGCGACGGCGCTGCGACGGCGGTCACGAGCCCCCGCTGGAGCCCTCGCCCCAGAGCGGGACGATGTCGGGCTCGGCTCGGCGCGGCGGGGGGATCTCGTAGCCGAGGCCGGCGAGGTGGTTGCGCGCCGCCTCGGTGGCGATCCGGCCCTGCGGCGTCCGATCCAGGAACCCGAGGCGCAGCAGGTACGGCTCGTAGACGTCCTCGATCGTCTCGATCTCCTCCGACAGCACGGCGGCGAGGGCCGCCACGCCCACCGGGCCCGACGCGAATTTCTGGATGATCGCGGCCAGCAGCTTCCGATCGGTGGAGTCGAGGCCCGCGTCGTCGATCTCGAGGAGCCGCATTGCCTCCACCGCCGCCGGCTCATCGACGGTGCCCGTCCCGATGACCTCGGAGTGATCGCGGACGCGCTTCAGCAGCCGGTTCACGATTCGCGGCGTCCCCCGCCCACGCCGCGCGATCGCGACCGCCGCGGCATGGTTGATCTCGATCCCCAGGATCCCCGCCGACCGCTCGACGATGTCCGTGAGCTCGGCCTCCTCGTAGAAGTCGAGGCGGTAGGTGGCGCCGAAGCGATCGCGGAGCGGCGACGAGATCCGCCCGGCGCGCGTGGTCGCGCCGACGACCGTGAAGGGCTTCAGGCTGAGCCGGAGGCTCCGGGCCGACGGTCCCTTCCCGATCATCACGTCGAGCGCGTAGTCCTCCATCGCCGGGTAGAGGATCTCCTCGACCGCTCGATTGAGGCGGTGGATCTCGTCGATGAACAGGACGTCGCGCTCCTCGAGGCTCGTGAGGACCGCCGCCAGGTCCCCGGGGCGCTCGACGGCAGGTCCCGACGTGTACCGGACGTTCACCCCGAGCTCACGGGCGATGATCGTCGCGAGGGTCGTCTTGCCGAGGCCCGGCGGGCCGTAGAGCAGGACGTGGTCCGCGGCCTCGCCCCTCGCCCGCGCAGCGGTCAGCAAGATCGAGAGGTTGGCCTTGACCTCGCGCTGCCCGATGTACTCGTCGAGATTGCGCGGCCGGAGCGAGCTCTCGACCACCACATCCGCGTCGTGCAGGTCCGCCGCGAGGATCCGCTGGACGTCATCCGTCATCGCCCGAATTCTACCAACATCGAGCCCGTATCGTACAGATGTTCGATACCGCGCGGCCTACGATCCCAGCGTGTCACCGCTGACCTGGCTCGTGATCGCGCTGCTGTTCACGGGCATCGGGATTCGACTCTTCGCGTGGCGTGGCTACCTCGATCGTCATGCCCAGCGGTACAACGACGCGCCGCCACGCGGCTGGCTCTGGACGCCGGTGGGCGACCCGGAGGTCGAGCGCTGGCGGAAGTACATGGTGGTGGGCTCGGTCCTGGCGATCGGCGGCTCGATCTCACTGTTCGTCCTCGCCATCTCCGGGGCGTACTGAGGCCTGCGACGTGCCAATCGTCTCGATCGCCGCCCTCGCGGTCGCCACCGGCACGGCCTTCGTGATCTGGCTGATGTCCCGGCGATTCAGCCGCCGCTACCTCGAGCTGCACCGGAAGGTCCCGCCGCCGTCCTGGATGTTCCGCACCCAGCCGGACCCGGAGCTGGAATGGCCTCGGCGCCGCGCCCTGGCCCTGCTGCCGATCCTGATCGTGTCCGCCGTCCTCTACGTGCTGACCTCGTAGCCGCGTGCGGCACATTCAGTCCCGCGCGAGCACCCGAAGGGCCGCCTTGACCCGCTCCTCCAGCGACGAGCCGGCGCCGGCGGCGCCGAGGCCGATCCGCGCCGCCTCGCGGGCCTCCGGCAGGGAGTAGCCCAGGGCCTGCAGCGCGCCCACGACGTCGTTCTCGGCGACGGCCTGCCCACCGACGGCGATGTACGCCGCGCCGGCGGCCGCGACCTTCTCCTTGAGCTCGAAGATCACGCGCTCGGCGAGCTTCTTGCCGATCCCCGGGATCGAGACCAGCACCGCCTGGTCCTGTTGCATGATCGCGAGCTGGAGCTCGGCCGCGGGGCGCGAGCCGGCGATGGCCATCGCGACCTTCGGGCCGACACCGGTGACGGTCAGCAGCAGCCCGAAGAACCCGAGCTCCTCGACAGTGCGAAACCCGAACAGCTGCTGGGCGTCCTCGCGGACCACGTGGTGGGTGAACAGCTTCAGGCGCGTCCCCGGCGCCGCGGAGGCGAGCACCGACGGCGCGGCGAACACCCGGTACCCGACGCCGCCAACCTCGACGACGAGCGAATCGAGCGCGATCGCCGCGACGGTGCCGTCGAGCGACGCGATCACGATTCGGTCACGAGGTCAGGCGCGGCCCGTCGATCGAAGGCGGGCTCGGCGCTCCTCGTCGGCGATCGCGGCCTTCACCGCCCGCTCGTAGCCGTTCCCATGCCCGTTGCCGTTGCCGTTCCCGCCGGTCCCAACCATCGGATCGACGGCCGACCGATCCAGCACGGACGAGCGTCGCTCGACGCCCGAGCGCTCGGCATTGGCACCCCAGATCGCGATCGCCAGGGCATCGGCGGTGTCGTCGGGGTGCGGTGGTGCCGCGAGCCCGAGGCAGACCGCGACCATCCGCCCGACCTGGTCCTTCTCGGCCCGACCATGACCCGTGACGGCGACCTTGACCTCGTTCGGCGTCGCCTCGCGGACCGGCACCTCGGCCTGCGCGGCTGCGAGGAGCACGACCCCGCGCGCCTGCCCGACCCCGAACGCCGTCTGGGCGTTCTTGGAGAAGAACAGCCGCTCGACGGCGACGATGTCCGGCTTGTGCGTCGCGATGATCTCGTCGAGGTGGCCGTGAATCACCAGCAGCCGCTGCGGGAGCGCCGCGTCGGGCTTGGTGGTCAGACAGCCCGCGTCGATCATCCGGAGGGTGCCGCCCTTGCTCTCGACGACGCCCCAGCCCATGGCCGCCGTCCCGGGATCGATCCCGAGAACGATCAACCTGCGACCTCGGCGAACAGCTCTTCGGGGATGTCGAAGTTGGCCGTGACGCGCTGCACGTCATCGAGGTCTTCGAGGTTCTCCACGAGCCGGAGGTTCTGGCGGGCCCGCTGCTCGTCGACCTCGACCGTGTTCTTCGCGATCATCGTGTTCTCGGCGCTCTCGACCGGCAGCCCCGCCGCGTCGAGGGCCTTCCGAACCTGCTCGAGGCCGCCGGGCGTGGTGTAGACCTCGACGAGCTCGTCGCCGCTGGTATCGACGTCCTCGGCCCCGGCATCGATGGCAGCCAGTGCGAGGTCATCCGCGTCCTGGCCCTTCGACGGGATGGTGATGACGCCCCGCGGCTCGAACTGCCAGGCCACCGCACCGGACCCGGCGAGCTGCCCGCCGGCCTTGGTGAACAGCGCCCGGACCTCGGCCGCCGTGCGGTTGCGGTTGTCGGTCGCCGCCTCGACCAGGATGGCCACGCCGCCGGGGCCGTAGCCCTCGTAGACGATCTCCTCGTAGACCTCGGCCTCGCCACCACCGGTCGCCTTGTCGATGGTCCGCTTGATGTTGTCGGCCGGCATGTTCACCGAGCGGGCCTTCTCGATCGCGAGGCGGAGGCGGTAGTTGGCGTCGGGGTCACCGCCACCCGTCCGCGCGGCGACGCTGATCTCACGGGCGACCTTGGTGAAGACCGCGCTTCGCTTCGCGTCCGTCACGCCCTTGGCGCGCTTGATCGTCGACCATTTGGAGTGACCTGACATCGGGCGGGAGTATATCGAGCCGGGCTTCCGCGACCCGCCCGTCGCACGCTGGCGGGATCGCCTTCTTGGCCCGGTGGGCTGCGCGGCTCCGCTGCCCCTCCCCGTGTCTGTGAGACACGAACGACCGGAAGCCGCGTCCTGCAGGCATACCCTGCCACCTTCGAGGCGGAATCATGTCTGTGAGACACCAATCGTGGACGTTCAGGCCACGAATTGCCCCTTCAAGCCACATTTCGTGTCTGTGGCGCACGAATCCTTCCGGAAGAGCCGGTTCGCCGGGCCGCTGGCCGCCCAGCGGTCGCAATCGTGACTGCCAGACACGAGGAGGCCCCCTCGGAGGGCTGGTGTGCAACCGTGCCCGGGACCTGACGGCCTCACCGCCGACGCGGCACTAGAATGGCCTTCGACCCTCGACCCCCCGATTCGAACCCATCCCGTTCGCCACGGAGGAGCAGCGGCCAATGACTTCGAAGAGCGTCGATCTGCCCCACATCCGGAGCGTCGTCCTGGCAGGCCACGCAGGTGCGGGCAAGACGACGCTCGGTGAGCAGCTGCTGCACAAGTCCGGCGCCGTCGGGCGCGTCGGGAAGGTCGACGACGGGACCTCGCACCTCGACTTCGAGCCCGAGGAGCAGAAGCGCAAGGAGTCGCTGAGCCTCGCGGTTGCGACATTCGAGACGGACGGGACGCGAATCACGATCGTCGACACCCCGGGCTACCTGGACTTCGTGGCCGAGGTGATCTCCGGCTTCGCCGCCGCCGACGGCGCGATCCTGGTGGTCGACGCCACGGGCGGGGTCGAGGCGGGCCTCGAGCTGGCGGTCGGCCTCGGGCGCTCGACGAACACCGCGGCCTGCTTCTTCATCAACAAGTGCGACAAGGAGAACGCCGACCCCACCGCAGCGCTCGATGCGCTGCGCGCGACCTTCGGCAACAAGATCGCGCCCCTCCAGCTCGCGATCGGCGCCGCGCACGGCTTCGAGGGCTACGTCGACCTCGTTCATCGCAAGGCCTTCGTCAACCAGGGCGGCAAGGAGGTCGAGACCGAGATCCCGGCCGACATGGCCGACGAGGTGGCGCGGCGCCGCGACCAGCTCCTCGAGGCGGCCGCAGAGGCCGACGACGACGTCCTCGTGAAGTACCTCGAGGGCGAGGAGGTCTCCGACCCGGAGCTCGAGGCCTGTCTCCGGAAGGGCGTGAAAGAGTCGATTCTCGCTCCCGTGCTGGTGGGGTCCTCGGCCAACGGCATCGGGCTGCAGGCGCTCCTCGACGCGATCGTCCGCTACCTCCCCTCCCCCGCCGACGAAGGCCCCGTCACGGCAAAGGACAAGTCGGGCGCCGACGTCGAGGTCCCGCCGGACCCGGACGGCCCGCTCCTGGCCCGAGTCTTCAAGACCGCCGCGGATCCGTTCGTCGGGCGGCTGACCTACCTCCGCGTCCTGTCGGGCACCCTCCACTCGCAGGGCCACGCCTGGAACGCGGCCCGCGAGGGCGACGAGCGGATCGGTCAGCTGCTGCTGCTCCACGGCAAGGAGCAGGAGCCGATCGGCGAGCTCAAGGCCGGCGAGATCGGGGCCATCGCCAAGCTCGCGGTGACCTCGACCGGCGACACCCTGTCGTCGAAGGAGAAGCCCTTCACGCTCCCAAAGCTCACCTTCCCGGAGCCGACGCTGGTCATGGCCATCGAGCCGCAGACCAAGACCGACCTCGACAAGATGGGCCCCGCCCTCCAGCGGATGCTGGAGGAGGAGCCGTCGGCCCGCGTCGAGCGCAGCGAGGCCGGCGAGCAGATCCTGCGGACCCTCGGCGATGCCCAGGCCGCGGTGATCCTCGAACGGCTCAAGCGCAAGTTCGGCGCCGCGATCGTGACCCACACGCCGCGCGTGCCGTACCGCGAGTCGATTCGAGGCACCACCAAGGCCCACGGCCGCTACAAGAAGCAGACCGGCGGCCACGGGATGTTCGGCGACGTCTGGATCGAGATCGAGCCGAACCCCGGCGGGGGCGTGGTGTTTGCCGAGAAGGTCGTCGGCGGGTCCGTCCCCCGCAACTTCTTTCCCGGCGTGGAGAAGGGCATCCGCGAGGCCGCGGCGGAGGGCGTCTTCGCCGGCTATCCCCTGTCCGACTTCAAGGCGACCCTCTACGACGGCTCGTTCCACACGGTCGATTCGAACGAGCTGTCGTTCAAGATCGCCGCCTCGATGGCCCTCAAGGACGGGATCCTGCAGGCCAAGCCCGTGCTGCTCGAGCCGATCATGACCGTGGCCATCCGGGTCCCCGAGGAGTTCATGGGCGAGGTCAACCGCGACCTCAACGGCCGCCGTGGGCGTGTTCTCGGGATGGACAGCCAGGACGGGATGCAGGTGATCAACGCCCACGTCCCGCAGTCCGAGCTCTTCACCTATGCCACGGAGCTGAAGTCGATCACCGGCGGTCGGGGCACGTTCTCCGCGACGCTGGACCGCTACGACGACGTGCCGGCACACCTCGCCGAGAAGATCGTCGAGCAGCACAAGAAGGAAACCGCCGACTCCTCCGGGCACTGAGGCGAGCGACGCCGCGATGCCCGCCACCACGCCCGCGACGATGACGTCGCCTGCCAAGCCGGCGTCCTGGAGCTGGGAGGCGACGAACGAGGCCGTCGCCGAGAAGTACGGCCTGCCGCTCGAGCAGGTCGTCCGTTTCGACCAGAACACCTCCCCCCCCCCGCCCGACCTCGTGGCCCGGCTGCTGGCCGAGGGCCGCTTCGAAGTCGCGATCTCCGAGTACCCGCCGTCGGACTACCGGCGCCTGATCGACGCCGCCGCCGCCCGCTACGGCGTGACGATCGAGGAGATCCTCGTCGGCGCCGGCGCGGACGAATGCCTCGACCTCGCGGCGAAGGCCTTCATCCCACACGGCGGCTCGGCCCTCGTGCCCGTGCCGACGTACCCGATGTACGGGATCCTCACCGACCAGCGCGGGGCCGAGACCATCCGGGTCCCGCGGCGGCCTGCTGCCGAAGGCTTCGCCCTGGACGTCGACGCGATGCGCGCCGCCCTTGCGGTGGCCGGCGAGACCCGAGCCGACACCACCCGCCCCGCGGTCGACCTCGTCTGGCTCTGCAACCCGAACAACCCGACCGCGACCCGCGAGCCGGAGGGTCGCGTCGCGTCGCTGCTCGCGGCCCTGCGCGAGGATGCGGAAGCCGCGGGCCGGCCGCTCCCGACCGTCATCCTCGACGAGGCATATGTCGAGTTCGGGAGCGAGAGCCTTCTCTCCCTCCGCGAGGCCTACCCACGGCTCGTCGTGCTCCGGACCCTGAGCAAGGCCTACGGGATCGCCGGCCTACGGGTCGGTTTCGCGATCGCGCGGCCCGAGGTGATCGAGGAGATCGCCGTGTACCGGCCGCCCGGCTCCGTCTCGGTGGTCTCGGTCGACGTCGGCGCCGCCCTCCTGACCGACCCGAACATCGCCGCCGACCGGGTCGAGACCATCACGGCGGAACGAGGTCGCCTCGTGGCCGCGCTCCGAGACGCCGGCTGGGACGCGAAGGATTCGGTCACCAACTTCGTCCTCGTGGAGTTCGCGTCCCCCGAGGTCGCCGACGGGGTGGCGGAAGGACTGCTGGCCCGTGGGCTCATCCCGCGAACCTTCCCGTCCGGGCACCCGCTCGATCACTGCATTCGCCTGACCGTGCGCAACCGCGACCAGGACGACCGCCTCGTCGCCGCGGCCCGCGAGCTCGCGCCGGCCTGACGGCCCCGCGACCGGCGGCATTCGAAGCTAGAGCGGGGCCCCGTCGATCCCGAGCCTGGACTCGACGAACTCGATGGCCCGCCGGCACCAGTCGATCCGCGTCTGGGTGGCCCCGTGGCCGTGCCCGGCGTCGAACCAATCGATCGTGACGTCCTTCCCGAAGCCGTTCGCCCGCGCGACGTAGTCCTCCATCTGGCGCGCGGGGCAGCGGGCGTCGTTGCGGCCCTGGATGATCAGGAGGGGCGCGCGGAGCTGCTCCACGTACGTCACGGGTGACGCCTCGGCGTGGAGCTCTGGCGTCTCGTCGGGCGTCCCGCCGAACAGCGCCGCCTGGTAGTCGCGGAGGCTCTCGCCGTCTTCGTAGAGCCCGCGCCAGTCGGCGATCGCCACGTAGGCGACGCCGGCGGCCCAGAGGTCGGGGCGACGGCCGAGGCCCAGCAGCGTCAGGTAGCCACCGTACGAGCCACCGTTGAGCACGACCCGCGCTGGATCGGCGATGCCGGCCGCGACGAGCGTCTCCCGCGCGGCGACCAGATCGTCCAGCTCGCAGCGCCCGACCTGCCCCCAGATCGCCTGCTCGTACTCCCGCCCGAACCCGGTCGAACCCCGGTAGTTGACCGTGAAGAATGCGAATCCCCGTTCGACCCAGGCCTGGGCCTCGGGATCGAAGCGGTCCAGCTCGTGGCCCTGCGGGCCGCCGTGGATGTCGAGGATCGTCGGGAAGGGCCCGGGCCCGTCGGGGGTCATGAGCCAGCCCTGGGCCGTCGCGCCGCCGGTCGTGGGGACGTCGAGCGAGCGGAGCGGTCGCGATTCCGGGACAGGGGTGGTCGGGATCAGCGTTTCGAGCACGCGGGCGTTCGCCGGATCGACCAGCAGGACCTCCGGCAGCATCGTCGCGTCCTCGCGGGTCACGACGACCTTGCCATCGGCCCGCAGGAACGTGCCGGTGCCGCCCCAGCTGTAGAGATCCCCCGTGATGCCCTCGAGCGTGCGGAGCTCCGCGCGATCGACGTCGAGCACGACCATCCGCTCGACCGTCCGGTCGGCGCCCACGACGAGCAGCGTCCGTCCGTCGTCCGAGATCGACACCGGGTTGAGGTCGCCGGCCACGTTCGGGAACGGCAGCTCCTGGACGCTCCCGTCCGGTTCCACGACGAGCGGGCGCTCCACCCCGCTCCGGCTCGTGGAGGCGACCAAGCGGCCGGATGGGCTGTACTCCAGGGCCCGGATCGCCCCCGGCGCGTGATCAACCTCGAGGCGCGTCTCGCCCGTGACGTTGTCAAGCACCCGCAGGATCGTCTGGAGGCCCCGGCCCGCGGTCGTGGAGAACGCCAGCGAGCCGCCAGGGCCGACCGCGAGACCCGTCACGAATCCCGGGCCGGGATCCAGCAGTCGCGGCTCCGCAGATCGCGGCGGGAACGGAACCACCGCCAGCTGCACCCGGTCGCTGCCGATGATGGAGGCGCCGAACGTCCCGTCGGGCCCGAACCCGGCGGTGAAGCTCGCGTAGACCGGGAGATCCGGGGTGAGGTCGATCGGTTCGCCACCCGACCACGGCACCGCGACGAAGTGGCCGACCTCGTCGCCCGCCCGGTCGGCGTGCCAGACGACCCACTCCCCGTCGGGGCTGATCCAGGCGGCCGACTTCCCCGTCGGAAACGCCGACATCGCTTCGCCAACCGGCTCGCCCACGTGCCACCGGTGGACCTGGTAGACGCCGGTCACGTTGGAGCAGGCGATCGCCCGCTCCGGCCGGCGATCGGCCATCCGCACCCACAGGGTTCGTGGCGCCCGGAACCGCGCCTCGCACGGTGGAACGCCCTCGGACGCACGAGCGGCGTCCGCCGGCGCCTCGACTTCAGGCGCCAAGGCGGCGCCCGATGTGGAGCTTCCGCTTCCCGACCCGCACGACGAGCCACTCGCGCGCGACCAGGGGCGGGATGGCGGCTTCGGCGTCCGCGATCCGCGCGTCATTCACGGTCAGCCCCCCGTTCTGGATCATCCTCCTGGCCTCGCCCCGCGACGGGAAGATCCCCGCGTCCACCAGCACGTCGAGCAGGCCGGCTCCCCCACCGGCGTCGAACGTG
Source organism: Candidatus Limnocylindrales bacterium (assembly GCA_046707905.1). Lineage (GTDB taxonomy): Bacteria > Chloroflexota > Limnocylindria > Limnocylindrales > CSP1-4 > UBA5189. The sequence goes on from JBKKDM010000194.1 coordinate 12,851, forward strand.
AAGCCGCCGGTCTCGCGGTGGAGCGTCGCGAGGACCGTGGGGTCGTCGATCGGCGCGCCGGAGAACGCCGCCTCTGATGCCGCGACCGCCTGGCGCGCGATCGGCTCGCCGTGGACGCGGGACGTGATGTCGAGGGCCAGGGCTCGCTGCGCCTCGCGCCGGCCCGGCGCCGCCGCGACCGCCGCATCGAGGGCCAGGATCTGCTCCGGCGAGAACGTCGTGAACCACCGCAGGTACGTGCCGACGTCGCGGTCGTCCGTGTTGAGCCAGTGCTGGTAGAAGGCGTATGGCGACGTGCCGTCCGGATGGAGCCAGACCGAATCGCCACCCTCGGACTTGCCGAACTTGGTACCCGAGGGCGCGAGCAGCAGCGGGTAGGCCAGCGCGTAGGCCAGCGGTGCCCCGTCCTCGCGCGGCGGCGTGGATCGCCGGATCAGCTCCAGGCCCGCGGTGATGTTGCCCCACTGGTCCGCGCCGCCCATCTGGAGCTCGCAGCCGAGGGTCCGGAACAGGTGCTGGTAGTCGTAGGACTGGACCAGCATGTAGCTGAACTCGGTGAACGACAGGCCGCCCGTTAGGCGAGTCTGGACCGAGTCCTTTGAGAGCATGTACGGGATCGTGAAGTGCTTGCCGACGTCCCGGAGGAAGTCCAGCAGCTTGACCGGCTCGAGCCAGTGGGCGTTGTTGGCCATGATCGCGCCGTTCGGGCCGTCGAAGTCGAGCATCCGCTCGAGCTGGGGCCGCATCGAGGCTACGTTGGCCTCGATCGCGTCGAACGACTGAAGGTTCCGCTCGCTCGAGCGCCCGGACGGGTCGCCGACCATGCCCGTCCCGCCGCCCATGAGGGCGATCGGCCGGCCGCCGCGGCGCTGGAGCTGGATGAGCCCGAAGATCGGCACGAGGTGGCCGATGTGGAGCCACGGGCCCGTCGGGTCGAAGCCGATGTAGGCGGTGATCGGCTGGTTCGAGGCGAATCTCGCCTCCAGCCCCTCCGAGGCGTCGTGGAACATGCCCCGCCACCTGAGCTCCGGAATGAGCCCGGGCAGGCCGGATTCGAACGTCGGGGGCGTCACAGAAGAGACCTGAGGGCCGTCGACAACGCGACCCGATGGGGGGAAGGGGCCCTCACGGACCCTATGGTATCGTCGCCGACCTCATGCAGACTGCCCTCCAAAGGCGTCAGCGACACCGCCGCAACGGTGCCGCGAGGCGCGGACGTGGAGGTGGCGCCGCCCGCCGCGTGGCGCTCGCCATCCCGCTCCTCCTGTTCTCCAGCTTCCTCGTGTTCGGTGGCGTCGGCTTCATCGCGGTCGTCAGCGCGTACTCGCACTACAGCGAGGGCCTGACAGATCCCGAGGAGGGTCTCGAAGGCATCGCCTTCGAGCAACCGTCGATTGTCTACGACCGGACCGGCACCGTCGAGCTTGCCCGCTTCGGCGTGCTTCGTCGAGAGCTCGTCGACTTCGCCGACATCCCGCACGAGATGATCGATGCGACGACCGCGGTCGAGGACCAGGATTTCTGGACGAACCCCGGGTTCGACATGGGCGCCATCGTCTCCGCCGGGCTTGACACGCTTGCCGGGCGCCCCCGCGGCGCCTCCACGATCACCCAGCAGCTCGTCCGCGCGAGACTGCTCACCGAAGAGGCCTTCGAAGGCTCCGTCTACGACCGGAAGATCCGAGAGATCATCCAATCGATCCGCCTCACCGAGGCCTACCCGGGCCAGGAGGGCAAGGAGCGGATCATGGAGGCCTATCTCAACTCGAACTTCTACGGCAATCAGAGCTACGGCGTGAAGGCGGCGGCCCTCGGCTACTTCGGGCAAGAGCTGGACAAGCTCACCCTGGCCCAGTACGCCGTCCTCGCGGCCATCCCACAGTCGCCGACGAAGTTCGACCTCATGCGCAACGCCACCCGTGAATGCGGCGTCGTGCTCGAGGAGGGCGAGGAGTGTCCCGCCAACGAGGTCACGCTCGTCGTTCCCGACACCGACGACCCCAACGACATCGTCACGCGACGGAATTACGTGCTGGAGCAGATGAAGCTCCATAGCGTCCTCTCGGCCGGCAAGTACACCGCCGAGCAGTTCGAGGCGGCCAAGAGCGATCCTCTCATCCTGACTCCCCAGGAGGCAGCGCCCTGGAAGGCGCCCCACTTCGTGTGGCAGATCCGGCAGCAGCTCGGCGCGCTGCTGTGTGGCGAGGAGGACGCGGAGACCTGCGAGGCGGTCGACACCGGGGGCTACAAGATCATCACGACACTCGACTGGGAAAAGCAGCAGACGGTCGAGAAGTGGCTGTACGCCTCCACCCGGGTCACCCACCGCAAGAACCCGACCCCCGTCTGGGAGGAGCTCGACATCCCCAAGTCCGAGTTCGGCTGGTTGCGGAACCTGCGCGGCGCGAACATCCACAACGGCGCGGCGGCAGTCATGGACTACCGGACCGGAGAGGTTCTCGCCTACGGCGGCAGCGGCGGCTACTACCTCGACGGCAACAAGAAGTTCCAGCCGGAGTTCGACGTCCTGTCGCAGGGCATCGGCCAGCAGCTCGGCTCCGCGCTCAAGCCGCTGGTGTACCTGGTCGGCATCGACGATCACACCCTGAACGCCTCGACGATGTTCATGGACGTGGTCACCGACTTCGGCAGCAAGGGCAGCGGTGGCTCGTTCCTCCCGACCCAGGCAGACGGCCTCGAACGCGGGCCGGTGCGGCTCCGATCGGCCCTCCAATTCTCGTTCAACACCCCGGCCATTAAGGCTGGCATCGAGGTCGGGCTCGAGCGCGAGTTCAACAAGTGGAAGGAGTTCGGGCTCAGCTACCCGCCCGACGCCATCCCCGTCGTGTCGCAGTCGGTCGGTGCGATCGAGACGAAACCCATCGAGCTGCTCGGCGCGTACGGGGCCATCGCCAACGCCGGCGAGCTGATGCCGCGGACGATGATCCTCGAGGTCAAGGACAAGGACGGCGAGGTCCAGTACCCGACCAGCGACGAGCCGCCCGTCGGCAAGCGCGTGGCGAGCGAGCAGGCTGCCTACATCATCACGGACATCCTGGCCGGCAACACCGTCAAGTCGATCAACCCGATCTGGGGCGC
>JBKKDM010000195.1:0-7461 GCA_046707905.1 Candidatus Limnocylindrales bacterium
GGCGTGGCCGTGATCATGGTCGGGGCCGCGACCGAGGTCGAGCTCAAGGAGAAGAAGCACCGCATCGAGGACGCACTCTCGACGACCCGCGCGGCCGTCGAAGAGGGCATCGTCGCCGGCGGCGGCACGACCCTCCTGCAGGCGATCCCGGCCCTCGCGGGGCTTAAGCTCGGTGGAGACGCCCAGGTCGGCGTCGACATCGTGCGTAAGGCCCTCGAAGCGCCCGCCCGGCAGATCGCCGACAACGCCGGCCAGCCCGGCGAGGTCGTGATCGAGAAGGTCAAGACGCTGAAGATCGGCGAGGGCTTCGATGCGCTCACCGGCGACTACGGCGACATGTTCAAGAAGGGCATCGTGGACGCCGCGAAGGTGACCCGGTCCGCCCTCCAGAACGCCGCCTCGATCGCCGCGATGGTCCTGACCACCGAGACGCTCATCACCGACATCCCCGAGAAGCAGGGTGCTGCTGCCGGCGGTGGCCACGGCCACGGCGGCGGCGGAGATATGGACTTCTAGTCCACTCCCTAGCGCGCAACACAAGAGCCCGGGCCAACGGCCCGGGCTCTTCGATTCCCGCCCCAACGCCACCGACCAGTGCCAGGTGCCGTTCGGGAACGAACGGGGCCCATTCGATCCGGGGTACCCGCCGGATCCGGCCTTGTTGCCGACCGTGTTCGCTGGGTTGACGCTGTGAGCACAGGCGGCGTCGACAAGGCGCCTCTCCGGGGGCTGGGTGCGGGTTGACGCCCCTTGCCGGGTAAAGCTGCGCTCAATGGCATGCTTTCTGAACGTCGGCGGTGACTTGCGGGCGTACCTGTCCCGCGTAAGCGCGAGGCAAGAGCTCGTGGTGACACTCCACGTGACATGAAGCGGTTGAAGCGCGCTTCGGAGCTGGGTGCCGATGCGCGCCGCAGGAACTTGACCAGCTGGCGTCACTCGGTGGTGAGGTACGAGACGCGAGGGTCCGGCGTCGGTGGACCCAACAGCAGGTCGCCGACGGGGCCGCGATCTCACGCTCGGCCGTCAGCAACCTGGAGCGTGGGCGGGGTGGGGGACAGAGCCTCGACACCTGGCAACGCGTCGCACTGGCCGTCGGACGACCGCTCGTCGTGAATCTCCGAAGGGACCCGCTCGAGGACACCGCCGACGCCGGTCATCTGGCAATGCAGGAGCTGATCCTGCGGCTTGGGCGCTTGGCAGGGCTCGGCCGATCGTTCGAGCTCGCCTCCCGGCCGATCGAGCCATGGCGCTCAACTGACGTCGGGCTCCGTGATGATCGTCGGCGACGCCTGTGGTTGATCGAGTGCTGGAACTCGATCGGTGACATCGGCGCGGGCGCAAGATCGACGACGCGGAAGCTCGCCGAGGCCGAGAGCGTTGCGGTCGCGATCGGAGGCGAGCAGCCATATCGGGTGGCGAGCTGCTGGGTCATCCGTGACACGCGCCGCAACCGGGAGCTCGTTCGCCGTTATCCGGAGGTCTTCGCAACGCGCTTCCCCGGGTCGTCGCGCACATGGGTCGAGGCCCTGACAGCCGGTGCCGACCCGCCGGCTGCGTCCGGGCTCGTCTGGTGTGATCGAGATGCGACTCGACTGTTCGCATGGAGCCGGACCTGAGTGGAACGCGGCGACACGAGCTTCCCACACTGCCCGGCCGCGAGGCCCGCACGAACGCTCCATCAGACGCGGTTCGCGCCGCCCGTCGCCTGCTACGGTGCAGCCTCCATCACGGGGCCTTGCATGCACCGCGTCGCGATCCTCCTCGGTATCGTCCTGCTGTTCGCCGCTTGCGGCGGCACCGCGCCGGTCGCGACATCGGGCGTGCCAATCGTGACCACGGCGCCAACTGCATCCGCCACTGTCCCGCCGGCGGCCAGCGCGGCAGTTACAGCCGCTCCCGTGGCAACGGCCGCGCCGGTTACCCCGGCGCCACCCACGGAGGCGCCGATCACGCCACCGCCAGTGACGCCGCCGCCACCGACTGCGGCGCCCGGCGTCGGCGTGGCCATGGACATCGCCGGCCGACAGATCCTCACCGTCCTCGCCTTCGAGCAGTGGCCCGGCACGTCGACCGTGAAGCCGAGCAGGGGCAAGGTCTTCAAGACGGTCAGCATCCGGATCGACGGGCTGACCCTCACGCCCTTCGACTCGGCTGACTTCAAGCTGCGCGACGACGGCGCGGGCAAGGTCTATGCCTGGCGCCAGGGCCGCGCTCCGCACCTGTACTCGTCGACGGGCCTCAATCCCGGCGCCAACTACGTCGGCTGGATCACGTACGAGGTGCCGAAGGCCGCAACGGGCCCGTTCATCCTCGTCTACCGGCCGAGCTTCGAGGCCGACGCGGTCTACCGGATCCCGCTGTCCTAAGGCCGCCGTGATGGCCTCGCCGGTGGCCGGCGGTCGAGGGGCGCCGACTACAATTCAGGGGTGACTCCTACCCCTCGCCGGCGCGGCCGCGACCGGCTCGAAGAGGCTGCTCCGGAGCCCGAGGGGACGCGGTTCGAGGAGCTTCCGCCGCCGGCGCCCGGCGAGGCGGCGGCCGCACTTCCAGAGGAGCCCGCATGGCTGGCGGAGGCCCCGACCGAGGATCGCGATCCGGAGGCACGTCCTGACGCAGCCGCGCTCGCCAGACAGGAGAAGCATCAGGCCGAGGTCGCGGACTCCCGGAAGCGCGAGATCCTCGGGCGGCTGAACCCGGAGCAGGCGCGCGCCGTCACCACGACCGATGGTCCAGTGCTGATTCTCGCGGGAGCGGGCTCGGGCAAGACCCGCGTCCTTGCGCACCGGATTGCCTACCTCGTCGGCGTCAAGCGCGTGCCGCCGTTCCGGATCCTGGCAGTCACGTTCACCAATCGAGCGGCGGGGGAGCTGCGCGAGCGGATCATCCGGCTGATCGGCGAGCCGGGACGCGAGGTCCAGGCCGGGACGTTCCACTCGATCTGTGCCCAGGTGCTGCGCCGCGATGGCGAGGCGATCGGCCTGCGCCGGAGCTTCGTCATCTACGACACCGAGGATCAGCAGCAGCTCATGAAGCAGGTCCTGCGCGCGGAGGGCCTCGACGCCAAGGGCGAGACGCGCCCGGCGGCGATCCTCGGGGCGATCAGCCGGGCCAAGAACGACATGCTCGACCCCAAGGAGATCCCGCCGCTCCGCCTCGCGACCGGGGTCACCGTCCAGATCGCCCGGCTGGCGCGGCTGTACGAGAAGGCCCTGAAGGACGCCGACGCGCTCGACTTCGACGACCTCCTCCTCGACGCCGTGCGGCTGTTCGAGGAGGCGCCGCAGGTGCTGGCCCGCTACCACGACCGCTGGCGCTACCTCCACGTCGACGAGTACCAGGACACGAACCGCCCCCAATACCTCTGGATCAAGGCGCTGGCCTCCAAGCTAGGCAACCTGGCGGTGGTCGGCGACGACGACCAGTCGATCTATGGCTGGCGCGGGGCGGACATCCGCAACATCCTCGATTTCGAGCGCGATTGGCCTAAGGCCACCGTGATCAAGCTCGAGCAGAACTACCGCTCGACCCAGCTCATCCTCGACGCGGCCCACGCCGTCGTGTCAAAGAACGTGGCACGGACGGACAAGAAGCTGTGGACTCAGAACGACCGCGGCCGCCTGATCGAACGGTTCGAGGCGTACAACGAGGAGGAAGAGGCCGAATGGATCGTCCGTAGGGTCGAGGAGCTGACGGGCACGCGGGGCTCCACGCTCACCCGTCGGGCGGACGACGGGGCGTCGGTGAAGCTGCGCGATATCGCGATCCTGTACCGCACGAATGCCCAGTCGAGGGCGATCGAGGAAGCCTGCCTGCGGTACGGGATCCGCTACCAGGTCGTCGGTGGGACGCGCTTCTATTCGCGGCGCGAGGTGAAGGACGCGCTGGCCTACCTCCGGATCCTGCGATCGGATGCGGACGGCGTGAGCTTCGAGCGGGTGATCAACGTCCCGGCCCGGGCCATCGGCGACAAGACGATCGGCGTGGTGCGGGCGTTCGTGGGACGCGAAGGCGTTCCGTACTGGCTCGGGCTGGAGCGCGCCGCCGAAGGTGAGATCCCGGAGCTCGCCGGGCGAGCGCGCGCCGCGATCGCCGAGTTCGTGGGCCTGATCCGGCGGCTGCGGTCGCGCGTCGGCGTGCTGCCGCTGCCGGAGCTCCTCGACGACGTCCTGGAGCGGTCCGGCTACCGGGCGATGCTCGCGGACGGCACGGAGGAGGGCGAGGAGCGCTGGGCGAACCTGCTCGAGCTGCGCGAGGTCACGACGCGCTACGACGACCTGTCCGCGGAGGACGCGCTCGACCGGCTGCTCGAGGAGACCGCGCTCGTCGCCGACCAGGACAGCTACCAGTCGGACGCGGACATGCTCTCGCTCATCACGATGCACGCGGCCAAGGGCCTCGAGTTCCAGGTCGTGTTCATCGCCGGGATGGAGGAGTCGCTCTTCCCGACGGGGCGCGCCGTCGAGGCCGAGGGTGGCTTCAACCCCGATCCCCGCCCGATGGAGGAGGAGCGGCGTCTCGCCTACGTGGGCATGACCCGGGCTCGCGAGCGTCTCTACCTCAGCCACGCCTGGCAGCGCGCCACGCGCCGCGGACCCGGCACCAGCTTCATGGCCGAGCCGTCGCGGTTCCTCCTCGAGATCCCGCAGGACCTCATGAGCGGCCCCCGCCTGGGCGCGCGGACCGAGGACGGTAACTCGTACGACACGCCGGATGACCTGAACCTCGTGTTCGGGCGTGGGGCGACGCGCTTCGGGCGCTCGATCCGCCCTGGCGGCGGTGCCTTTCGCGAGGGGAGCGGGCGACCGGGGGCCCCGCGCGACGGCGAGCCGTTCCGGCCGTCGCGCGATCTCGCCGCCAAGCGCGACGCGTTTGCCGGTGGCGCGCGCTCCGGCACGTTCGGGGGCAGCTTCGCGTCGCGGCGCGCGGGCCAGGCGTGGGACGACGAGCACGACGGGGCCGGCTCGGGGCGGCAGGATGATGCGGACGGACCCGGGGCGGGCACCAGAACGGACGGGCCGGCTCGCCAGGCACCCGCGATCAATCGCCCGGTCATCCCGGGCGAGCGGCACTACCGCGATGGCGACCGCGTCCGCCACGCCCGCTGGGGTGACGGCATCGTCGTCAGCTCGAAGCTGACCCGCAGCGACGAGGAGGTCACGATCGCCTTCCGCGACCCGCAGATCGGACGGAAGACGCTGCTGGCCTCGCTGGCCGGCCTCGAGCTGACGGGCTAGACCCAACGAGCGAAGCGAGCGTCGCCAGCGGGCCGACGACGCGCGCTACGCTCCGGCCGATGACCGACCTGCCGGCACCCGCGGACCTCGCGAGCATCGTCAACCTGGCGGACTTCGAGCCGCTCGCGCGTGCGCGGATGGCCGGACCCGCCTTCGACTACGTGGCGGGCGGCGCTTGGGATGAGATCTCCCTTCGCGAGAGTGTCGAGGCGTGGACGCAGTACAGGTTCGTCCCGCGCGTTCTCCGGGACCTCCAGAAGGTCGACCTCTCGTGGTCCTTCCTCGGTCGCAAGACGGATCTGCCCATCGCCGTGGCACCTACTGCGGTCCAGGGCCTGGCCCACCCGAACGCCGAGGCGGAGATGCTGGCCGGCGCCGCTGCCGCGGGGATTCCGTTTTGCCTGTCGACGACCTCATCGATGGCGCTGGAGCAGGTTGCCGCGGCGGCACCGGACGCCGAACGCTGGTTCCAGCTCTACATGGTCGGCGGCATGGGACCGACCCGGGAGCTCGTGCGGCGCGCCGAGGCTGCGGGCTACCGGGCGCTTGTGGTGACCGTCGACCTGCCGGTCCTGGGCCGTCGTGAGCGGGACGTGCGGTCCGGCTTTGTGTTGCCGGACCTTCCGCACATCGATCGCATCAACCAGGAGCGCGAGCAGCGCTACGCCGGGCTCACGGACCAGTGGGTCAACGGCCTGACCTGGGCGACGCTCGAGGAGATCCGCGACTGGTCGTCGATGCCGCTCGTGGTCAAGGGCGTCCTCGCCCCCGACGACGCAAGACGCGCTGTCGATGCGGGGGCGAAGGCGATCGTCGTCTCGACCCACGGCGCCCGCCAGCTCGACCGGGTGATCTCGTCGGCACAGGCGCTGCCCGGCATCATCGAGGCGGTCGATGGCGCGTGTGATGTCTGGGTTGACGGGGGCATCAGGCGAGGGCTCGATGTCCTCGTCGCGCTGGCCCTTGGTGCCCAGGGCGTGCTGATCGGCCGACCGTTCTACTACGCGCTCGCCACGGCTGGCAGAGATGGGGTCCAGCACGCGGCCACGCTGCTTCGCGAGGAGCTGGCGCTGGCATTGCCGCTGCTCGGGTGCTCGTCCCTTGCCGAGGTCGATCGCAGCCTGCTCTCGTAGCGGTTCAGCACAACCGCAAGTGCTCAGGTGTCCCGGAGACGCTCCCAATCCTCTCGACGCAGTCGATACAGCACGTGGCGTCGCAAAGCGTGGCCGTCCGGCAACCGTGGGTGGTCGAAATCGTCCTCGGGGTCGCGGGTCATCCCGAGCCGCTCCATGACTCGCCACGACCGCTCGTTCGCCGGCACCGTGAACGAGACGATCTCGTCGAGCCCGACCGTCTCGAACCCGAACCGAAGCGCCGCCCGCGCCGCTTCAGTCGCATAGCCGTGGCCCCACGCTTTTCGGGCGAACCGCCAGCCCACCTCGACGGCCGGCGTGAAATGCGACTCGAACGACGGGCGGGCGAGCCCGGTGAAGCCGAGGAACGCGCCACCGGACGCGCCATCGGACGCGCGCTCGACCGCCCACAGCCCAAAGCCGTGCTCGGTCCAGTGCGCCGCCATCCGCTCGAACATGGCATCGCTGTCCGCGGGCGGCATGACTGCCGGGAAATGCCGCATGACCTCCGGATCCGCATTCATCGCCGCGTGCGCCGCGCGGTCGGTCGCCTGCCAGCCGCGGAGCAGAAGCCGCTCGGTCCGAAGCTCGGGGACGTCCCCGGCCATCAACGTGGGCTTGGCCGTCGGCATCGTCTTGGCCGTCGACATGGATTTGGCCCTGGGCGCAGTCACGGCGGGATTCTCACTCACCGCGACCGCGAGGGGGCTTCCGTAAACTGGATCAGGTGACGGACGTTGCAGAGCAGAGCGCCACCGAGGCGGACGACGGCCTCGGCCCGAACGGCCTGCCGGTCGATCCGGCGCTCGTGGCCGAGGCCGCGGCGCTCGAGGAGGACGAGGCGTCGAGTCGCCACGCGGATATCGCCGGGCGCATCGTCGAGGCGAACAAGGCCTACTTCGAGACCGACAACCCGACCCTCACGGACGCCGAGTGGGACCAGCTGTTTCGACAGCTCGTGGCACTCGAGACCGCCTGGCCGGCCCTCGTCACGCCCGAGTCGCCCACGCAGCGGGTGGGGGCGCAGCTCGCGGGGACCTTCGACGAGGTCCGCCATCGCCGCCCGATGCTGTCGCTCTCCAACGCCTTCAGCC
>JBKKDM010000196.1:0-8837 GCA_046707905.1 Candidatus Limnocylindrales bacterium
TCAAGGAGATCGTCGATCGGGCGGAGGCCGTCGGGGCGCAGGTCCTGCTCGACGCGACGCACGGGGTCCCGTTCGTCGCCCTCGGGGACGTCATCGATCGCATCGACTACAACCTCGTCCACGGCTACAAGCACCTGCTCTGCCCGCGCGGGGTTTCGTTCATGATCCTGCGCGAGGATCGCATCGGGCCGCTGCCGCCGATCGTCTCGAGCTGGCGCGCGTCGGACAACCCGTACACCCAGTTCTTCGGCGGGCCGCTCCAGCTCGCCGACGGCGCTGCCCAGTACGACGCCTCGCTGGCGTGGCATCCCTGGGTCGGCGCGGCGGAGTCGCTGGAGCTGCTCGTCCAGTGGCAGGAAGCCGGCTGGCTCCAGGAGCCGGTGGCGCTGGCCCGGCAGCTCGCCGACCGGTTCGGCATCCCGTGGGGCGGCGCGACGCTGGTCTGCCCCCAGATCGATGATCCGGAGCGCGTCCGCGTCGCGCTCGACGAGCACCGTATCAAGGCCGCCTTCCGCGGCACGGCGATCCGCTTCTCGACGCATGTCTACAACGACGAGGCGGACATCGAGAAGGCCGTCATGGCGATCGGTCCGCTCGTGGCCCAATCGATCTCGTAACGGCACCTGATCGGCGCGTTCCGAGCGCGCTGGCATGCGCCGCCAGGTGCCACAATGCGGCCGCGTCGTTGACGCGGTCGCGAAGACTGCCCTGGGGTCCGAGCGGGCCCCGCTCCGGGGGGAGATTGGAGGCTCGTCGTGCGACGGTTGCTCTCGCTCATGCTCGGGCTCGGCATGCTCGCGGTTCTTGCGACCCCGGTGGCCGCAGCTCGGCCGCAACGCATCTTCCTGGAGGCCGGGGACTTCGAGCTCCCGGCGGGCCTGGTCTGCGAATTCACGCTGCGAGTCGAGATCGTCGTGAATCGGGAATACGTCCTGATCTTCCCGAACGCAGCCGATGGGAGCCATCGTGAGCTCATCAGCGGCCGCTTCGTCCAGCGCCTCGTCAATGTCGAGACCGGCGCCAGCATGGTGGTCAACGTGTCCGGACCAGCCAAGCTCACTGTCCGAGCTGACGGGTCGACGACGCTGCAGGCACGCGGTCGCAGCAGCTTCTATCGATTCGACGGCGAGCCGGGCGGACCAGGGTTTTGGGTGACGAACGGGCCCCTTACGTACTCGTTCGACTCCAGCGGCGCCCTCGTCCACTCGCAGCTCCCGCGCAACTCCCTGGATGTCTGCGCAGCGCTCGCGCCGTGAGGTGATTGCCCGCCATGGGTGCCGAGGCGATACGTCTCCTCGGTCTCCCTGGCCGGCGCGAGTCTAGGGGCCGGCTCTACGAACGGAGCCCCGGCGTGGGCCGGGGCTCGTGAGCGCTTGCGGTCTGGCGATCAGCGTGCGGCGACCCCGACTGGCTCGCCGGCGCCGAGGACCGACCGAGCCTTGGAGGGGTTGTCCGTCGCGATGGCGAGCGTCACCTTGCCGCCGGACATCCCGGTCGGAATGGCCGCCTCGATGTTGACGCCGGCGTCCGCGAGCTTCCGCGCCGTCTGCGCAAGCGCACCGGGCTTATCCTCGAACGAGGCCGTGACGACTTCGAGCTCCTTGGCCCTGTAGCCAGCTTCGCCGAGGGCCTTCCGCGTCCCCATCTCGTCGTTCGTGAGGATCGCGACGCTGCCGCTTCCTCCGCAGGTGGTCCCGCTGAAGGCGGTGATGTTGATGCCCTTCTGGGCGATCGCCTCGGTGGCCTTCGCAAGCTCGCCGGGCTTGTGCGCGAGATCCAGGATGAAGATGTTCATCTGGCTCTCCCCCAATAGATGCCGGCCCGGACGGCGCGCACGGTTGCACGTCGTCGAGGAACCGGGAATGCCTTCATTCTATGCCCGCCGTCTACGGCCCCCAGTAGCTCACGGCCCAGGTCCCGGCGGCGAACTTCTTCTGCCCCGCGATCGAGGGATGGAAGTAGTCGCTGCGAAGGACGTCGCTCGTCGTGTAGGTCGCGTTGAAGGCTGCGTAGCCATCGAAGCGGCACTGGCTGAACTCCGCGCAGACGCGCTCGAGGGCCGCGTTGTACTGGCGGATCCGCTGCGTGACGCGGGCGCGTCGCTCCACGTCGACCGTCGCCGTCGAGGTCGGGTTCGCGAGCATCGATTGGCAAACGCCGAAGGCGGCCCATGCGAACCGCGCGCTCGAGCTGGTCTGGAAGAGCTGCCAGAGGAGGTAGACGTTCGGGACGCTGGCGACGAACACGCGGACGTTGGGCAAGCCGCCGGTGACCTTCGTGAGCCCTGCCCGGAACTGCAATTCGTAGTCCAAGACCGGCGTCATCGAGGCCTCGCTCGGCGTGCAGACGTCGTTTCCGCCCATCTCGACCGTCACGTACTCGGCACCCTGCGTGATGACCTTGTCCATCTGCGTCGACAGCTCGCCCATCTTCGCGCCGGACCTGGCGTCGTTGTAGGCCCGACCCCGGATGGCGGGATTGAGCGCGAGCAGCCGCAGGTAGTGGCTGTTCACCGTCGTGTTGGTCCCGGTTGCCCACGACCCCGACGGGTTGTCCGACCATGGGAAAAAGCCCGTGCCGAATGCGCGGGTCAGCGAGTCGCCGGTTGCGGCGATCGAACCGGGTAGCGGCACGGCCGCCGCCGCCCCGACAGGCGCGAGGAGCGCCACCGCCACGATTGAAAGGAAAAGAATCCGGGTCCGTCGAGCCATAGGTGCACCTCCCGACGAGAGAGTGCTCCGCGCACCGGCTGCCGTCCATCCCTTCGGCCGACATTGGCGCTAGAGTTTCGGCTCCGGCGTGCAGGAAGCCGCCGTCGAGGAGGGCTCACGATGGCGGCCGATCGGACCAAGTTCACCCTCGACGAGGATCGCATCCCGAAGGCCTGGTACAACATCGCGGCCGACCTGCCCGAGCCCGCCCCGCCCGTGCTCCATCCCGGCACGGGCCAGCCCATCGGCCCCGGCGACCTGATGCCGCTCTTCCCGATGGAGCTCATCAAGCAGGTCGGCAGCCAGGACCGCGAGATCGAGATCCCGGGTCCCGTCCGCGATGCCTACCGCCTCTACCGCCCGAGCCCGCTGTTCCGCGCCCACCGCCTCGAGAAGGCCCTCGATACGCCGGCCCACATCTACTACAAGTACGAGGGCGGCAGCCCGTCCGGTAGCCACAAGCCCAACACCGCGATCGCCCAGGCCTTCTACATGAAGGACGAGGGCGTCGAGCGGCTGGCGACCGAGACCGGCGCCGGGCAGTGGGGGAGCGCGCTGGCCTTCGCGGCCTCACTCTTCGACCTCGAGGTCAAGGTCTACATGGTCCGGTCGAGCTACGACCAGAAGCCGTACCGCCGCGTTCTCATGGAGACATACGGCGCGACTGTCGTCCCGAGCCCGAGCCAGGACACCGAGTACGGCCGCAAGGTCCTCGCCGACAAGCCGGACCACACCGGGTCGCTCGGCATCGCGATCAGCGAGGCGATCGAGGACACGGTCACGCATCCGGGCACCAAGTACTCGCTCGGCTCGGTGTTCGACTTCGTGCTCCTGCACCAGACCGTGATCGGGCAGGAGGCGATGGAGCAGATGGAGCTGGCCGGCGAGGAGCCCGACGTCCTGATCGGCTGCGCCGGCGGCGGCTCGAACTTCGCCGGGTTGACGTTCCCCTTCCTCGGGCAGGCGATGCGGGCCGGCCATCGGCCCCGCGTCATCGCTGTCGAGCCCGAGGCCGCACCGTCACTGACCCGCGGCGTGTACCGCTACGACTTCGGCGACACGGCCCAGATGACGCCGCTGGTGAAGATGCACACGCTCGGCCACGACTTCATCCCCGAGCCGATCCACGCCGGCGGCCTGCGCTACCACGGCATGTCGCCGCTGGTGTCGATGCTCAAGGAGCAGGGCTGGATCGAGGCGACAGCCGCTCACCAGCGGGCGTCGTTCGAGGCCGGCGTACGGTTCGCCCGTTCCGAGGGGATCCTCCCCGCGCCGGAGCCGACGCACGCCATCAAGGTCGCGATCGACGAGGCGATGGCCGCGCGGGCCGAAGGCCGGCCGCGCGTCATCCTGTTCAACCTCTGCGGCCACGGCCACTTCGACCTGACCGCGTACGAGCGCTACCTGTCCGGTTCCATGGAGGACTACGAGTACCCGGCCGAGAAGGTCGCGGAAGCCCTCAAGGCACTCGAGGCGCTGCCGGTGGGCTAGGGCCGCCCAGCCGCCGGGATCGTCCAGCGCCACAGCCGGATGGTCAGCCAGGCAATCCACGGTCCAACGGCAGCGGTCATGGCGACGACCAGGTAATCGAGCGGGCCCGCGAGCGCCAGGGGCGTCTCTCCTGTCAGACCGCAGCGAAGCGAGTAACCGAGCAGGCCGAGCGCGCCGGTCACGGCGAGGATTGAAAACCCCCCGGTTTGAGGGGCTCGGCTCGCCCGGCTGACGGCGATCATCCATCCCGCCAGCAGGGACAGCTCGAGCGTCCCCCAGAGCCCGACGTAGACCAGCTTCTCGACGGCCGCGAGCTGCAGCTCGACCGTCGCAATCGCCTCCGGCCCGACCTCGGATCGCTCCAAGAGCAATGGGCCGACGGCCCCGAGGATCGCCGCCCCGATGGCGCCGACCACCGCGAACCCGACCCCGGCCGCCGTCACGACCGCGGGCACGTGCCGACGCAGGTAGAGCGCAACGGGCGCGAACGCCAGGTAGCCCACCATGTCGATGAGCATCGCGGCGCGCAGAAGGCCGCTCACCCCAGGGCCGCGCTCCACGAGCCGGCCGCTCTCGTTGAAGAGCGCAAGGTCGAAGCCGTAGACGGCGGCAACCAGCAGGCTCGCGAGGGTGAAGTTCAGCACGAGAAAGCCCAGCGCCGAGAGCGCGGCCACGCGATTAGGTGCCAACGAGCGTCAGCCTAGCCCCAGCCGCTGACGCCTACGACGACAGGACAGCGACCAAGCTCGTGCGGTGAGCTGGCCGTACCCTGTCCGTCGATGAGCATCCGGTTCATCGGCCGCGCGGATGAGCTGCGGTCCATGCGCACGTTGATCTCGGGAGCGCGGCGCGGCGGTACGCCCACCGCTGGGCTGATCACGGGCGAGGCCGGGACCGGGAAGTCGAGGCTGCTTCGAGAGGCCCTGCGCGAGGCGGATCCTGGACGGACCGTCGTCATCGCGGGCTTCGAGCCAGTCGAACCCATCCCGCTCGCGGCGGCCGGGGACCTCCTTCGTCGTCTAGCCACCGTGCCGGACGAGGGCCAGCGGCTCGCGTCGCTCGTCTTCGGGTCGGAGGACCGCCGCCCTGAGACCGCGCTCCCGGTATTCGAGGCGGCACACCGCGCCCTGCTGGCCTTTGGTCCGCTTGTACTCGCCGTCGACGATCTCCAGTGGATCGACGCGCAGTCCATGGCTCTGCTGCTCTACCTGCTGCGAGCTGCCGAGTCGTCGGCGCGTCCATTGGTCGTGCTCGGCGCGTCCCGCCACGGCCCGGCCGCTGCGAAGTTCGCGAAGGGCATCGAGGGGGTCCTGCCCGACGGACGAAGGCGGACCGTCGGCCTTCGTGGCCTGCCCCGAGAGGACGGTGTGGCCATGGCCATCGCCATCGATGCCGCGTTAAGCGAATCGGCTGCCGCCGATCTCTGGCGCCGCTCCGCCGGTTCACCATTCTGGCTGGAGGCGCTGGCACAGCAGCGCAACGCGGACGATGCTGTCGTCGTCGGCGAACGCCTGCGGTCGATCTCCGCCGACGCTGCCGGTCTGATCAGCGCGTTGACAGTGGTCGCTCGTCCCGCGACGCGGGAGGAGTTGGGCGCGCTCAACCCGTGGCCGGCAGCCCGGCTCGACGAGGCAATACGCGAGCTCGTCGCCCGAGGCCTCGCGTCGGAGCTAGAAGGCACGGTCCGTCTGGCACACGATCTCATCCGGGAGTCCGCGAGGGCCTCGCTGCCACCCGCCACGGCCCGCAGGCTGCACACCCGCTTTGCCCGCGTGATCGAGGCCGGCGCCGGCGACGACCTGGGGACGCTCGCCGAAGCGCTCGACCATCGCACCGCCGCCGGGCTTCCGAACGCGCCGCTGGCGAAGCGACTCCTTGCGTCGCCCGGCCGTCGACTGATGGGCCCGGAGCTCTTCGGTCGCCTCTCGGAGATCGCGGCTGCCCAACCGGCCGGAACTCCCGACCAGCTCGAGCTGGACGCCGGACTTGGCCAGCTCGCGAACGAGCAGGGCGAGCAGGACCTGGCGGCGCGTCATTGGAGCCGCGTGGCGAATACCGTCACCGACCTGCGGCAACGGCAGCACGCCGATCTCGAGGTCGCGCGGGCGGCCTACGCCGCGGGCCGAGCACGCGAGGTGATGGACCATCTGGAGCGAGCGCGGTCATCTCCATACGACCCCCTCATCGCGATCCAGCTCGAGACGGTCGAGGCGGAAACCCTGCTGTGGGTGGCACACCGGACGGCCGATGGGGCAGCGGCCGCCACGCGCGCGGTGGCGCGGGGTCGGGACCTTGCCTCGTCGGTGGGTGGGATCGGCGGGCTGGCGCCACCGGAGCGAGCGGTGGTCCTCGCCGCGCTCTGCGCCGCCAGTGACGCAGCCTTGCAGGAGGAGCGCGCCCAGGACGTCGCGGCGCTGAGCGCAGAGGCGCTCGAGATTGCCGATGGCCTCGGGGAGGAAGCGCGGCTGGCGGCGCTCCTTCGGACGGCCTTTCCATTCTGGTCGCTCGGCCTATGGCGCGAAGCCGAGGAGCGGTATCGAGAAGCCTGGGCGACCTCCCACCGGCTGATCCTGCCGATTTCGATGATCGAGGCCGGGCTTGGTCTGGCACGGCTGCTTCACCGGCTGGGTCGCATCGATGAGGCGCGGGAGATCGCGACGGAGACCCACGCGCTGGAGGCTCGGATCCGGCCGTGGCGGCGCTGGGATACCAGCCAGGCCGTGCTCCACATGATCGAGATCTCCCTCGGGGAGCCCGGCGCCGTCAGTCGCCTGCGCGCCGACGCGCGGGGCGTGGACCCGCACTTCGGAATCAACGTCCACCAGGTCGCCGCGATCTGGCTCTCGCGCCTCGGTGAGCGGACGGCAACCTCCGAGGTGGCGGACGAGCTCGAGGCGGCTCGCTCGTGCTCCGCCGAGGCCCAGTGCCCCCGGTGCGCCCGCGAGCTGCTCGTCATCTCCGCCGAGCTCGACGCGTACAACGGGCGACTGGACGAGGCCCGGCGGGAGCTGGCCGAGTGGGAATCGAGATACGAGGGCCCCGGCTACCCCGCGCTGGACGAATGGCGGGTCCGGGCTCGCTCCGCCATCGCCGTGGCCGCCGGCGACGCGGCGGCAGCGGAACTGCTCGCGGATGTCGTGCGCACCTCGGATGCGCTGGGCGCCGCCGAGGATGCCGTCTGGGCCCGACTGGACCTCGGCCGTTTCCTTCGCGGGGCGGGCGACCGGCAGGGTGCCGTCTCGGCGTACACAAACGCAGCGACGAGAGCAGCCGATCTCGGAGCCGTGAGTGCCGGCCGCATCGCGAGCCGGGGCCTCCGGGCGCTAGGTGTCCGGGCGTGGCGCCGCGGTGCGCACCAGGGCGGTGCCGGCGCGATGCAGGAGCTGAGCGCCCGTGAGCTGGAGATCGCGCGACTGGTCGCGGCGGGCTCCAGCAACCGCGAGATCGCCGACCTCCTGGCGCTATCACCGAAGACGGTGGACCGCCACCTCACGAACACCCTGGCGAAGGTCGGGGTTCGCAATCGCACGGAGCTGGCGGCGCTCGTGCACGCCTCGTCGGTACGAGGTTCTTCCGATGACTGAGCGTCGGCCCCAGCCATAGCCTCACCCCAACGACCTCAGGCCGAGGTCGAGAAGCGCGGGAGGCGGTCAATGGCGACGGCGATGCTCATCGGCAGCAGGGACATCGGTCAGCCGGTCGTCGGCCCGCTGGCGGTGGCCCGGCTTGCTGCCCTGGGGATCACGCGCATCTCCCTCCTCGGCGATCGATCCGGTTTCGGGGTCGTGCTGGAGGGCTGGGCATTCGACTCGGCCCGTATTGAAGAGGCCGTCCGGGAAGTGTTCCCGGACGGCGGCAATGCCGTCCGCGTCTTCGGCGAGATCGAGCAGATCGCCGTGTCGTTGCCGGCGTTCGAGAGGAGCAGGTGATGACCAGGACGTCGATCAGGCGAATGCTCGCGCTCACGGGCACCGTCGTCGCGCTCACGGCCCTCGCGCCCGTCGCGTCGGCCGGCACGCACAAGGACTTCTATCTCGATAAGACCTGTGCCGAGGAGCTGTCCGAGCCCCTCGGCTACATCTGCACGGTCGAGCACTCCGACTTCAAGTGGATTCCGCCCGGGACCGACATCCGGTACCTCAGCCAGGACGGCAACGTCGTGCAGGCGAGCATCGACATCAAGAACGGCAGCACCAGCGGGTCCTGCACGTGGAGCAGCGACGTGGACGCGGTCTGCGTCTTCAGTGGCGGGACGGGGCGGCTGACACAGTTCAACCTGGAGGTCGTCGTTACCGCCAGCCCGGACCAGTCGATCTGGTACTGGGACGGGACGTACTGGTTCGGCAACTGAGCGACAGTTCGGGAGCGCTCCCGATCAATCCGGCGGCAGCGCTGGGCACCGGCGATCCGTGTCCCGCCGCCGCCGTTCTTGTGCCTCACACGGGACACGGCACACGCCAGCGGCGAGTAGGCTGCTGGCCATGTCGCTGGAGGACTTCCCGCGGGTTCCGCTCCTGTTCGGGCCGTCGCCGATCCAGAAGTTGGAGCGGCTGACGAAGCATCTCGGGGGCGCGACGCTGTGGGCGAAGCGCGAGGACATGAACTCGCCGTATGCGTTCGGCGGGAACAAGACGC
>JBKKDM010000197.1:0-7238 GCA_046707905.1 Candidatus Limnocylindrales bacterium
CCCTGTGCACAGTGCACTGGGCAAGCGCCCCGTCAGCCTGGACACCGCCGGCGACCTCGACGAGCCCCAGGCGCGCAGTTACCACTATGCCGGCGTCGCGGCCGCCACTCAGAAAGGACCACCGCGAGGGCACCCCAGGCCGGAACGCGCCCTGGCGACAGTCGCGGTGGCCGACCTCTACCCAGATCCGGACAACCCACGCGAGGAGCTCTCCGGGATAGCCGAACTGGCCGCCTCGATGGAGCAGATCGGAATGGTCAGCCCGATCGTCGCCCGACAGGCCGGCGAGCACCTGGTCATCGTCGCCGGGCACCGCCGCCACGCCGCAGCCAAGCACCTGGGCTGGGACAGCGTCGACGTGATCGTCCGCAAGGACATGCCCTCCGACGACGTCCTGGTCGCGATGGTCACCGAGAACACCCACCGCGTCGACCTGGACCCGATCGAGGAAGCCCGCGCCTACCGGCGCATCGGCCTGGAGATGGGCCCCGGCAACGCCAGGAACTGGGGCAACGGTGCGCGCGGGTCCGCCAGCGCCCGGGCGATCGCAACGAGGGTTGGCCGCACCCAGATCCACGTCTCGGCCCGCCTGGCCCTGCTGGGCCTACCCATCGAGGATCAGGAGCTGATCCGGGCCGGGGCGATGAACATCACCGACGGGGTCCGGATGGGCCGGGTCCGCTCCGGGCGGGTGCGGTCCTCGAATACGACCGGCCACCCGCACCTGGGCGTGGACCACCCGCTTTGCGGTAAGGCCAGGGCCCGCTGCACCCATCTGCGCCACAAGTGGCAGGGCCGCAACAGCGTCGGAGGTGTGGCCTGTGGTGAGTGCTGGGAGTCAGTGATCCGCGCATCCGAGCAGGAGGCCATCCACGCTGCGAGCGTGGTGGCCGGCCGGTGCGGCATCTGTGATGGCCCGATTCAGCCCGCGGCGGCCGCACAGTGAAGGCCAACGGCGCACGTGAGGCCCGGCTTCACCAGCACGCGAGGGTCCGTCGTGGTGTCCATCCTGCCCGGTGTCCGCCTCCAGGTGCCGGGACGTGGTGGACCCTCGAGGCGGCATGCGCCGGACAGTTCGAGCTGTTCGACACCGCCGCCGCGCTACCCGCGAACGCCTCCCGGGCCCGGGTTGCCCTGCATGAGCGGGCGCTGGCCGCAGCCAGGGAGATGTGCCACACCTGCCCGGTCCTGCGTGCCTGCGAGGCGGCCTCGATGAGTGTGGACGTGGGGTTCATGGCAGGCATGACCGAGGCCGAACGCGATACCCGCTGGTATGCCGCCCGCCGGGACGGCATACCGAAACGACCCAAGGAAGGAGGCCCACCTGATGACCCACGAACCGCGCGACACCAGGACGTACATCACGGTCCATGACGGGCTCCCCGAACACCCCAAGGTAGAGGGCCTATCTGACAAGGCGTTCCGGGCCCTGATCGAGTTCTGGTGCTACTGCAGCAAGAACATGACCGACGGCAAGGTCTCGGAGAAGGCCTGGCGCAAGCGGGCCACACCCAAGGTCCGAGCCGAGCTGCTCGAGAACGGCAACGCCGTCCCGGACGCTGACGGCGACGGGATCCGCATGCACGACTACCTCAAGCACCAACGCTCCCGCGCCGACGTCGAGGCCCTGCGGCTGAAGCGTGCCAGCGCCGGGGCCCTGGGTGGGAAGAGGTCCGCCGAAGCCCGGGCCGAAGCCAGGTGGACCGACAGCAAAGGGGAGGCAAATGCCTAAGCAAGTGCTTGCGGTTTGCTTCAGACGGTGTCGAAGCAAAATCCAACCAGTGTCAGTGTCAGTGTCAGTGTCACAGGCTTCTACTAGGTCGCCTTTTCGAGTGGATCTTGCTCGCAAATCCAAATCGTCCAGAAACGTAATGCGCGAAAAACCGCCAAAAAACCGCGACAAATCCGCGCCGAACCTCGGCCCATGATGGCCACCAGCAACGAGATCCAGCGCCTCGCCGCCGCAGCAAACGCCCTGCGACCCGAGTGGCCCGTCAGCTCCCTGATCACGCTCCTGAGCACCAAACAAGCCACCCGGCCGTACCGGGACCTGGCCGTGGCCCTGGCCTGGGTGGCCACCGACGCCACATCCAAGACCCCCGCCCGCCTCTCCGAAGCCGGCCCGTGGTGGTCCGCCACCTCCATGAGCGAAGGCATCGGCCCCAGCCAGCTCACCCAGCACTGCCCCGAGCACCCGGCCCAAAAAGCCGGCAACTGTCGGGCCTGCAAAGCCGCGGCCGTACCAAAACCGGACTGGTTCGTCGTCCCCAACCACGAGCGCCACACCACCGAAAAGCCCGAGAAATCTGGGGCAAACACCCCGGCCAGCACACCACCATCAGGGGCGGCGGCGACCTCGCACCCGTGAATGCCTCAACCCCGGCCGACACCCATGAAACCTGAGAACCGTTCAGATGATGGCGATGATCCAGGAGGACCGATGACCCATCCAAGCCCATCAGCCGACCCCAGGCCCTGCCCCACCTGCCATGGCTGCGGGCAGATCGCCAACGACGACGACAGCAGCCCCTGGTCGTACTGGCAGCAGCTGCCCCCAGGCAGTGACCTGGCGGTGCGGCTCGGCCTGATCTTCCCCCTGCCGTGCCCGGCCTGCAGCCAAGAGCCCGCGTCATGAGCGACCCCGTGCCTGCTGACCGTGAAGCAATATTCACCGGCCAATGGGCCGACGAGGCCAGGCGATACGAGGACGTCATCGAGGAGCTTCATAAGCGTGAGGAGTCGCAGGACAGGATCCGTAAACTGCTGACCGCCGAGCGTGACGCGGCGCGGGCCACCATCAGCGGTCCGATCAGGTACTGGCGGGAACGATGCCAGGACCTGGAGCGTGACAACGCTCGTTTGCGGGAAGTCGTCCAGGCCGCCGGCGCCACGATCGGCCGCGTCAAGGAGCTGCACGTCAGACATGACAACGACCGCGACGCGGAATGGTGTGCCAGCGACACGATGAACTGGCCATGCCCCACGATCAAAGCCCTGGAGCAGCCATGATCCGCGACGGTAGGCCGTTCACCAGGCGCGAGTACCTGATGCTCCGGGTCTTGGAGATGGCTGACGATACCGGAATCCTCGCCATGCTCCTCGCTGAAGAGGCCGTCGCGTCCACCGCGCTCGCGCACCCTGAGTGGGACCTGGACGAGAAGAAAACGTGGGCCGAGTGGGAGGCGAACCATGACTGATCCTGCTGACCGTGAAAGCGACCCACGAGTCGTGACGTGCACATATTGCGGTTGCGTTGTCGACGACATTCGTGTGGGTCACTGTGACTGGCAGAACCGCCCGTGGCAGGCAGGCACACGTGACCAGAACCGGCTTGTCGACCCACCCTGGAATCCCGACTCCACCGACCTTGCTGACTTCGGCGGCCGGCCGGGATCAGTGGCTTGGTACGACGCCCAGGAGCGCGACTACCAGGACGGTGTCGAATGACTGCTCACCGTGAAGGGTTACGGGGCGATCAAGACAACAACCTCCTGGCGGCCGGTGCCGTCCTGGCGCTGCTCCGGGGGATGACCGGCCAGCCCCTGACCGCAGTCACGATCGTGACCGATACCGAGGGCAATCTCACCAACCAGATCGACATCGGTCTGTCCTTCATGCGATCGCCGTACCGGATCACTGTGGAGCGTGTCACTGATGGAGAAGAAGAGGAGGCGATGCAGTGAACGGCACTGACGGAGTCATGACACCCATCCCCGTCCCTGCACAGGTCAGGGTGGCCCGGCCGCAGCTGTGCGTCCGGCCCATCGGCCCGCCTCGTGGCATGAGCGACGAGGAAGTGGGCACGGTTGAGGCCCTTGTCGGGTCGATGGACGGCATGCCGGTCTACGCCGACTACTGGCGGCCCACCAAGGCGCAGCTCGACATGCTGAATGCTGGCGGCTTCATCGAGCTGATCCAGTACACCCCTCAGATGAACATGCACTCCATGACCGTCTGGTCACCAGGCGTCATCGAGCCCGAGCTGTGAGCGGTTCGACGATCACCACGGCGCAGTACCTGGACGCCCAGGCCAAGGCAATGAGCGAGGACCACCTGCTGCGCACGGTCAAGGCGATGGCCACCAGGTTGGGCTGGCGCACCATGCACCAGCTGCACAGCATCGGGACCGAACCCGGCTGGCCGGACCTGGTCATGGTCCGCGACGAGCGGCTGGTCATCCGTGAGCTGAAGTCGATGAAGGGCCGGCTGACCCCGGCCCAGCTGGGGTGGTTGGCCGCCCTGACTGACGCCGGCGTCGACGTCGGGGTGTGGCGGCCGGCTGACCTGTTGAACGGCACGATCCTGAGGCAGCTGAGCGGCTCCTGATGGACCGCTGGCCGCTTTCCGGGATGGGCCGTGCCTCATGTCCGCTACTTAGCGCAGTTGTCCGCTACGATCACGAAAGCGCCCTCCAAGCCTTCAGGAGCACCTCATGACCGGTCAAGAAACAGGACACGAAACCGAGCCCGGCCACCTGGTCACCCTGCGCGGCCGCTACGAAAGCCCGCCAATCCACCTCGACGCCGGCATCAACTACGAGATCGACCTCACCATCGGGACCGAGCAGGCATACCCCAACGCCCTGGACCTGCTCGAGGCCGTCCTGGCCGTTGCCCGGCTGGTGGACCCAGAAGGCACCCAAGCCACCCTGGCCAAAGCGCTACGTGACCCGCGCATCGAGGCCGCGTGCAAGGTCATGCACCACGCCTACGAGAGCGCCGCAGTCGGCGCCGGCTGGGCGACCCAGAAGGCCAGCCGCAAGCCCTGGGCTGACGTCCCCGAACCGAACAAGGTCACCATGCGCGCCGCCGTCTCGGCATTGCTGGAGCATCTGGACGGCCCCGCCGATGGAACCCACCGATCATGACCGCCACCCGCCTCGCCCACCAGTGCCCCAAGACCAGCTGCCCCCGCATGGTCCCGCAGCACCAGTTCGCCTGCGGCCAGCACTGGTTCGCCCTCAGCCTGCCCACCCGGCGGGCCATCGTGCGCGCCTACTCCACCGGCGACTTCGCCGGCCACGCCCAGGCCATGCTCAACGCCACCGTCGAGCTCAACGGTGTGGTGACATGAAGCTGGAACCCGGGATCTACAAGGCGACAGTGCGCGACGTGCCCGAGGTGACTGTGATGGTTCACGCGGATTCCGCCTGCACCGCCAATGCGGTCGCTGACTGGGTGCAGCACGGCTTCAACGACATCACCGACGCCCGCCCGCTGATCGTCCTCGACCTCGAGGACACCGTCGATGCAGCCAAAGGTCTACGCCGAGTCGCCGCCGCGGCGCGACCTGTCTGCGAGTGGGACGTTGTTGACATCATCGCCGACCAGATCGAGGCGCAGACCCCGGCCGGGACCAAGTTGTCCGCCGTCGACCGGCTGACCGGCGACCTTCACGGGGCCCGCGCCACGATCGCCCGCGTGAAGGCGCTACTCCCCAAATGGCAGGCGGAGCGCGCGACCTACCCATTGGGTGACCCTCGGGCGAGCGCTGCGTTTCTGGCTGTAAAGATGTGCCACGACGAGCTTCTCACCGCGCTGGAGCCGGTCCAGGGGTGGGAGTGTGTACCCGTCCACTGCCACGAGTGCGAAAGGGACGCCACCCCTGCGGTTGAGGCCGAACCGGAGCCCGACCAGTGGTGGGTGCGGCTCTTCTGCTGCGGTCAGGACACGGGCACCGAGGGGCCGTTCGACACCTGGGAGAAGGCAGACCAGTTCCGCCAGTCCTACGCGGACTGCCCCGACGCCTACAGCCAGCACCCCGACTCGCCGAGCTACCAACCCGCCGCGGCCCATCACCGTCAGGGCATCATCAGCCGCTCGCCCACCAGGGAGGTCCCTGGTGACTGAACCCGCCGCCCCCAAGCTCACCCAGACGGCGCCATACCCCCAGCTGCTCGCCGACCTGGTCAGGGCGCTGGTGTACAAGCCACGCTGGCGCTTCTCACTGTCCAGCTTCGACCGGGGGCAGGGCAGTGAAGGGCTCACCCTGGTTGTCCGGATCACCACCCCGGATGCCTACGACCCGAAGCGGCTGCGCGGCGTATTGCACTACTTCCCGGTGCCGCCGGCGGCATATGACGCGCGCTCCTGGCGTCGGTGGCTGCTCGAGCAGGTCCTGCTGGTCGAGCGTCACGAGGCGTGCGAGTTCTTCGCGGTCGCCGGCGATCGCCCGTACGCGCCGAGCCACGGACCGGGCAACGACCCCTACCTGATCCGGGAGATCGGCACCGAGGCGGACGTGCGGACCTCGTTTCGCGGTGACCTGTCATGACAACCGACCTGGAGATCCACTACCAGCCCACCTGCAGGGACTGCGGCGAGTCCGTCGACGAGCCTTTTGTCGACGACCTTTGTCTCGAGTGTGACCACAGCCAGCACTGGCTCGCGCCTTGGGAGGCGCCCGACTGCGAACTGTGCTGGCCTTTCGGCTACGACGACTTCTTCGACAATGACGAGGACGACTACGAGGAGGAACTGGCCGAGCATTACCGGCTCGTGGTGGATGCCCCGATCGGCGGCGAGGTCCTGTGATCACCCTGGCCCAGCTTGCCGACTACTTCCTCGAGCAGTCCGAAACCGACCCTGACCCAGACCTGCGCCCGCTCTGGGCGACCCTGGCCGCCGAGGTCGACGCGCACATGGCCAGCCACGGACCCAAGGACGACGTCCTGCCCGGGCTGGCGCCGTGAGGCGCCTGGCCTGGGTGACCGCCCGGCACACCGCGGCCGCGGCACTGCGTGCCGCCGACGCCGTCCGGGCCATCCCGGCGGTACTGCGCGAGCGTGCCACCGAGCTGCGCGCCCAGGCCGCGGCCACCAGCGGCGGCGGCCCACAAGGACAGCTCAGCGACGTCGCCGACCTCAAGCTCGCCTGGGCCGACCTGCTCGACGCGATCGCCGACACCCTCACCAGGAGCCCGGCGTGAAGGTGTGCACCGAATGCGCCAAACCCATCCTGTGGGTCCGGACCATCAACGACGTGGCCATGCCCCTAGACCGCGAACCTTGCCCGGCCGGCAACATCATCCTGGCCGGGGACGTCGCCCACCGGATCCCCTCCGCCCAGCTGCCGATCGAGGACCAGGACGCCTACACCTGCCACCTGGACACCTGCACCCGCCGACGCGACCAGGTCCCGGTTCCGCTCAGGCCGCGGTGCCAGTCGTGCGGGCTGGGCATGGACCCGGTCCTGGCCGCGGCCGGGGACAGGACCCACCCATGCTGCTGAGACGACGCG
>JBKKDM010000198.1:0-14347 GCA_046707905.1 Candidatus Limnocylindrales bacterium
CGTGGCACGGCGCGGACGACGGCCGGCTCGGGTACGCGGTCACCCCACGTTTCGCGGTCTCGTGCACCGAGGAGATGCTCCGGGAGTCCGCCGCTCTCGCCGCACGGACGGGCGCCTGGTGGCAGACGCACGTCTCGGAGGACCCCGGCGAGATCGCCGAAGTCGCGCGCCTCTTCCCCGAGGCGGAGGACTACGTCGACGTCTACGACCGTGCCGGCGGCCTCGGCGCGCGAACGATCCTCGCCCACGCGGTCCACCTGACCGATCGCGAGCTGGCACGACTGGTGGCGACGGGTACACGGGTGGCCCACTGCCCGGCCTCGAACCTGTTCCTCGCGTCCGGGATCATGCCGCTGGCCCGCTACCTCGAGGCCGGCCTGCGGGTCGGGCTGGGCTCGGACGTCGCCGGCGGCCCGGATCCGTCGATCTTCTCGGTGATGCAGGTTGGCGCCTACGCGCAGGCGGCGCTCCGCACGGTTGCCGGCGATGCCCGCGCGGTGCTGGCACCGCTCGACTGGCTTCGCGTGGGCACGCTCGATGGCGCCCGGGCGCTGGGCCTCGAAGGCGTCATCGGCTCGATCGAGCCGGGCAAGGAAGCCGACCTGATCGCCGTCGATCCGCGGCTCACGGCCGCGCGCCGCGACCTGGCGTACGACCCCGGCATGGTCGAGCCGCAGGAGGTCATGAGCCGCCTCATCTTCCGGGCGCACCCCGACATGGTCCGTGGCGCCTGGGTCCGCGGCCGCCGTCTCGACGGTCCGGCCGGAATCTGAGGGCCGCGAGCTCGGGCCAGCTGCCTGCAGCGCAAGGCGCGGGCCGCAAGGTCCAGATATCACTGGCCGCAATGCAGGACGACACACGGGGGTCGATTTCGACGGCCTGGCGTCCCGCGGAGGGGCGGCCCGGCAGTCTTCGTGCGTGCGATGGCCTTGGCGATCGGGATGCCGGGCTGCGGGACTTGTCGTAGATCGCGGGGAGTGATCAGCGTCAGGAACGCTGCCCGACCGAGCTGTTGGTAGCACTCCGGGTGATATCCGATGAAGTGGCCCTGGCACGACCAGCTGAGCTGGCCTCGCAGGCTGGTGGACGTTCGGCCCGGGAAATCAAGAAGGGCGGCTCTCGCCGCCCTTCAGTCGGTAGCGCGGCGCTCGGCCGCGAACTACTTTCGCTTGGTCCTGAACTGGTTGAGGTGGGTCGTCCAGTCGGAGCCGCCGGTCTGGTTCGTCGCGCAGCTGCCGTGCCACCCGCAGACGCACGTGATCGTCTGCTCCCGATGCTTGTACTGGTCGATGACGTGACGCAGCGGCTCGGGCTCGGTGGAGCGGTTGGCGGGACGGGTAAGCGACAGCGGTCGGCCGTTCAAGGGAATCTCCTGGGCACGAAGGGTCGCCGCTCGCGCGGGACCTCAGGGGACGACGATTATCGCCGATTTCGCCGATTCGCGCTCGCAGCACCCGCATCGGGGCCGCCAGCACCGCACGGATGTCCATGACTGGCAAGCATCGGAACGGCCGGAGCACGTGCGTCGCCTGCCTTTGCTCGCGATTCCATGCTCCGCACACATCGAACGCGCCCAGGCGAGCTCCGATCGCGACCCAGGTCGGAGGTTGATGCCGGTGAGACATCCCTGAACCGCCGACCCCGCCGATCCCGCCGCTAACGCCGCTCCCGGCCATACCGATCAGGCGTCGGGCAGCACGCGGCCCGGATTCAGGATGCCGAGCGGGTCCAGGGCCTGCTTGATCGCGCGCATCGCCGCCACGGCGCCCTCGCCGCGTTGGATCGGCAGCCACTCCCGCCGGGCCGCCCCGATGCCGTGCTCCGCGGTCACGGTGCCGCCAAGGTCCAGCGCGACCTGAAAGATCTCGTCGCGGACAAGGTGTGTGAGCCGCTCGGCGTTCGGGTCGTCGCGATGGAAGACCAGATTCGGGTGGAGGTTGCCGTCGCCGGCGTGGCCGAACGTCGCGCAGCGGACCCCGTGCGCCGCCGCGATCCGCTCGATCGCCGCGAGCAGCTCCGGGACCCGCGAGCGCGGGACCCCGACGTCCTCCATCCGGACCGTCCCCTGCCGCTCCAGCGCGCGAAGCGCCAGTCGCCGCGCCTGCCGTAGCCAGTCGGCCTCCTGCGCGTCCTG
This sequence comes from Candidatus Limnocylindrales bacterium, assembly GCA_046707905.1. GTDB lineage: Bacteria > Chloroflexota > Limnocylindria > Limnocylindrales > CSP1-4 > UBA5189. The sequence goes on from JBKKDM010000198.1 coordinate 2,135, forward strand.
GGCCCGCACGATCGAGGTCCCGCCGGCGGCCAGGATCGCAGCTTCCGCGGCGTCCAGCTCGGCGGCCGCCGCGTCGCCCGGGGCATCGGACTCGACGAGCAGCATCGCCGCCGCCGCGCGATCGAGCCCGAGCGAGTGGGCATCGTCGACTGCCAGGATCGTCTCGCGATCCAGGAGCTCCAGCGTGACCGGCACGAGTCCGCTTCGGGTCATCGCGGCGACCGCCTCCCCTGCCGCGCCGAGCGACCCGAAGAACGCCAGCAGCGTCGCCCGCGGGCCGGGCAGGGGCCGGAGACGGAGCGTCGCCTCGGTGATGATGCCGAGCGTGCCCTGGGACCCGACGAACAGGTGCGTCAGCGAGTAGCCGGCCGTGTCCTTGACCGTCTTGCCGCCCGTCCGGATCACGGTCCCGTCGGCAAGGACCACCTCCAGCCCCAGGACCCAGTCGCGCGTCTGACCGTACTTGACGCAGCACAGCCCGCCGGCATTCGTGCCGAGGTTGCCCCCGATCGAGCACGTTTCATAGCTGGCCGGGTCCGGCGGATAGAAGAGGCCGTGACGAGCGACCGCATCCTTCAGCTCGGCATTGATCACCCCGGGCTGGGTGACCACGCACAGGTTGTCCGGGTCGATCTCGAGGATCCGGGTCATCCGGGTGAGGGCGATCGTCACCGCGCCCTCGATCCCGGCGGCGCCGCCGCTGAGCCCCGTCCCGGCGCCGCGCGGGACCACCGCCACCCGGTGCTGCGTGGCCAACCGCAGGAGGTCCGAGACCTCGGCCGTGGTCGAGGGCAGGGTGATCGCGCCGGGCAGGCCCGCCGACATGTAGGCCGTCTCGTCGAGCCGGTACGACTCGCGATCGGCCTCGTCAAGCAGGACGCGGACGTCCGGCAGCTGCTCGCGCACGCCGGCTACAAACGCCTCGAGGCCGGTCATCAAGGGGATCGTAGCCGTCGAATGAGGCAAGTTCCCCATTGCCGGGCCAGTTGACGACGTGCATACGATCCGCATCCATGACCTTGCGAGCGGGTCGATTTCTTCCTGCCCTGATCCTCGCGGTGCTCACCGCGGTGACCGGGGTGTTGCTGTTTGGCTACGCCGGCCGGACGCCACCACCCGGCTCGACGTCGGCCGTCGCCGCCGCGACCTCCGTCCCGCGAGCCACCGTTGCGCCCGTGGCGCCCGTCGCGCCCAGCGCTGCGCCGGGGGATCCGACGCCCGCGCCGATCCCGACAACCGCCCCGAACGCTTCCCCCGAGCCCGTCGCGCCGCCGCCGACGGAGCCGCCGGCGCCCGCGGCGCCGCCGCGCACCGGCCTCGTGGCCGGATCGGTCGGGCGGATGAGCCTCGATCTCGATGCGACCTACGACGTGAACGCGGCGATCAGCGTCGGGACCGGCGTCCTCGACGTCTCGACGACGATCGTCGTCACGAATAGCGGCAGCGAGTCGATCGATCGCATCGAGCTGAACACCGTCGCGGCGCGCCTCGGGCGGCTCAAGATCACCAACTCGACCGTCGACGATCGGAAAGTCAAGGTCAAGATCAAGGACCAGACGCTCGTCGTCCCGCTCGGCGGAATCCTCGAGCCGGGGGTCACGACGACCGTCCAGATCGCCTACCGCGCGAGGCTGCAGACCGGCCTCGCGGGGTCCGACTGGATGTTCACCCGCTCGGGCGGAACCTTCGCCCTGTATCGCTGGATCCCGTGGGTCAGCCGGGCCGTGCCGTTCAACCGTCCGAACCAGGGCGACCCCTTCGTGACCGTCTCGAGCCGCGAGGTGAGCGTCGAGCTCATCACGGACATGCCGCTGCTGCTCGCCTCGCCGGCGGCGGAGATCGCGGAGTTCGAAGCGGGCAGCGGCACGGCCTGGGCCTTCACGCTCCACGACGTGCGCGACGTCGCGCTGGTGCTCGCCCCGGACTTCGTGGTCCGCCAGGAGAAGGTCGGCGGGGTCACGGTGCGGGCCTATTCCCGCGACGGCGACTTCGCCGCCCGGCGGCTGCTCGACGTGACGGCGCAGGCGCTCCGCGCCGAGAAGCGGGTCCTCGGCGCCGATTACCCGTGGCCGGTGCTCGTGGCGGTGGAGACCGCGGGCGGCGAGGCGATGGAGTCACCCGGGCTGATCTGGATCCCGCGATCGCTCGATTCGCTCAACCGGACCTACCTCGTGCACCACGAGGTCGCCCACCAGTGGTTCTACGGCTCGGTCGGTAACGACCAGCGCAACGATCCGTTCCTCGACGAGGCCGCCGCCGACCTGCTGGCCCGGACGGCGCTCAACAACTTCCGGCCGACGCGCTGCACGCAGACGACGCTCGACCAGTCGATCGCGCACTACCAGGGGTCCTGCTACTACGAGGTGGTCTACGTCCAGGGCGGGCGGCTGCTCGACGACGTCCGGCTTCGCGTCGGCACGAACCGCTTCTGGAAGGCCCTGGCCGGCTTCGTGGAGGAGCACCGGTTCGAGCTGGTCGAGACGCGCGACCTCCTTGACGCGCTCGAGGACGCGGCCCCGACCGGGGTCAACCTGCGGCCGTTGTTCCGGGCGAGGTTCCCGAGCCTGTACTGATCAGGCGTTGAGCAGCGGCTCCCCGGCCCCGACGCGGCGGTCGGCGCGAAGCGCCTGCGGCATCTGGCGGAAGGTCGGCGGCAGCACGGGCCGCCAGGCGGCCCAGGTTGCGACCAGCCAGCCCGCCACGGCGCGCTGCCGGAGCCCCCACGGGAACGCGTAGCCCTCGCGGACGCCGGCCGGCAGGAGCCCGATCGCCGGCCAGAAGAGCCAGGCGTAGGCACGGCTCGGGATGGCGTCGGCCATGCCCGCGAGTCGGTCGAACGGGAACCCGGCAGCCGCGACGGCCGGGCCAAGCGGCGGGTGCAGGATCGAGCCCGCGAGATCGCGGGCCACGTCCCCGACCTCGATCGGGCCGCCGGGTCGGAGCATCTCCGCGAGGTAGTCCTCGAAGGCCTCGAGGTCGGCCGGCAGGCGTGAGCCCGGGATCCCGAAGGCCTGCCCGACGGGCAGCGTCTCCTGGTAGTAGCGAGCCCGCTCGTCGCGCGACAGCGGCTCGACCCAGGCGTCGTACGCGGCGATGGTCGAGTCGACGAGCGTCGCGTGGACCCACAGGCTGAGGTCGGGATCGAGGGCGCTGTACCGCCGTCCGTGCCGGTCGCGCGGCCGGGGCTCCAGGACGTCGCCGCGGATCCCCCGATGGAGGTCGTGGAGGCGGCGAATCTCGCCACGAGCCGTGCTCGCGGTCCCGTACACGATCCGGAGATACGAGCTCAGCGTCCCGGACAGCCGCGACCACGGATCGGCCCGGAAGTCGGAGTGATCGGCGACGCCCGCGGCGACCAGGGGATGGGCGATCTGGAGCAGCAGCGCCCGGGGTCCGGCGCCGAGCAGGAGCATCGCCTCGCGATTGAGGCGCCAGGCCTCGCTGTGGGGGCCGTAGAACCCGCCTTCGACGATCTCGGCGGCGCCGGCGCTGCCCTCGCGAGTCACGCGGGGAGCCTAGCGGCTCGACGCCGCGTGGAGCGGTGGATCAGCGGTCGCCCGGCCGCCGCCCGACGAACCACCAGGCGGCAGGAAAGGTCACCGCGGCGAGCGTGAGCTTCACGGCATCCCAGAGCAGGAACGGGACCATGCCGATGGTGATGGCCTGCGCGAGGTCGCCATCGAACGCCCGGTACGCGAGCCACGGCACGCCGACCGCGTAGATCGCGACGCTGCCGATGACCATCGCCCCGACGGACCCAAGGAGGTTGCGGTCCCAGCCGAGCTCGGCCAGGCGCCCGACGATTGCCGTGGCGAGGACGAACCCGACGAGATAGCCACCCGTGGCGCCCACGAGCCACTCGACCCCCTGCTTGCCCTCCGCGAAGACCGGCAGGCCGATCGCGCCCAGCAGGACGTACAGGAGCGTGGCGAGCATGCCCCGTCGGAACCCGAGCGCCCCGGCAGTCAGGAGGACGCCGAAGGTCTGGCCGGTGAACGGCACCGGCTGGGTCGGGATGATGATCTGCGCCGTGGCGGTGATGAGGGCCGTTCCGAGCAGGATCAGCGCGAGGTGGCGCGCGCGGTTGTTGAGGCGCTCGGAGACCCTGATCGGCACCAGGAAGTCGCCGATCGTCACGCCGCGTTCCTGGGCGGGAAGCCGGTCCATGCGCGGCATGCTGATCGTCATCGCAGGCGGCCTCCTCGCCATCGTCGACCTTGGCGCGTGGCGCCTCTGCGTGGTCGCGCTCCCTCGGGTTCAGCCTACCAGACGCCCCGCGCCCCTCCCGGGCTCGCGCGGGGTCAGTCGAAGTACAGGGAGCGGACGATGGAGATCTGGGCGGCCGCGCGGGCCGGGTAGATGGCGGCGAGCGCCGGGAGGACGAGGCCGAGGACAGCCGCGACGCCGATCGGAAGCCACGGGATCCCGCCGGGGTTCGTCAGCCCGCCACCGAGCTGCAGGAGGACGGCGCCGGCAGCAAGCCCGGCGATGGAGCCGAGGACCACGCCGACGATGCCAAGGAGCGCGGCCTCGACCACGACCATGCGCATGACCTGGCGACGGCTCATGCCGATCGCGCGGAGCACGCCGATCTCACGGATGCGCTCGACGACGCCCATCGTGAGGGTGTTCACGATGCCCAGGGCCGCGACGATCACCGCGACGATCGCGAGGGCGTCGAAGACCCCGAAGACCCGAGCCAGGGCCTCCGCGACGGCGCCCTGGACGCGCTTGATCGGGTTGGCTTCGAGGGCGAACTCGCGGGCCGTCTCTCGCAGGGCCGGGCGGGCGGTTTCGATCGCTCCAGGCGCGAAGCGAACGGCGTAGGCATCGGCGCCGAGGACGCCGAGGGTCTCCGTGGCGTCCTTCCAGCCGACGAGGATCGCCTCCCCGCTGGTGCCGGGCATCGACCGTTCCACGATCGCGGCGACCGTCAGGTCGACGCTCCGGGTGCCGTCCACGGGCATGTGCATGGTGTCGCCCACCGTGAGCCCGAGCGACGTCGCGAGGCCCTCCGGCAGGATCGCCGCGCCACCGGCATCGAGGGCGTGGAGGGCGGTGGAGCGGTCGCCGGCGACCATCGTGAGGCGGCCGTCGGCGAGGAAGTCCGCGCCGACGACGGCTGCGGCGTCGACGCGCATCCCGCGGAAGGCCAGGTCGAACGAGGCGATCGGGGTGACGCTGCTCACGCCGGGGACGCGGGCGAGCGCGGCCTCCACGGGCTCGTCGGGGGCGATCGGGCGGATGGAGGTCACGATCTCATCGCCCGGGACGACGTCGTTGAGCCAGGCGAACGCCGAGGCCCGGGCGGCCTGGGCGGACCAGCCGAGGGCCACGACCATCGCCAGGCCGATGACGAGCGACCCAAGGGTCAGGGTCGTCCGGCTGCGGTCGCGCGCCAGCGACCCCCGGGCCAGTCGCTCCTCGATCCGCATGAACCACTGCAGGGGCAGACCGAGGACACGCGCCAGCGGCCGGAGGATGAAGGGCGAGAGCAGCGTCGCGGCGAGGAGGACGCCGTAGACAGCGAACGCTCGCTGCGTGCCGGCGGCGGCGATGACCGGCGGCCAAGCCAGCATCGCGAGCGCGGCGACGAGCAGGAAGATGATTGCGATCCAGCCCATCCGGCCGCGACGCACGTTCGGGATGTCGAAGCGGTTGCGGAGAGCCTCCACCGGCGCGATCCGCGCCGCCGCCAGGGCCGGCTCGATGGCCGCGAGGATGGTGATGCCGATGCCGACGGCGGCCGCGGTGAGCGCCCCGCTGACGTCGAGCTGGTTGACCGTCGCGGACAGGCCGGTGGCGTCGCTGACGGCGCCGGCCATGACGACGGCGAGGACCGCCCCGACGCCGATGCCGAGGGCCGCGCCGACGGCGCCGAGCAGCAGCGCGCCCGTGAAGACGAACCGGGCGAGCTGGCCGGCGGTGGCGCCCGCGGCGCGCAGGAGGCCGACCTCGCGGGCCCGCTCTCCGACGGTCATCGAGAGGGTGTTGACGATCAGGAGGGCGCCGACGAACAGCACGATCGCGGCGACGAGGGCGGCGGTTCCCTGGAACGCGGCCGAGGAGGCACGGAGGTTCCGGGCGATGTCGGCCGGCGAGGCGAGCACGTACGGCTCCGCCATCCGGGCTTCAAGGGACGTCGCGACCGACTCGAGCGAACCGGGGGCGAGGCTGAGGTCCAGCCGGGTCGCGCCGGTCAGCCCGAATGCGGTGCGCGCGACCTCGATCGGGGTCACGACGGTCCGGCCGGTCCCGGCGATGGGCCCGAAGCCCGGCAGGATCCCGACGACGCGGAGCTCCGTGAGACCACCGGCGCCGAGCAGGCTCAGCGTGCTGCCGACGGTGTAGCCGTCGCTCGTGGCGAGCTCCTCCGTTACCAGCGCAACTGGCTCGGCGGCGCCCTGGAGGCCGCTGCCGGAGAGGAGCGGGAGATCGTGGAGGCGGAGGTACGAGCCCGGGTCGATGCCCACGACCGTGACCGCGTCGGCAGGCTCGCCGGTCGGCGAGCCGGCCGGGAACGTGCGGTGCTCGATCACCGCGGCCGCGTCCTCGACGCCCGGCGTGTTGGAGATCGTCGCGACCGAGGCCTCGGACAGGCCCGACTCGAGGAATCCGCTGACGCGCAGGTCGGCCCGGCCGACCATGTCCCGAACGGTTCGATCGAGGGCGGCGTCGAGGGCCGCGCCGAGGGTCAGCGAGGCCGTGAGGACGGCGACGCCGAGCGCGATCCCGATGATGGTGAGGAGCGAGCGAAGGGGCCGCGCGGCGACCGTTCGCCACGCCAGTCCGGTGAGCCGCATCCGGCTACAGGCCGACTTGGGCCAGCCGGGCGATCAGCTGCGCGGCCGAGTGATCGGCGCGCCGCCCGAGTGTGATCTCCTCCTGGATGTGCCCGTCCCCGATGACGAGGACCCGGTCCGCGTAGGCCGCAGCGCGGGCGTCATGGGTGACGAGGACGATCGTCTGGCCACCGTGCTCGCACGACCGCCACAGCGCGTCGAGGAGCTCGCCGGAGTTCGTGTAGTCCAGGTTGCCGGTGGGCTCGTCGGCGAGGAGGACCGACGGCCGGGTCACGAGGCCGCGCGCAACGGCGACGCGCTGCTGCTCGCCGGCGGAGAGCTGGTCCGGGCGGTGGCGTTCCTTGCCCGTGAGCTCCACGAGGTCGATGACCTGCCGGACCCGTTCCTTCTGGTCCTTCGGGCCGCCGGCGATCGTGAACGGCAGCGAGATGTTCTCGCGGACGTCCAGAAGCGGGATCAGGTTGAAGGCCTGGAAGATGTAGCCGGTCCGATCGCGCCGGAGCTTGGTGGCCTGGCTGTCGGAAAGGTGGCTGATGTCGCGGCCCCCGAACACGACCGAGCCGGTCGTCGGGCGATCGAGCCCGCCGAGGAGCTGGAGCAGCGTGCTCTTGCCGGACCCGGACGGGCCCATCAGGGCAACGAACTCGCCCGGAGCGACGGACATCGTCACGCCCTTCAGCGCCTCGACCGTCGTCTTGCCCAGGGCGTAGACCTTGGTGACGTCGCGGGCCTCGAGGATCGGCTGCACAGGGGCTCCGTTGGTGGGCTTGGGCTGCTCGGTCCGCAGCACCTCCCATTGGGGGGCTGGGGTGGTGACGCGCTCACGCTCGAGCGTCGCGGTGAAGGGCATCGGCGCTGCGCGCCGCCGAGACAAGGTGGACATCACTTCCCCAGGAACGAGGCGACGACGTCGCCGACGATGGTGTCGAGGAGCCCCATGGAGGACGGTGGCTCGATCACCTGGAGGGTGTCGCCGTCGCCGGTCGACGGACCGGACGAAGGCGGCGATTCGGATGGCGGCGGCAGGGTCTCGAGGACCGGGCCGGGGGTCGGGACGTCGACCGGGCCGTCGGCGCCGATTCCCGTGTAGCCGTCGTCGAGGATGAGGTCGAGCCAGACGCGGTTGTTGTCGGCCGTCGGGTCGATCGGCTCTGGCGTCGGCTCGGCGGTTGGCTCGGGTGTCGGATTAGGTGTTGGCTCGGCGGTAGGGTCCGGCGTGTCCGCCGGGCGCGGCGTGTCGTTCGGCCCATCGGTCTCGCGCGGCGTCGGCTTGGGGGTCGCGTGCGGGGTCGCGGTGGGACGCGGCGTCGGGTCCGAGGTCGCGGTCGGCTTGGGCGTGGGCTTCGGGGTCGGCTTCGGGGTTGGCTTCGGAGTGGCGGTCGGGGTGGGACGCGGCGTTGGAGTTGCCGTCGGCCGCGGGGTCGGCGTGGCAGTGCTGCCGCAGCCGTGGGTGAAGACGCCCGTGTAGTACTTCTTCGGGTACTCCGAGCCGTCGCCCTTGAAGGCGCCGATGCCGACCCGGTTGTAGCTGGCGCTGAGGATGATCGCCCGATGGCCGGAGGAGTTCATCCAGCCGTTGAAGGCAACCTGGGCGGTCTGATCGTCGGGGTAGTTGTTCACGGCGATGTTCTCGCCGGCGACCGTGTAGCAGATGCCCCGGTCCCGGAGCTCGTCGAAGACGTTGCCGCCCGGCGGGTTCGGAATGGTGTGGCTGAAGTAGCTGCGGTCCCACATGTCCTTGGACCGCCAGCGCGCGACGCCGTTGAGCGCGTTGTTGTTCGAGAGGGCCGGCAGGCCCGCCGAGGCTCGCGCCTGGTTGATGAGCGTGACGAGCTTGTCCTCGTTCGCGGCCGAGAAGGAGTAGTCGTCCCAGCCGCGGACCACCGCCGGCGAGATGACCATCAGCAGGATCGAGACGAGTCCGAACGCGCTTGCCACCGGCCGCCCTGCGCGGCGGCGGGTGGGGCGGGGTGCGGGACGTGGGTTCGGGGTGAGCGCGACCATGGTCTCCTGCTTGCTCGTGCAGCTCGACGCGCCCCGGGGCACAAACGGGCACCGCCTGCATCTGGCCTGCTCCGGACTGTGGGCCTCGGGCACGCACCAGACGCCAGCCCCATGGTCCCGACCGATCTGCCCGGCGGTACCACGTGCCGGTCGTAACCACACCACACCCCACCTCGGGTCCGGGTTACTTCCGGCGACGCGTGCCCTGCGGCCGGTGAGCCTGCGGTCACCGCTCGACCTCGCCATGTGAGCTGCGGTTCCCAACGCTCGGCCGATCGATGCCCTCCGGCTCGCCGGCCGCGATCCATACCCCGGCTCGATCGGCTTCCACTCCACTGGTGGGGTGGGTACGATCGGCGCGTGAGAGTTGTGGTGGTTGGGGCTGGGGTGATGGGGGCGTGGGCGGCCCTTTGGTTGCGCCGTGGGGGGCATCAGGTCACCCTCGTCGATCGGTATGGCCCGGGGAACAAGCTGGGATCGTCGGGCGACGAATCGCGCATCACCCGCAGCAGCCATGCCGCCGATCGGCACTACCCGGTCTGGCAGCGCCGGGCGCTGCGGCACTGGCAGGAGCTGGCGCGCGGCGCGGGGGAGGAGCTGTTCGTCGAGGCCGGCGTGGTGTGGCTCGCGAACGAGGCCCAGACGTTCGAGGGCGAGTCGCTCGCGACCCTTGAAGCCCTCGGCATCCCCGCGCAGCGCTGGACGCCGGACGACCTGGCCGTGCGATTCCCGGTCCTCGATTCCACGGGCGTGCCCTGGGCACTCTTCGAGCCGGAGGCGGGCGCGCTGATGGCCCGGAAGGGTGTGAGCGCCGCGATTGCGCGATTCGAATCGGAAGGCGGCGAGGTCATCACCGGCCGGGTCCAGCCGCCCGAGACGACCGACGGCGCCCGGGGCGGCGGCGAGCTCGGCCGGATCGAGCTCGAAGACGGCCGCCCGATCGAGGCGGACGCCTTCGTCTTCGCCTGCGGTCCCTGGCTTCCCGACCTGTTCCCGGCGACCATCGGTGCCCTGATCGAGCCGCATCGTCAGGACGTCATGTACTTCCAGGTTCCGGCCGACGACCGGCGCTACGACGCGGGCCCGATGCCCGCCTGGATCGACTTTGAGGGATCGTTCTATGGCTTCCCGTCGTTCGACGGGCTGACGATCAAGGCCTGTCCGGACTGGCTCGGTCCGGTCGAGCGCTGCGACGATTCCGCTCGGGAATGCGCCGACGCGACGATCAAGGCCTCACGGCAGGTCCTTCGACGCCGGCTCCCCGGCCTGGCCGAGCAGCCGGTCGTCCGGACGTGGACCTGCTTCTACGAGGTCACGCCGGATGCCCACTTCGTGATCGATCGGCACCCCGGGCTCGGCGACGTCTGGATCGCCGGCGGAGGCACGGGCCATGCGTTCAAGCACGGCCCGGTGATCGGCGAGTACCTCGCGGCCCTCGTCACGAACGACGCCGCCGCGATCGCCGAGCTGGCGCCACCGGACGAGCGCTTCACCATCCGCCAACGCGACGCCAGACCCAGCTTCCGGACCAGCGGCCGCCGGCCGGCGAGCGTCGCCCAGGACTGACGCGCGCTCAGCGTCGGGGGCGCGCCCGCGGCGAAGCGGCACGGAGATTCGAGCCAACGGCCGCGCCGGCGCGGCGATCAGCCTGTCGCGCCCAGCTCCGCGACGAGCGCCGCTGCGCCGGTTTCGATCGGGTCGCCGTGGCCAGGAAGCAGCGTCTCGAAGGTCAGCGCGCCGAGCTTGACGATCGAGCGCCTCGCCTCGTCCATGTCGGCCGTGAACTGGGCGCCGGGCAGGCTCGGCCGACCGCCATCGGCCCGCAGGGCATCACCTGCGACCAGCACCCCCGCCACCGGGTCGAGCACGGAGATGCTGCCGGCGGTGTGGCCCGGGGTCGTCACGATCCGGAGCCCGAACACCTCCTCGCCGTCGCCGACGACGGTGACGGACGAGGCCCCGGTGATCGACGGAACGTCCTCGGCACCGGCGTAGGCCGTCGCTCCCGGCGACCGCTGGATGACCTCGCCGAGGCTGCCCTGGTGGTCGTTGTGGTGGTGGGTCAGGACGACGTGGCCGACGGCGTCCCAGCCCAGCCCGACGTCGGCCAGCGAGGCCTCGATGGCGCCCGCGCTGCCGGCAACCCCGGTTTCGACGAGCGCCGCCTCGCCGCCGCGCACCAGCAGGTAGGCCGAGACGAACCCGAGGTTGACGCGGGTCCAGGCGGTGCCGCCGCTCGCCGGTGAGGCCGGCGGGCTGGAGCCGCCGGGAGCATCGGTCGGGCCGGAGGTGCCACCGTCCGGCGACGAACCGCCGGGGCTGGCAGCCGGGCCTGGCGAGAACGTCGCGAGCGTCGATGGACCGCAGCCGACGAGGCCGACGATCGCGATCGCGAAGGCGCCGCGGCCCATGTCGGCGAGGAAGGTCCGTCGGTCGATGTGGGGTTGCACGAGCATGGAGCGCACCTCGTGAGCGGATGGCCAGACTACAGGGGGTACGCCCGGGCGGCTCCCGGCGGATCCGTGGCGTCGACTCCGCGTTCCCGGATACACTCCCGTGGCCGCGGGCCAGAGCACGCATGCGCGGTGGCCTTAGCTCAACCGGCAGAGCATCGGATTGTGGATCCGAAGGTTACGGGTTCGACCCCCGTAGGCCACCCCAACACCTCCTGAAAAATCGAAACAGCCGAGCGGGCCATCCGCTCGGCTGTTCCATGTCGCCCGGCCCGGTGGAGGAAGCTCCGGGTCGAGCCGAATGCTGACGGGGTTACGTGGCGCTGCCGGTCGCCTCGGGTGCGGCCGTGGCGGCGGGCTTCTCGCCGTCGCCGAAGCCGGGCCCGAAGCCCGGGCCGTGGAACCCGCGGCCACCGAAGCCATCGCCCCGGAGGCGGGCGTCGCCGGCCTTGACGCGGGTCGCGTCGAGGGAGCCGTCGGCGTTCTCCGTGCCCTCGGCCACGAGAACCATGCCGACCTCGATGTCGGCGAGCTCGGCGGCGTCGCCGTTGACGACGATGTTCGCGTCGCCGCCGATGGTGATCGTCGCGGACGTCCCGTCTCGCTGCTCGACGATGACCGTCGACCCGTCGACCGCCGTCACCTCGCCACCGACGTGCGGCAGGATTACCGCGATGGCGTCGATGGTCCAGCTGCCGTCGTCCTTGAGCGTCTGGCGGAAGCCGATGGTGTCGCCGACCGCGAGGTCGCCGAACTCGAGGTCCTCGCCGGCCCTGGTGTAGGTCGTTCCGTCGTCGACGGTGACGGTCCGGGTCCAGCCGTCCTCGGTCGCGAGCGAGATGCTCGAGCCCGAGATCGCCGTGATCGTGATCTCGCCGAAGCCGGGCCCGCCATGGCCGCCGCGCAAGCCGGGGCCGCGGCGCATGTCGGTGGTGTCGTTCGCGGCCGTCGAA
>JBKKDM010000199.1:0-17732 GCA_046707905.1 Candidatus Limnocylindrales bacterium
TGGGTTGATGGCGGCCGGCCGAGCATCGGCGGCCAGCTCCGGGGGGCGCATGAAACGCAGGAGTCCGGCGATCTCGCCGCGAAGCGCGCGCCGGTGGATCACGCGGTCGATGAACCCGTGCTCGAACAGGAACTCGCTGCGCTGGAAGCCCGGCGGCAGCTCCTGCGAGATCGTGCCCGCGGCGACGCGCGCCCCGGCGAAGCCGATCAGGGCGTTCGGCTCGGCCAGGTTGATGTCGCCCAAAACCGCGTACGAGGCGAAGACGCCGCCCGTCGTCGGGTCGCTCATGACGCTGATGTACGGGATCCGGGCGGCGCGGACGCGCTCCAGGACGGCCACGGTCTTCGCAAGCTGCATCAGGGCCAGCGTGCCCTCCTGCATCCGCGCCCCGCCGGACGCGGACACGACGATCAGCGGGATACGGGTCAGGAGCGCGTCCTCGGCGGCGCGGGTGACCTTCTCGCCGACCACCGCACCCATCGAACCACCCATGAACCCGAAGTCCATGACGCAGATCGATACGGGCAGGCCCTCGATGGACCCGAAGCCGCGGACCGCCGCGTCGCGGAGGCCCGTCGCGGCCTGCGCCGCGGAGACCCGATCCGGATAGGCCTTGTGGTCGACGAACCCGAGCGGGTCCACGGACTGGAGCCCGGCGTCCCGCTCCCGGAAATTGTTCGGGTCCAGGAGCATGTCGAGCCGGGCCGTGGCTGAGAGCCGGAAGTGGTGGCCGCACGTCGGGCACAGCCGGTCGTTCTTCTCGAGCTGCTTGTTGAAGACCATCTCCGAGCACGACGGGCACTTCGTCCAGAGATCGGGCGGGTAGACGTCGCGGCGCGGGCGGAACGACGGCAGCTTGATCGGCATCGCGCCCTCCCTACCCGTGCCCGAGCGGCTGGCGGAATGCGTGGGCGGCGCGGATCGCGCGGGCCATCGGCGACGTCCGGCGACGCCACGCGAGCCAGGCGCCGGCGAGGGACAGCGCGGACGCGGCCACGGCCCCGCCGATCAGCAGCGGGCGGTTGTCGCGGTCGAGGTCGTCATCGCCGGCCACCCGGAGCGGGTCATGCCGGAGGCGGGGATCGGTGCCGGGCGCGAGCGGAATCTGGGCGATCGACGAGGCCGCCGCCTGCGATTCGCCGCCTGCGGCGAGCGGCAACCGCATTGACGCGGCCAGCTGGGCGAGGCGGAGGGCGAGGCGCTCTTCGAACCGGAACGACGGATGGAAGCGCGGCAGATCGGCCGCCAGGCGGCGGGAGATTGCCCGCACGGCGGCTCCCACGGACGCGTCGGGGTCGTCGATCGGCTCTCCGGAGCGCGCGGCCGCGATCGTCAGCAGCGAATCGAGATAGCGGTCGGTGATCAGGGCCTGGACCTCGCCGAGCTCGCCGTCGCCGCGGCGAATCCCGCTCACGCGGCAGGTCCGGAGGTCTTCCCGCCGCGCTTCGTGGCGCCCAGGTCCTTCGCGACGCTCTTGAGCGCGCGGTGGATGAGCACCCTGACCGACCCCTCCGACTTCCCGAGAACCCCGGCGATCTCCGCCGTGCTGAGCTCCTCGACGAACCGGAGCACCATCGCCTGGCGGCGCTCGCCGGGCAGGCGCCCGACGGCTCGCCACGCGGCCCGCGCCTCATCGCGGCGGACGGCCTCGTCCTCGACGTTCAGGGGATCGGCCACCATCGCGCCGAGGGTCTCGCCGATCGGATCGACCGGACGCCTGCGGGCCCGCCGGCGCTCGCCGGCGACCTCGTTCCGGGCGATCTGGAAGAGCCAGACGCGGAAGGTCGATGCGCCCTCACCGTCGGCCGGGCGCGCGCGCTCTTCGAACCGCGAGAGGTTCGTCAGGGCCGAGACGAACGTCGCCTCGGTGGCGTCCTCCGCGGCATGATGGTCGCCGAGCTCGTAGTAGGCGTAGGAGTACACGCGGGCCAGGTACCTGCGATACAGGGCGTCGAAGCGGGCCGGCTCTCGCTTCGCGGCCTCCACCAGCGAGCGGTCTTGGTCGAGATGGGCGAGCCGGGGGACGGCGTCCTTCGCCGCGTCCACTCTCCACAATGCCCGTCGGGCCATTTCGTTACACCCCGCCCCGGCTAGACGATCCCGCCGAGGCGGAGATGGTGGATCTCGCCCGCGAGCACGCTGCGCTGCTGGCCCCCGCCACCGAGCTCGCCGACGAGCAGGGCGCCCGTCTCGACGTCCACGTCAACCGCGCTGACCGTCTCGGTTCGACCGTCGGGCCACTCCAGGCGGACCGGCACGCCGTTCGTCAGCTGCCGGGTCTTCCAGGCGTCCCCCGGGAACGTGCCGGCTCGAAGCAGGGCGGTCGCCTTCTCGAGCCGTTCGAGGAAGACATGGACGATCACCTCGCGGTCGATCACCTGGCCCGGCGCGAGCTCGGCGATCGAAGTCATGATCGTCGCGAGCTCGGGCGGAAAGTCCTCGGGCTTCCAATCGGCGTTGACGCCGATCCCGATGATCGCCCTGGCGTCCTTCGTGCCCAGCCCATCCGTCTCGCCCAGGACGCCCGAGAGCTTCCGGACGTCGCCGGAGCGCGAGTCGATGGCGACGAGGTCGTTGGGCCACTTGAGCTGGACCGTGCCCGCACGGAGGCCCGCGGCGATCTCGCAGGCCTCGGCCATCGTCAGGGTCACGACCGCGGCGAGCCTCCAGGCATGCTCCGGCTGGAGCCATGTGGGCCGGAAGCCGATCGAGGCGAGCAGCGCCGTGCCCGGCGGGGCCGTCCAGGTCCGGTCGACTCGACCGCGCCCCGCGGTCTGGACGTCGGCGATCGCGACGCAGACTTCGGGAATCCCGTCGCGGAGCCAGCCAGCGACGACGTCGTTGGTGGAGCTGACGGAGTCGAAGCGCTCGAACTTCGAAAGCCAGCTCGTGACGGCGGTATCGATGACGTCGGTCATCGGGGGAGCGGCACCGACGCGGGCCTCATCGGGCAACCGCTGCAGCCTCCGAGTCGACCGGGTCGGGCCGCTCGAGCTCGAACGCCCCGTGCAGCGCCTCGAGCGCCTTGGAGAGGCCGGCCTCGCCGATGACGCAGGTGACCCGGACCTCCGACGTCGAGATCATCTCGATGTTCACGCCCGCGTCCGCGAGCGTCCCGAACATCCGCGCGGCGTAGCCCGGCGCATTGTGGAGACCCGCGCCCACGATCGAGACCTTCGCGACCGTCGGGTCCGTGGTGATCCCGCGGGCGCCCATCTCCTCGACGACTGGCTTGAGCACGCGCTCCGCCTTCCCGAGGTCGACCCGCGGCACGGTGAACGAGATGTCCGTCGCGCCGTCGTGGCCAACGTTCTGGACGATCATGTCGACGATCACGCCGGCATCGGCGAGCGGGCCGAAAACGCCCCGGGCGATCCCCGGCCGGTCGGGCACGGCGAGCAGGGTGACCTTCGCGACGTTGCGGTCGTGGGCCAGGCCCCGGACCTTGTTGCGCTGCTCCACGAGCGGATCCTCCCTGATCAGCGTACCCGGCGCGTCCTCGAACGAGCTCAGGACCTCGATCTCGACAGCGTTGATCCAGCCGAGCTCGACCGCGCGGACCTGCATCACCTGCGCGCCCTGCTGGGCCAGCTCCAGCATCTCCTCGTAGCCGATGGTCGACAGCTGGCGGGCATCCGGGACGAGGCGCGGGTCGGCCGTGTAGATGCCGCGGACGTCGGTGAAGATCTGGCACCGGTCGGCCCGGAGCGCGGCAGCGAGCGCAACGGCGGTGGTGTCGGAGCCTCCGCGCCCGAGGGTGGTGGTCTCACCGCCGCCGCCGTCCTCGTCGGCCGAGTCCTGTCGCTTGCCCTGGAACCCGGCCACGATCACGACATTGCCGTTGTCGAGCTCCCTCCGGACCCGCCGCGGCTCCACGTTCGCGATGCGCGCGCGCCCGTGGGAGGCGTCCGTGGTGATGCCCGCCTGCGCGCCGGTCAGGCTGATGGCCTTGATGCCGAGGGCGTGGAGGGCCATCGAGACGAGCGTCGCGCTCTGGTGCTCGCCGGTCGCGAGCAGCATGTCGAGCTCGCGGGGGTCCGGGTCGTCCGTGATCGCGGCGGCGAGCTGGAGGAGCTCGTCGGTGGTGTCGCCCATCGCCGAGACGATCACGACCAGGTCGGAGCCGCTGGCCCGCGCCCGCGCGATCCGCTGCGCGACCCTTCGGATGCGCGATGCCTCCGCGAGCGACGAGCCCCCGAACTTCTGCACGACGAGCTGGTTGGGCGTGCTGGCTTGCATCGGCCGCGGATCATACCGAACGCCGTTCAGGACCCTGCGTCGCACCGGCACACATCTGCGGCGATCGACGAGCCGCAATCGCCGAGCCGCGATCGCCGAGCCGCGATCACCCCATGCCTGGCAGACATGAGATCGCACGGAATGACGTCGATGTGCCGCCGTCGGCCGCGATTGATGCCCACGAGGCATCGATCGCGTCGAAGACTCCGGATTTCGGGCCGCAGGTCGCGCGTTCATGTCTCACAGACATCACGGGGCCCGACGGCGGCGTACCTGCAAGGAACGGCGGGGCATCATGCGGGGCATGTGCACCACCCACGACAGCCGGCCGCCCATCGAGCCGATCAGCGGCGCCGCCATCGACTCCCGATCCATCTCGCTCAAGGGCGAGGACGGCAAGGAGTTCCGGGCGTTCCTCGCAAGACCGGAGCAGGCCACGGGAGCGGGAATCGTGATCCTGCCGGACGTCCGCGGGCTGCATCCGTTCTTCGAGGAGCTGGCGATGCGCTTCGCGGAGCGCGGCATCGAGGCGCTCGCGATCGACTACTTCGGGCGAACCGCCCCGAACGACGATCGCGGCGAGGACTCCGAGTACATGCCCCACGTGGGCAAGGCCCGCTGGGAGCACCTCGCAGGCGACATCCGGACCGGGGTCGCGCACCTGCGCGCCCTCCCGAACCCTCCGAGATCCGTCTTTACGACCGGGTTCTGCATGGGCGGTCGACTGGCATCGATGTCGACGACGCTCGGCCTGGGCCTTGCGGGCGCGATCCCGTTCTACGGCTGGCCGACCGGCGAGAACCGCAACGGCACCCCGGCGCCCGCGGACGTCGCCGACAAGATCGAGTCCGATCTCCTGATCTTCTACGGCGAGAAGGACGAGGGCCTCACGAAGGACGTCAGGGACGCATTCGACGCGGCGCTCGACAAGGCCGGCGTGAACCACGAGACGATCGTCTATCCCGGTGCCCCGCACGGCTTCTTCGATCGCCACTTCGACGAGTTCGCGGACGACTCCACGGATGCCTGGAACAGGACGCTGGCGTTCATCCGGCGCCACACGATGGGCCAGCCGATCGCGGGCTCGTTCGATGCCGAAGCGGTGCGCCAGCGTTCGAGTGATCCGCGTGTCGACAGCTGGCCGGACCAGGTGCGCGGCGAGGACGACTAGCGGATCAGCCGAGACTGATTCGCGGGCGCTGCTACCGCTTGAACATGAACCACATCGCACCGGCGAACACGAGCCCGCCGAGGACGACGGGCAGGATCGGTCCGGGCAGGAAGACGTGGATCCAGTCGTAGATCGAGCCGATGACCGCGCCGATCGTGTTCAAGGCCTCGCCGATGAAGTCCCCCATGCGCAGAGTCTCGCTGCCTCGTCAACACATGCAGCCGTCACACGCCGGCGGTCCATCGGCGTCATCGTGGTCACCCACATGATTCGTCCCACCCTTCGCCACCTCGCAGCGGCCTCGCTCCTCGTCGTCGGCATGGCCGCATGTACGGGAGGCCAGGGCGTCCAGCCAACGCCACAATCGACGACCGCCGATCCCACGAGCGCGGCGCTGGCTTCCGAAACCGCTCCCGCACCCACGTCCGTCGCGAGCCCATCGATTGGGCCGGCCGCCACCGTGTTCATCCCCGCGAGCGACGATTTCCTGGCGGACGTGCGGTACACCTGCGGCGGCGCCGACTTCCCGCTTGCGATCCTCGACGGGCCCGGCGGCGCCGAGGACAGCGAGGATCTGCCCGCGGCGGTGCTGCGGGGCGAGCTCCAGCTTTTCGGAACGGCGACTTGGTGGCTGGCGCATCGGACGCCGGACGAGGCCGAGTACATCGGCCTGAACGAATTCGGGACCTACTGGTATCTCCTCGCGGAGACGTCCGATGGCGGCTGGCGAGCGCGAGGCTACGGAGATTGTCAGATGCGGGCGAGCGTGCCGAACTCGACCGTTGTCACCTGGTGGATTCCGGCGGCGCGATGGCCGGAACCCGGTGACGACGCACTTGACATCACCGTTCGCGACGAGTGCCCCGACACGGTCGAGGATCGGATGCTCGAACCCATCATTCGATACGGCCCGGAGGCGATCGTCATCATCCTGCCGACCGAACCAGTCGGAGAGCCACACCCGCACTGTGGCGATGGGACTGATCAGCTGCGTCGGGTCACGTTCGAGCTGGACCAGCCCGTCGGCGATCGCGGGCTGTTCGACGGTGCGTCGTGGCCCGTCCGCGACGCGCACACGAAGACGGATCCGCTGGTCTACTGCTGCGGCTGAACCTCGCGCTCGGGGCCATCACGGCCAGGGTGTGGCGCCAGGACTAGCGCGCGATCGTCTCGGTGACCCGCCAGGTCCCATCCGGCTCGCGCACGACGCGAACGACGACGTCGTTCTCGCCAGCCTGCAGCCCGTGCCGTTCGAGCCCCGTTCCACCAATGACCACGGCATCGACGACATAGATCACCGATGGGTCGCCCGCCGTCCCTTCGAGGATGTCGATCTCGCCGAACCCCAACACCCTGGGGTCCTCGCACCACACGCCCTGGCGCACGAGATCCGCGGTGGCCAGCCGCGACGCGGCCCGGCAGTCGCCCGCGGCCGAGGCGTCGAGGTAGCCCTTGACCGTGCTCTCGGGCGTCGCGCCTGCAGCCTCCTCCCCGAACCCAAGCGAGCCGCAACCCGCGATGAGCGCGGCGAGGAGGAATGCGGCGATCGGCCGCGGGAGGCGCACTAGGCGGGGATCTCGCCGACCGCGTGGCTTCGGTTGGTCGCCTCGCCCCAGGCCCAGACATCGATCTCGGGCGGCTCGATCCCGAGGCTCGTGAGGGCCGTGCAGACCTGGCTTCGATGGTCGGTCCCGTGGTGGATGACCTGGGCCAGCCGCATGCCCATCGGCGCGTGGAACTCCCAGTCGTCCTCGACCCGGGCGACGTCCGTGTCGGCGTCGAGATCGCCGGCGAGCAGCTCCTCCCACGAGCCGGCGCTGCTGGCCGCTGCCGCCGGCAGCTCGCCGATCGACAGGCTGTCCTCGTCGAGCTGCTCGACCTTCTTGTCGGTGATCACCCAGAGATACCAACGGTCCGAGCCGACGAGGTGCCGAAGCGTGTCGAGGATCGGCCCGTACGTTCCCGGGCACGGCGTCGCGAGCTGTTCCGGGGTGAGCGATCGGCAGACCTCGAGCAGCCGGTCGTTGGCCCAGGCGTGGTGGCGAAAGGCGTCGTGCAGCAGGCTGGTCATGGCGCGAGCCTACGCGCCCCTGTGGACCTCTTCCAGACCGCACACCACGAGCGCCCCGTCCCCGCCCATGCCGCCGAAGAGCGTCAGGTCCTCGCCGGCGACGGCGACGACATCGTTACCCGAAACAAGCTCGCCCTTGCCGTCCGCACCGATCCTGGTCGTCAACGTGCCGGGCAGGAGCGGGATGGCCTCCCCCTCGGCGGTCCTGAGCTGGCTGCCGGTCTCGTCGACGACGAGGACGCCCCGCCAGATGCTCGCGGCCCGAGGCGGATCCTCGGGCCAGCACTTCTCTCGGCCGCCGAGCGTGCCGCCGGAGATGGAGCAGCCGGCGACGGACGCGAGGATCGACGCGGCGAGCAGGACCTTGCCCGCAACCCGCAGCAGGGACATCGGGCTACTGGAACGTGCCCGAGTCGGTCCGCGTGGTCAGGCACGAGGCGACCACCTCGGCGGCCGCGGCGAGCAGCTCGCCGTGCTGGCCGGTATCGCCATCGCCCACCGCGGCGGTGCCCGAGGCGCCGACGATCTCGTACCCGAAGCCGTCCATGATCGGCGTCTTGGATGGAGCCGGGCCGAGCGTGGCGAGGTCGATGGCGCGCACTCGATCGATCGCTGCCTGGCTCGGCGTGCACGCCGAGATCACACCGGTCCTCTGGCTCACGCTCGCCGAGCCGTCGGGCTCGATCTGCACGACATCGTGGACGCCGGCGATCCCACCTGTCCGCGTGATCGTCAGCTCGGACGCGGCGGCGTCACTCGCGTCCGGTTGGGCGGGACTCTCCGACACGGCGGCACCTCCACAGCTCGCGAGCGAGATGGCCGCGACCAGAACCAGCGCTCGAGGAATGGCCTGCATGGCCGCTCGATCCTACCTTCGGCGGCCCATCCGCGCCGTCGTGCATCGCGTCGCGAGTTTCACGTGGCGAGGCGACGCTGGAGGTCCCGGGATTCCGCAGTCAGCGTGAAGACACGAGCCGTGCGCCGGTGGGCTGGAGGTTGATCGCCTGGAGGCGACCCGGTTGCGCGAGGGCAGCCGCGGTGGTGCGGAACGCGGCGCCGACGCGGTCTGCCGCTTCTTCGTCTGACGCGTCCACGAGCGCGGCCACGGTGGAGCCGGCGCCGGCGAGGAAGGCGCCGAGGGCGCCGGCGTCGCGCGCGGCCGCGACGAGGCGCGGCAGCTCCGGGTAGGCCGACGCGCGGTACGGCTCGTGGAGGCGGTCCTCCGTCAAGAGTCGCAAGACATCCGTCCGGCCGGAGGCGAGACCCGCCACGCCTACGGCCACGCGAGCGAGATTCGCGATGGCGTCGGCGCGCGGCACGGCGTCGGGCAGCACGCGCCGCATCTCGGAGGTCTCGAGCCTGCGCTCGGGGATCCACGCGACGACCAGCACGTTCCGCGGCGGATCCAGCCGAACCGCCTCGACGCGATCGTCGAGCGCGATGCTCGCGACCAGCCCGCCGAGCAGCGCCGGCGCGACGTTGTCCGGATGGCCCTCGATCTTCGTCGCGAGCCGCAGGGCGGCCGCTGCGTCGACCGGTCGATCCGCGAGGCCCCACGCGGCAACGAGTCCCGCCACGGTGGCAGCCGCGCTCGAACCGAGGCCCCGCGCCAGCGGGATGGGGTTCGACATTCGCACTCGCCAGCCGACGCCCTCGAGCGCCGCGAACCCGAGCTCGGCCAGCCCCGCCTCGAGCGCCACGACGAACCGGTTCGATCGATCTTCTGGCAGCTCGCCGATGCAGTCGCCCTCGACGGTCAGGTCGATCGATGCGGGATCGTCCGCGGGCGCCGTCGCCTCGACCGTGACGCGCAACGGCAGGTCGACCGCCAGGCCCAGGCAGTCGTACCCCGCCCCGAGGTTCGCGATCGTCGCCGGTGCCTCGACTTCGACAGCCCGCCCGATGAGCTGGCTCGTGTTCCCCCCGCCGTTGCCCTGCGCTGATGCTCCCACTGGCATCACCGACGAGGACCACGGATCGGTCGCGAGATCAGCGACGCTCGCGAAACGCCGCCCACGACGGCTACCACCCAAGCGCCCCCATGACGCCAGCCTCGGTCGCGTCCGACTCGACGATCCGCCCCGCGACGACCTTCTCGGCGGTACCAGGATCCTTCAGCCCATTGCCGGTCAGGACCGCGACGACCAGCTCGGAAGCGAGAATCGCCCCTCCCGCGGCGGCCTTCGCGACGCCAGCCACGGAGGCCGCGGACGACGGCTCGCAGAACACGCCCTCGAGCTCCGCGAGGGAGCGGTAGGCCGCGAGGATCTCGTCGTCGGTGACCGCGTCGATGCTCCCTCGAGATTCGTCGCGGGCCGCGACCGCGCCCTGCCAGGTCGCCGGGTTGCCGATCTTGATGGCCGTCGCGATCGTCTCGGGCTTCTCGACTGGCTCGCCGCGCACGATCGGGGCCGCGCCCGCGGCCTGGAAGCCGTGCATCCGCGGCCGCGTCTCGACGATCCCGGCCATCGCGTAGTCGGTGAACCCGGCCCAGTAGGCCGTGATGTTGCCGGCGTTGCCGACGGGGATCGCGAGCACGTCAGGCGCCCGCCCGAGGTCGTCACAGATCTCGAACGCCGCCGTCTTCTGGCCCGCGATCCGGTGCGGGTTCACGGAGTTGACGAGCGTCGCCCGCGAGCCGGCCTCGGCCGTCATCGACCGAACGACCCGTAGCGCATCGTCGAAGTTGCCGTCGATCGCGACGACCTTCGACCCGGCGATCAGCGCCTGGAGCAGCTTGCCGACCGCGATTGCGCCCTTCGGCAGCACAACGGCAACATCGATGCCGGCGACCGCCCCGTAGGCGGCGGCGCTCGCGCTCGTGTTCCCCGTCGACGCGCAGATGATCGACGTCGCGCCCGCTTCGAGCGCCTTGGACACGGCGATGACCATGCCGCGGTCCTTGAACGAGCCGGTCGGGTTGAGCCCTTCGAGCTTGAGGTGGAGGTTCGGGACGCCGATCGACGCGCCGAGCCGCGGCGCCGCCACGAGCGGCGTGAACCCCTCGCCGAGCGTGAGGCTGGGCGTCGCCTCGGTCAGCGGCAGGAACCGCTGATACCGCTCGGCAAGCCTTGGGCGCCCCTCCGGTGACACGTCAGGCGATCTCGGGGTAGCGGGCGCCCGACGGGTAGGCCTGCCTGGCGCCCTTGAACGGCAGCTCAAGCGCGGGCGTGGGTCCCGTGGCCGCCTTCAGCGCACCCCACGTCGAGCCGGCGCCTCGCGCCAGGGCGAGCACGTCCGCGAGGACCGCCGAGGAGGTTGCTCGACCGCCCGCGCCGGGGCCCTCGAAGGCGACCTGCCCGATCGGGTTGCCCTGGAGCTCGATCCGGTTGTCGGTGCCGCTCACCCGCCCGAGGCTGCTGACCGCGGGGACGAGCGTCGGGACGACGGCCGCCCCGATCCCGTGGTCGTCGCCGCTCCGGGTCTTTCGATGCTGCGCCTGCGCGACGAGCTTGATCACCATGTTCGCCGCCGTCGCGGCTGCGACGTCCTCCGCCGAGACGCCGGTGATCCCCGGCGAGGCGGTTGTCCAGTCGTTCCGCGGCGCGGCCCGCTCGATCGTCTCCGGGTCCAGCCATGCCCCGAACGCAAGGCGGGCCAGGATGACGAGCTTGTTCGCGGCGTCGATGCCCTCGACGTCGGCGGTCGGGTCGGCCTCGGCGTAGCCCGCCTCCTGGGCATCGGCGAGCGCTTCTGCATAGCCCTGCCCGACCTGGTGCATCGCCGTGAGGATGAAGTTCGTGGTGCCGTTCACGATTCCACGGACCTCGACGAAGCGGTTCGCCGCGAGGTCGGTCGAGAGCGGGCCGAGCACGGGAATTCCGCCGCCGACTGCGGCCTCGAACCGGAGGGCGGCGCCGGTCCGGCGCGCGATCGCCTCGAGCTCCGCGCCGTAGTGCGCGATGACGTGCTTGTTCGCGGTTACGACCGACTTCCCCGCCCCGAGTGCGGCCGCGATCAGCATCCGGGCGGGCTCGTCGCCACCCATCAGCTCCACGATGACGTCCGTCTCGGGCGCGGCGACGAGGTGGGCGGGCGCGTCGGTGAGGAGCGATTCGGCGATCCCCGCGGCGGCGGCCACGCCCCAGGTCCGCGCGCGTTCTAGATCCCGCACCGCGATCCCGACCAGCTCGAATCCCGATCCCCGTTCGACGAGCTCGCCCTGCGGATCGAGCAGGCCATGCACGACCTCGCGCCCGACCGTTCCCGCGCCGAGCACGGCAACACGCAGCGGCCCGGACCTCGAGGCTCCCTCGTCGCGCATCGGCGCATCGTAGCGGGGGCGCCCGAACGGCCCGTACACTCCGCGCGATGACGACGGAGACCGCTCCCGCGCGCGCCTCGGGCACGCAGCCGACTGCGCCACGGATCTTCAGCGGCATCCAGCCGTCGGGCGTCGCGCATCTCGGGAACGACCTCGGCGCGATCCGGAACTACGTCGCGCTCCAGGACAAGTACGAGGCGGTCTACTGCATCGTCGACTACCACGCCCTGACCTCGACACACGATCCCGATGTCCTCCGGGCGCGAACCCGGGACATGGCAGCGAGTCTCCTCGCGCTGGGCCTCGATCCCGAGCGCTGCACGCTGTTCGTCCAGAGCCACCGACCGGAGCACACCGAGCTCGCCTGGCTCCTCGCGACCGTGACGCCGGTCAGCTGGCTCGAGCGGACGCCGACCTACAAGGAGAAGCGCGAGACCCAGCCCGACGACATCAACCACGGCTTGCTGACGTACCCGGTGCTCCAGGCTGGCGACATCGCGATGTATAAGGCCTCGCTGGTGCCGGTCGGCAAGGACCAGGCCGCACACCTGGAGCTGTCGCGCGAGATCGTCCGCGCGTTCAACAACCGCTACGGCGAGACGTTCCCCGAGATGCAGGCCGTCTTCACCGAGGCGCCGACCGTCATCGGGACCGACGGCGCCCGGAAGATGTCAAAGTCGGTCGGGAACACGATCGACATCCTGGCCGACCCGGACCTGATCCGGAAGCAGGTCATGAGCATGGTCACCGACACGGAGCGGATCCTTCGGACCCAGCCCGGTCGCCCGGAGGTCTGCAACGTCTGCCAGCTCCACCGCTTCTTCGGTGACGACTTCGAGTCGATCTGGGACGGCGAACGCACCGCTCGAACCGGCTGCGTCGACACGAAGCGCCTGCTCGCCGAGCGGATCACGGAGCAGTACGCACCAGCGCGGGAGCGATACCTCGAGCTCCAATCGGCACCCGGCAAGGTCGACGAGATTCTCGCCGCCGGGGCGGCTCGACTCGCCCCGATGGCCGCCGAAACGATGGCCGAGGTCCGCGAAAAGATGGGCTTGCGGTAGCCCATGACCGGGTTCGAGCTGACGCCGAGGGAACGCCGCTGGTTCGACGCGATCCTCGTGCTCGGCGCGGTCGCGCTCGGGTTCATCGTCCTGACATTCGTCGGCGCGATCTTCGCGATCTTCGGCGACCTGATCATGGTCTTCTTCCTGGCCTGGTTGCTGGCGTTCATGCTGGCACCGCTCGTGAACCGTGCCACCGCGATCCCGCTGATGACTCGCACGGGCGCGATCTTCACCGTCTACCTGGTGATCTTCGGCGGGCTTGTCGTGGTCACGATCCTGGTCGCCGCCGCGCTCTTCAGCTCGCTCCAGGACTTCATCGCGAACCTGCCGTCCCTCCGGGCCAACCTGCCATCGATCATCGCGCCGTGGCAGGAGCGCCTGAACGGCCTCGGCTTCACGAACGTCGACCTGCTCGCCCAGGTCACCGTCTTCTTTGACAACATCAGCCAGTACGCGGCCCAGCTGGTCGCACCGCTCCAGCAGCTGGCGGTCGCGAGCATCGGGGCGATCGGCAACCTGCTGCTTGTCGTCGTGCTCTCGCTGTACATGGTTGCCGACCGCGAGCGCATCCAGGCGTTCCTGTTCTGGCTGATCCCGACCCAGTACCGCTCCGAGGCCGAGATCCTCGAGGAGGCCGTCAGCCGGTCGTTCGGCGGGTTCATCCGGGGGCAGTTCATCACCGGCCTCGTCTTCGGCGTGATCTGCTTCTTCGCGAGCCTTGCCTTCGGCCTCGACTTCATCGCCGTCACGACGGCGACGGCCGGCGTCCTCATGGCGATCCCGTTCTTCGGGCCGTTCGTCGCCTGGATCCCGCCGGTCCTTGTGGCGATCCTCACGAAGCCCGACTCGACGCTGCCCGTCTCGATCGTCGTCATGATCGGCTGGCTCGTCGTCATGAACTGGCTCCAGCCCCGGATCATGTCGACGTCGCTCCGGATCCACCCGATCGTGGTCCTGGGCTCGGTTCTGGTCGGGATCAAGATCGCGGGCATCCCGGGCGCGATCTTCGGGATCCCGATCGCGGCGGTGATCTCGGCGGTGCTGCTCTACCAGCTGAACCGGCGGCGGGGCAACGGTCCGGTCGCGGAGCGTGCGGCGGCGCGGGTCACGACACGCGTCGGTCGCGCCGTGCGCCGGCCGCGCGAGCCGGATCCGACGATCGACAAGGATGTCGACCCGACCGACGTCGAGGTCGCCCACGCCCGCCCGATGACGCCCGCGGAACAGAGCGCGACCAAGACCTCCGAGCCCTAGGGCGAGGCCCGCAGCGTCAGCCCGAACGGCGCCGCAGGTCCGAGAGGATCTCGCGGGCGGCGTTCTGGCCAGGTCCGCCCGTGATCCCGCCGCCGGGATGGGCGCCCGAGCCGCAGAGGTACAGCCGCTCCAGCGCGATTCGGTAGCGGGCGTGGCCGAGCATCGGGCGCCAGACGAAGAATTGGTCGAGCCCCTGCTCTGCGTGCAGCGGATGGCCGCCCGAGAGCCCGTACTGCTGCTCCAGGTCGACCGGCGTGAGCACCTGGCGATGGCTCACGAGCTTGCGGATCCCCGGCGCCACGGACTCGAGGACCGCAAGGACCGCGTCCCCGAGAGCCTCGCGCTGGCCGTCCCAGCCGGCGGGGCCGCGCGCGGCCGGATCGCCCGCCGCGCCGGCAAGGTCGTACGGCGCGTACTGCGCGATGACGCTCATGACGTGCGTGCCGGCCTTCGCGCCTTCGACCAGCGACGGGTCGGCGATCGACGGGATGGTCGCCTCGAGGACGGGCTGGTCGCTCCAGCGGCCGTACTTGGTCGCGTCGAAGGCCCGCTCGATGGCGTCGATTCCCGGCGCGACGACGATCCGCCCTCGCAGGAGCTCCTCGTTGCCGCCCGCGGCACGGAACGTCGGGAGCTTCTTCAGGGCCAGATTGACCTTGGCCACGACACCCGGCGTCCGGATGTTCCCGGCGCGCCACCCGAGCGACGGCCCCAGCTCGACCGGATCGACGAGGTCGAGCAACGTTCGCTTGGGATCGGCGCCCGAGACGACGGCCCTTGCGGTGATCTCCTCGCCGCCCTCCAGCACGACGCCGGTCGCCCGCCCGTCGCGCGAGGTGATGTGCACGACCGCCGCGGAGGTGCGAATCTCCACTCCCGCCGCCCGCGCCGCCGCGGCCAGCGCGTCGGCAAGCGCGCCCGGCCCGCCCTTCGCGAATACCGTCTCGCCCGCGGCGCCGCCGTCGTTACCGGCGCCGTCCATGAGCAGCATCGCCGCCGTGCCGGCCGACCACGGCCCCACCGACCCGAACCGGACGCCGCGCCACGCCAGCGCGCCCCGCAGCGCATCCGACTCCACGGACTCGGCCACGAGGTCCGCGATCGCCATCGGCAGCACCCGCAGGACCGTTCGCGACCCGTCGCGGCCCAGCCCCTTGAAGGAGCGGCCGAGCTTCAGCCCCGATAGCGCGTCTCCGAGCCCCGGCGACTTGATGTCTGGTGGGGTCGATCGACCGAGCTCGTCGAGGAACTTGCCGAGCAGGCGGACCCGCTTGTCGAATTGGAGGTAGCCCGCGCCGTCGTCGCCCAGGCCCGCCGCCGTCCTCTTCGAGTCTGCCCAGAGCGTCACCGCCGAGCCATCGGGCGAAGGAGCGAACACGCGCACGTCCGGCGACACCAGCGAGAGCCCGTGCCGCGCGAGCGAGAGGTCCTTCTGGACGGACGGTCGAAGCCGCCCGACGGTGTGGGCCAGCGCCGGGGCCCGGAGCCCCTTCGCGAGCTCCACGGTGTCCGCCGCGCCGCCAACCCGATCGCGTCGCTCGAGCACGAGCGTCCGCATCCCGGCGGTACCCAGATAGGCGGCGGTGACGAGCGCGTTGTGTCCCGCGCCGAAGATCACGGCGTCCCAGTACATCTCCGGACGCGGCCCGCTCATGCCCGCTGCCTCATGTGCGCTTTCGCTTGGATCGCAGGACCTCGAGGGCCGCGATCCGGCCGTTGGCGCCCATGATCCCGCCGCCGGGGTGGGTGGATGACCCGGACAGCCAGAGGTCCTGCACAGGGGTTCGGAAGCGGGCCCAACCGGGGACGGGGCGGCTGAAGAACAGCTGCTCCAGCGAGAGCTCGCCCTGGAAGATATTGCCCTCGGTCAGTCCCGTCGTCCGCTCGATGTCGAGCGGCGTCTGGACGTTGCGGTACAGGATCTTCGACGGCAGGTCTGGCGCGAACTCGGCGATCCGGTTGACCACGGCATCCCCGAACGCCTCGCGCTGGTTGTCCCAGCCGCCGAGGGCGGGGTCGAGGTTGTACGGGGCGTACTGCACGAAGCAACTCATGATGTGCTTGCCGGGCGGCGCCATTGACGGGTCGACCAGGGTCGGGATGATGATGTCGATGTAGGGCCTGCGGCTGAACTGCCCGTACTTGGCGTCGTCGTATGCCCGCTCCATGTCCTCGACCGCGGGCGAGATCGAGATCGCGCCGCGGAGGTGTTCGCCCTCGCCCGGGAGCGCCGTGAAGCTCGGGAGCGAGTCGAGGGCCATGTTGACCTTGCCCGACGAGCCGCGGAACTTGAAACGACGGACCTCGGCCTCGAACTCGTCGTCGATCGTGCCCGGCTCGAGCAGGTCGATGAAGGTCCGGCGGACGTCGAGTGAGGAGAGCACCGCCGGGGCCTCGAGCTCCTCGCCGTTCTCGAGGATGACGCCAGTGGCGCGCCCGCCCCTGGTCTGGATTCTGGCGACCGGCGCTTCCGTGCGGATCTCCGCGCCATTCGCGCGGGCTGCACTGGCGATGGCGTTCGAGATGCCGCCGGTGCCGCCCTTCGGGATGCCCCAGGCGCGGAAGGCGCCGTCGATCTCGCCCATGTAGTGGTGGAGCAGGACATAGGCCGTGCCCGGGGATCGAACACCCTGAAACGTTCCGATGATGCCGGAGGCGGACATCGTGGCCTTCAGCGGATCGGTCTCGAACCACTGGTTCAGGAAGTCGTAGGCCGACATCGTCATGAGCTGGACGAAGACCGCCTGCTGGCGCTCGGTCAGCTTCTGGAAGCTCCGTATGAGGCCGGCCAGCGGGAGCAGCGGCCGGGGGTCGATCGAGGCCGGGTCAGGCGGCACGATCGCCAGGATCGGCTTGATGAACCGGGCCATGTCGACCATGAGCGGCCCGTATTCCTCGTACGCCTCGACGTCGAGCTTCGACCAGCGGCGGAGCTCGCGGACCGTGCGACCGTGGTCGTTGACCCGCCACAGGTAGTCGCCCGTCCCGATCGGGTTGCCATTGCCGTCCTTCGGCGGCGTCCGGCCGGTGCCCTCGTAGACGGGGGTGAACGTGCCGTCGAGGGGCAGGATGTCGAGACCGTGCCGCGGCAGGTCGAGGTCCCGGATGATCTCCGGCCGGAGCAGCGACACGACGTACGAGAAAACGGAGAACCGGAAGCCCGGGAAGAGCTCCTCGGTGACCGCCGCGCCGCCGAGCACGTGGCGCTTCTCCAGGACGACCGTCTTCAGCCCCGCGCGCGCGAGATAGGCGGCGCTCACCAGCCCGTTGTGGCCGCCGCCGATCACGATCGCGTCGTAGCGCTGGGGCATCGCGGGACTGTACCCGACGCTATGCGTCATTTGCCGAACACAACGATGCCGTGCAAGGAAATCGCGAGGCGGAAGCGGCCCAAACCATCGGCCTGCGCCATGGGCGGTAGGAGCATGGACCGACATTCGTCAAACGCCCACAAGGGCCAGGAGGTGCCAAGCATGGATCGCAGCGAAAACAACCCAGGTCTCGGTACCAACAGTACCGACGACGACCTCACCGGCGGCGGCAGCGGCCAGGGCGGCTCGTCCGGCGGCGGCAGCGGCCAGGGCGGGAACCGCTAGTCATTCCCTCTCCCGAAGCGGGCCCCCCGGGGGCCGGCGGGGGGGGGGTATTTGAGGGGGGGGCAGCGGA
>JBKKDM010000200.1:0-3116 GCA_046707905.1 Candidatus Limnocylindrales bacterium
GAGCGGCAGCGGCTGCGCGCCCTCTACGAGGCCGACTTCGAGCGCATCGCCCACGCCTATCCCGACGCGCTGATGCACTTCGAGCCGAGGGAGCTCGTCGCCTGACCCGCCGTCCCCCGAAAAACCGAATCGACCAACATTAGTTTTTCTAATGTTGACCTTCCGAATTTTCCCGGGTGCGGGCGGCCCTCAGAGGCCGGTCTCGAAGGTCTTGCCGATCACCAGGAACACCCGGTTGCTCGTCGCGTCCTCGGGATCCTCGACCTCGTGGCGGAAGCCGTAGCCGATCTCGGCGCTGACCGACTCGGTCAGCGCATGGATGTAGCTCGCGGTGAAGTCGGTGCGGTCGATGTTCGGCTCGTCGGGATCGTCCTCGTCGACCTGGGTGGCGTAGGAGGCGTCGAGGGCGAGGCCCGAGACGGTGGTGAGCTCGTGGGTGAAGCCGATCCCGGCGCCGGTGACGCGGCTGTCCGAGCCGCCCTGGCCGCCGCCGTAGCGCTGGAAGACCCGCCCGGTGATCCGGCCGCGAGGCAGGTTGTAGAAGCCGCGCACCACGCCGCTCAGCCGGTTCTCGGGGGCCGCGGTCGTCCAGCGCGCCTCGCCGAAGAGGGTGAAGTCGGGCAGGACGTAGCGGAAGTCGCCACGGAGCACCGGGCCGGTGTCGTGCTCGGTGGTGTCGCGGACCCCGCCGATCGTCTGGTCGCGCTTGCGGTCGGCGTAGCCGATGCCGCCGCGGAGCCGGAGGTTCTCGGACGGGGTGTAGGCGAGGCCGATGGCGCCCTCGGCGACGGTTATCTCCTCGTCGGTGGTGTTGTCGGCCGAGTACCAGTAGCCGCCGGCGCCGGCGACGGCGGCGAAGACCGGGGTGATCTGCAGCGTCCACAGGACGTTGCCCTCGACCGAGCGCCGCGGCACGAGGTTGTCCTGGTCGGTTTCCTCGCTGTAGTCGAAGTTGGTCGCCGCGAGGTTGAACTCATAGGTGCTCGGCGAGTTGGTCCCGATCGCGAAGCCGATGTCGGCGTCGGAGCGGTACTCGATCGCGTCCTCCTCGAAGCCCGAGAGGTCGTCGGGCAGCGGCCCGTCGATGTCGAGCGGGCCGCTGGAGTCGACGCGCCGCGTGCGGATGCGGGCGCCGGCGTCGAAGCTCGTGTCGGCGCCCTCGAGGCTGTAGTCGACGTTGGCGGCGCTCGGCGAGGCGACGACGAACTCGAAGTCCTCGTCGGCCTCGGCGAGCGAGCGCAGGCCGGTGTCGAGCCCGAGCGCGAAGACCTGGGTCGAGGTCTGCCTGAGGTAGTCGAGCGCGACCCGGGTGTCGCCGTAGTAGCTCGTCCCCGGCGAGGGGTCGTCGAGGTCGTAGTTGGAATCGGCGACGAGGCTCTGGGAGAGCGTGGTGGTGAGGACGCCGCCGGTCGCGGCCTCCTCCTGTGCCTGCTCCTGCTGGGCCTGCGCGGGCGCGAGGGCGGGAATCCCGGTGGCGGCCGCCAGGGTCAGGGCGGCGAGAGTGGCGCGCTGCATCGCCCCCTCACTCGAAGAGGCGGCGCTCGGGAACGACGATCACGTCGCCCTCGCGCATCGTGATCATGGACTGGATGGCGCCGCCGCGCTCGACGGCGCGGAAGTTGAAGATGTAGAGCCGCTCCTGGCCGGTCGAGGGGTCCATGCGGCGGAGCTGGATGCGCTTGGTCGCGGCGAAGCGGTCGAGGCCGCCGGCGAGCGCGATCGCCTGGAGGAGGGTGGTGCCGGCCTCGACCTCGATCTGGCCGGGCCCGCCGACCTGGCCGACGACGTAGATCGGGAAGGTCAGGCCGGTCTCGCTGACCGAGGTCACCGAGACGAAGACGCTCGGGCGGACGGCGAAGTTCGAGGCGAGGCGGTCGGCGATCGCGCTCTCGACCGCGTCGACCGGGCGTCCGGCCGCCTGGACCGAGCCCGCGAGCGGCACCGAGATGCGGCCGTCGGGCAGCACCAGCGTCGTCCGGTTCAGCGTCTCGTCCTCGAGCACGGTGATCGCGAGCTGGTCGACGGGCTGGATGCGGTAGTCCGCGCTCTGCGCGTAGGCCAGCGGCGCGGCGAGAAGCGCCAGCAGGGCCGCGAGCAGGAAATTTCTCATCGAACTGCCTCGTTCCGGAGATTTTGTCCGGATATAAATCACGCCGGGCCTCCCGCGGGAAAGGGGAAAGCCCCGGCCGGGAGGCTTTATGCCCGGCGGGCGTCGTCATTTTGCAACAGGCAAGCGTCGATGGGGGCGGAACCCGCCCGCCGTGCATGTCGCTTCGCGTGTCGTCCCGTCGCTCCCTGTCGCGATCCGCGTCGCTCCCGGTGGGAGCTCCCGGTGTCGCCGCGCTGGACAAGGGGCGGCCCCTTTCCTAGAGGTCGGGAGGTGTGATCCCGCGTCGCGGGGCCTGGAGGTCGTGTGGCGTTCCAGGGGTCGTGTGAGGGGTAAAATGCGCAAGGTCATGGCGGTCGCCTCGGGCGGCGGGCACTGGGTGGAGCTCCGCCGGATCGTCCCGGCGTTCGCCGAGGCCGAGGTGTTCTACGTCTCGACCGAGGCGGACGCCGACGCCGACCTCGCGCCGGCGCGCTACTACGCGGTCACCAACGTCTCGCGGCGGAGCCGGCTCGCCTTCCTCGCCACCATCCGTCAGATCCACGCCATCGTCCGCGCCGAGCGCCCCGACGTGGTGGTGACGACCGGGGCGGCGC
Source organism: Candidatus Limnocylindrales bacterium (assembly GCA_046707905.1). GTDB lineage: Bacteria > Chloroflexota > Limnocylindria > Limnocylindrales > CSP1-4 > UBA5189. Next base: position 2,704 of record JBKKDM010000200.1, read on the forward strand.
CGGGCTTCGTCGCCCTCGTCCTCGCCAAGCTCCTCTGCCGCAGCCGCACCGTCTGGATCGACACCGTCGCCCACACCGAGGGCATGACCCTCTCGGGGCGCCTCGCCCGGCCCTTCGCCGACGCCTGGCTCGTGCAGTGGCCCCACCTCGCGAAGCCCGGCGGCCCCGAGTACTGGGGGGCGGTGCTGTGAGCGGCTCGATGGCGGGCGTTCCCGTCGTCCCTGCGGTTCTCTTTTCGGAGGCGGGCCGGTGATCTTCGTTACCATCGGCTCGATGTTCCCCTTCGACCGGATGATCCGGGCGATGGACGCCTGGGCCGAGGCCGAGGGGGAGGGCGAGGAGGTCCTCGCCCAGATCGGGGCCGGCGACTACGAGCCGCGGCACATGACCTGGGTGCGCAAGCTCGACCGTCC
>JBKKDM010000201.1:0-24083 GCA_046707905.1 Candidatus Limnocylindrales bacterium
GTACTACTCGATCGACGTCCTGCCGGGCTGGATGCAGGTCATCTCCTGGTTCTCGCCGGCCACATACGCGCTCAACGGCGTGCGTGCGGGGTTGATCGACGGGGTCGGCCTCGACGCCCTCTGGGGCGACATCTGGCCGCTGGTCGTGATGGGCACGCTGTTCATCCCGCTCGGGCTCTGGGCGTTCGGCACCGCTGAGCGCTACGCCAAGCGCACCGGCAAGCTCAAGCGAGTCGGCTGATGGCGACGATCGAGCGATCCAGGACCGGCACGACCTCGGGGCTCCGGCTTCGCCCGTACGCGGGCGAGGCCGACCTCGGGGCCATCACGCGCCTCGAGAACGCCGAGGCGGAGGCCGACGGACTCCAGCGACGCACCACGGTCGACGAGATGGCCTCGAACTTCTCGCATCCAAACGCATCCTTCGACCCAACGCGTGACGTGACGCTCGCCGAGATCGACGGGGCTGTCGTCGCGGCCACCACGCGCGAGGTCGTCGATACCACCGACGGCTATCGCGAATACCGGCTCGACGGCGTGGTCGATCCGGCGTGGCGGCGTCGCGGCATCGGGACGGAGCTGCTCGAGGACAACATCGGCCGCGCGCGCCAGCTCGCGGCGATCGAGAGGCCCGCCAAGCCGATCCTCGGATCGTGGAGCTGGGACTCGCAGCGCGGCGACGTCGCCCTGCTCGAGAAGGCCGGGTTCACGACGGCGCGCTGGTTCTTCGACATGGTCCGTCCGAATCTCGACGCGATCGCGGACGTTCCACTGCCCGAAGGTCTCGAGCTCCGGCCGATCGACGCCTCGCTCGCGAGGGCCGTCTGGGATGCCGATATCGAGGCGTTCGCCGACCACTGGGGCGGCTTCGACCACTCGGAGGAGCATCTCAAGCGTTGGCTCGACAACCCGACCACCGACCTGTCGATCTGGGTCGTCGCGTTCGACGGCGATGAGGTCGCCGGGGGCGTCATTAACGCGATCGACGAGGACCAGAACAAGGCGCTCGGGTTCCGGCGCGGCTGGCTGAGCAGCGTGTTCACGCGGCGGGCCTGGCGCCGGCGCGGCCTGGCCACGGCGCTCATCGCGAAGTCCCTGGCGGTGCATCGCGAACGCGGACAAGCCTCGGCGGCTCTCGGGGTCGACGCAGACAATCCGAGCGGGGCGCTCGGGCTGTACGAGGGCCTCGGCTTCGCTGTCGACCAGCGGTCGACGGCCTGGCGGCGGGAGCTCTCGTGAGCGAGGCCGAGATGCTGCAGGCGCTGGGCTGGGACGACGACTTCGCGGCGAAGCTCGTGACCGAGGCGCCCGGGCTGGTTCCGGGTCGCATCCTGAGCGAGGAGCGAGGCGCGCACCTGGTCGCGTCCGCGGCGGGTGAGGGCCCGGCGAGCCCATCGGGCCGGCTCCGGCACGACGCCGAGCTCGATCCCCTGACCGCCTGGCCCGCGGTCGGCGACTGGGTTGCGATGGATCCCGTTGCGGACACGGCGAGCGCGGGCGAGCACCGGCTGATCCAGCGGGTCCTGCCGCGCCGAACCGCGGTGATCCGGCGCTCCCCGGGCGACCGCAAGATGCCGTCCCAGGTCCTCGCGGCGAACGTCGACACCGTCTTCGTGGTCACGTCGATGAACGCCGACTTCAACATCCGCCGGCTCGAGCGCTTCATGACGGTGGCATGGGAGTCCGGGGCCCAGCCGGTCGTGCTGCTCTCGAAGTCCGACCTGGCGAGCGATCGCGACCGGTTCCTCGTCGATACCACGGCGGCGGCACCCGGGGTCGAGGTCATTCCGGTATCGGCCATCACCGGGGAGGGCCTCGACGGGGTTCGGGCCCATCTCGGCCAGGGCCGCACGGTCGTGTTCACCGGCTCGTCGGGCGTGGGCAAGTCCTCGATCGTCAACGCCCTGGCGGGCGCTCCCCTGCTCACCACGGCGGCCATCCGCGAGGACGATGCGCGCGGCCGCCACACCACGACGCGGCGCCAGCTCCTCCGGCTCGCCGGCGCTCTCCTCATCGACACCCCGGGCCTGCGCGAGCTCGGCGTGATGGACGGCGACGGCGTCGCGGCCGCTTTCGAGGACGTGGAGCGGGCCACGAGCGCCTGCCGCTTCTCCGACTGCGGGCACGACACGGAGCCTGGCTGCGGGGTTCGCGCGGCCATCGCCGCAGGGACGCTGGACCCGGGTCGCCTCGAGGCCTGGCGGAAGCTGGAGCGCGAGGCGGAGCGAGCGGCAATGGCGACCAACGTGCTGTCGCGGCGGGCCGAGCGGAAGAAGTGGAGCGCGATCCAGCGCAGCGTGGGTGTCCACATGCGGATGAAGTACGGAGCAGATCGATGACGGCGGAAGCGGCCACCAGCAGCGAGCGGGCGATCGAGATCTCGGGCCTGCCGGCCGACGTCACGGCGCGGCCGTTCGACCTTGACGGCGATGCCGCGGCCCTCGCCGCGTTCATGGGGAGCGTGAACATCGCCGACGGCCACAACCAGGTGCTCACGCCGGACGAGGTCAGGATCGAGTGGCGCCGGACCCCCGGGTTCGAGCCGTCGCGCGATGGGCTGATCCTCGAGGACGCGGATGGCTTCGTGGCGCACGTCAACGTCGATGCCCAGCTCCGGGACGGCAAGGTTGTCCACTGGATCGAGGGCTGGGTCCGCCAGGATCGTCGGCGACAGGGCATCGCCCGAGCGTTGCTTGCCTGGGCGGAGCGTCACTCGGCGCTGCGGATCCAGAACGGTGAGAGCCCGGAGCCGGACCTGCCGCAGCTCCTGGGATTCGGCGCCCTCGAGACGGTACCGGCGGCGATGGCCTTCGCCGCCTCGACCGGCTATCCGCCTTTTCGCTACGGCTTCCAGATGCGCCGGTCGCTGGCCGACCCGATCCCGGACATCGCCCTGCCCCATGGCATCGAGCTCCGGGGCGTCCGCGAGGAGGACCACCGGAAGATCTGGGACGCCGACGTCGAGGCCTTCCGCGACCACTTCGAGCCGCGCGACCGCGACGAGAGCGACTTCGAGGCGACGTTCGCCTTCCCCGACCTCGACACCTCGATGTGGCGCGTTGCGTGGGACGGCGATGCGGTCGTGGGCAGCGTGATGAACGCGATCTTCCCCGAGGAGAACGCCGCGACGGGCGTCAAACTCGGGTGGCTCGAGCATGTCTCCGTGCGGGCCGCATGGCGCGGGCGCGGCGTTGCCAAGGCCCTGATCGTGTCCTCGCTGCACGTGCATCGCGAGCGGGGCATGGAGTTCGCCGCGCTGGGCGTCGATGCCGAGAACCCGACCGGCGCGCTCGCCCTGTACGAGGGGCTGGGCTTCCGGCCGCACCAGAAGTGGAACAGCCATCGCAAGCCGCTCGACGCGGCGGCGATCCTCCGGGAGGCGTCCCAGTGACCGCGCAGGCCACCGAGGCCGGAACGCTTCGCGCCATCGATTTCCCTGCCGAGGCGGCGGCGATCGTCGAGCTCTTCCAGGCGACGAGCAAGCACGACAAGGTGCCGTGGTTCCCGACCCTCGAGCAGCTGGTCAACGACTGGAGCCCCACGGGCACGTTCGAGCCCGGTCGCGATCTCCAGTGCATCGAGGTCGACGGCAGGATCGTGGGCATCGCCCGGCACAGCTGGCGCGAGCGGCCGATGGTGATCAACCACCGGGTCGAGGTGTACGTCCATCCGGAGCACCGGCGCCGGGGCCTCGGGCGGCGCCTGCTTGCGTGGGCAGAGGCCCGCGCCCGGGCCTCGGTTGCTGATGGCACGGGCGGGCCGACCAACAAGCCGCAGCAATTCGGGAGCTCGGGGCCCGACTCCGTCGCAGCGGTCGATGCCTTCGCCGTGGCGATGGGCTACGCCCCGTACCGCTACCACTTCGAGATGCGCCGCCCGCTGGCGGATCCCATCCGAGAGGCGCCGCTCCCGGCGGGCCTCGAGGTCCGGCCGGTGACGCCGGACCATCACCGCCCGATCTGGGACGCGGACGAAGAGTCGTTCCGCGACCACTGGGACCACGCCGAGCCGGTCGAGGGCGACTTCGAGCGGTTCTTCGGCGACCCCGACATCGATCCGTCGCTCTGGCAGGTGGCATGGGACGGCGACGAGATCGCCGGCCTCGTGATCAACACCATCTTTCCCCACGAGAACAAGCACTCGGGTGAGGAGATCGGCTGGGTCGACAGCGTCGCGACGCGCCGGCCGTGGCGCGGTCGCGGCGTTGCGGGCGCGCTCATCGCACGGTCCCTCGCGGTCCTGCGGGATCGCGGCATGGAGATCGCCGCGCTGGGCGTCGACGCCGAGAACCCCACGGGTGCGCTCGGTCTCTACGAGAGCTTCGGGTTCCGGCCGCTGCGCCGCTACGTGTTCTACCGCAAGCCGTTCTGACGCCGCGGGGCCGGTGCTAGGCTCCGGCCGAGGTCACGACGCGCGATGGACGACGAGCAGGCCGCCGCGGAGCTGACGCGGCGCCGGTTCCTGACCTGGTCCGCGGCGTCGGCGGCCGCCGCGGTCGTCGCAGCGTGCGAGTTCTCGGATCGGTCGCCGGCGCCAACCGGCTCCGCCGCGACGGCGACTGCGAGCCCGTCCCTTGCGCCCGCCACCACCCCGAACGCGACCGCCCCGCCGATGCCGAGCGCATCCCCGACCGTGGTCCCCTCCCCCGCCGCCCCGGTCACCAGGTTCCGAACGCTGTACCGCGACGGTGCGCTCGCGGACGCGCGGTCCGGCCGGCTCGAGCTCGGGATCAGCATCCTCGTCGAGGACGGCGTCGTCCGGTGGATCCGGCCGCGCGACGCGGAGGAGGATCCCGGGCCGCGCCTGGGCCTCGAGCGAGTCGACGCGAGCGGAGCCACCTTCGTCCCCGGGATGGTCGACGCCCATAGCCACCTCACGCTTCCCGGTGGCGCCCACTGGCTGGACCGCGCCGACGACGACCCGGCCGCGCTCCTCGACGTCGCCGAGCGGAACGGCCGCCTCCTCACCTCCGCAGGTGTTCGGTGGGCCCGGGACGTGGGCGCGCCGTACGTCGTCGATCCGTCGGTCGGGCGGCGCCAAGCCCTGAGCCTTGGGGTGCGCGACCGCTGGCGCCACCGGCCCGAGTTCCCGTACGTGCGCGCGGCGGGAACGTGGCTGAGCCGCGGCGGCTCGCTGCCCGGGTCGCTCCACCGGCGCGAGGCCCGGAACGCGGACGAGCTCGTCGCGATCGCCGTCGAGCAGCTCGACGACGGCGCGGACCTGATCAAGCTGTACCTCGACGGGCCGGACCCGTCCGCCTCCCCGTGGTCTGCGGCCGAGGTTCAGCGGCTGGTCGACACCGCGCACGCCCGCGACGCGCAGGTCACCGCACACTCGGGAACCATCGCGGGAGCGCGGGCCGGCGTTCGCGGGGGCGTCGACGCGATCGAGCATGGCTACGACCTCGATGCCGGCATCTGCGCCGAGATGGCCGAGCGAGGCACATTCCTGGTGTCGACGCTGGCCGTGCATCGGTCGTGGCAGACCTTCCACCAGACGACGGCGTCGCCGCCGATCTCCGCCGCGTTCATCCGGGACCGCCTGGCGCGGGCGCGGGAGAGCGTCCGCCTCGCGCGGGCCGCCGGCGTTCGGATCGCGGCCGGGACCGACTTCGGCGGCGGCTCGCTCCGGGCCAACCAGCTCGCCTGGGAGGTCCAGCAGCTCGTGGCCGCGGGATTCGAGCCGTGGCAGGCGCTCGCGGCGGCCACCTGGCGCGGCGGTCAGCTCCTCGGCGAACCCGATGCCGGCGTCATCCGGGAGGGTGGACCGGCCGACTTCTTCCTCGTCCACGGCGACCCGCTCTCCGAGCCGGCCGCGCTGTGGCGGGTATGGCGGGTGGCCTGGGCGGGCTAGCGGCGGCTCGGCGGCGAGGCGGCCGGGTGGACGCGGCTCGGCGCCTCGTAGGCGGCCCTTTGCGCCCGCCTTCAGCCCGGCAGGCGGCCCTCGCGGACGACCCATTCGATCCAGGGCTTCTCGCGCCCGATCGTCGTGGCGGCGCCGTGCCCCGGCAGGACCGTGAGGGTCGCGTCGAGGCGGTGGAGTCGATCGAGGGACGCGACCATTGCCTCCGGCGAGCCGCCCTCAAGGTCGACCCGGCCGAACGAGCCCTGGAAGAGCGTGTCGCCGCTGTACACGCGACCGGTATCGCGGTCGAGCAGGCAGACCGAGCCCTCGGTGTGGCCGGGCGTGTGGAGCACCTCCAGGCGTCGCGAGCCGAACCGAATCTCGCCGCCCTCCTGGAGCTCGACCGCCGGGACCGACGGCGGGATCTCGAACGGCAGGTACTTGCCCGTCGGGTTCGTCAGGCGGTGGGCATCGAGCGGGTGGACCGCGATCTCCGCGCCGGTGCGCTCCGCGACCCGGGCGTTGTCGCCGATGTGATCCCAGTGGCCATGCGTCGTGACGATGTACTTCAGAGTCCATTCGCGAGCCGCGAGCTCGTCCGCGATCCACTCCAGGCATGGCGCTGCCGTGTCGATCGCGATGGCCTCGCGCGTCCGCTCGTCGGCGAGGACGTGGAGGTTCGTCGCGAGGACGCCTATCACGCGATGGAGCTCGGTCAGGGCGCGGCCTCGAGCTTCGCCTTCATGCATTCGAAGGCCTGGCTGATGAGCTTGTTGGCCGTGCCCTCGATCAGGCGTGAGCCGATGCTCGCCACCGAGCCCATGATCTGGACATCGGCCGACCAGGCCATGGTCGTGGGGCCGTTGTCGCCGCCGGAGAGGACCATCTCGCCGCGAGCGTCGACCGCGCTGCCGGGCGCGTGCCCGGAGGCGAGAATCACCGCTCGCTCGGGCTCGACGGCCTCCGCGAGCTCGAGGTTGACCGCGAAGCGCGCCGAGATCGGGCCGATCCCGACTTTCGCACGTGCCTTGAAGTGCGTGGCGTCGACCGCCTCGATCGACTCGACCCCAGGCCCACACCAGCCAACCTGTTGCGGGTCGATGACGAACGCCCAGACCCTGGCGCGCGGAGCGTCAATCTCGGTCGTCCCGGAGAACTGCATCGTCGGCCGAGGATAGGTCAGTCGGCCCGCGAGGCCGGGGCCCACGAGACGATGCCGACCTTGAGCGGCTCCATCACGGAGAGCTCGACGGTCCCGTCTGGCAGTTCCACGAGCCACTCGTCGATGAGGGCCTGCATCCGGCGGTCCTTCGCGGACCCGGGCGCGACCCAGGTCTGGCGGCGTATGTAGGTCTCGATCTCCGCGCGGCTGCCCCATCGCCGGCGGCTCGATTCGAGCATCCGGAGCTCCGGGGTTCGGCCGTGGGCGGCGAGGAGGTCGATGAGGGCCGGTAGCGCCGGGAGCGCGATTCGCCGCTCCCCGTGGACCTCGGGCCAGAAGCGTTCGGCGAGCGTCGCCGGGCTCCGTTCCATGAGGACCGCGAGGCATTCGCGCCGCGTCGCACGCTCCATCGCCTCGAGGAATGGCCAGATCTGCGCCACGTCGTAGCCAACGTGGGCGATCAGCGAGACGTCGGCCGGGAGCGCGGCGGCGAGCTCGCCACTCCCCTGCTCCAGGGCGTCGGGCCAGCGACTTTCGACCGCGGTGACGTTCTCGATCCGGTGCTGCCCCATCGAGACGCGGAGGGCCTCGAGCATCGAGGGCGACGGGTCGATGGCGATCACCCGGGCGACAGACCGGGCGAGCGGCAAGGCATAGCGGCCCGCGCCGGCACCGATGTCGAGCCAGGTGTCGTCGGGCCGGGCGTGGGCACGAAGGGCTTCGAGCACCGGATCGCCGGTTCGATCGGGGTCGTCGCGGAAGATCGAGCTGACCGCGGCGTAGAAGTCCTTGCCGTCGGGCTCCTCGCGGAAGCGATCGACCTGCTCGCGGTTGCGGCGCACCCGATTGGCCCACGCGATGTCTGCCACGGAGGCGAGATCCGCCGCTGTGTCGATGTCGGGGTTGTCGCCCTCGACGTCGAGCCAGCGGACGGCGTCGGGATTGGCATCGATGATCGGCCCGAGTCCACGGTCGCCCGTGGCAGCCTGGACGAGCGGCGCCGCGGACGCGTCGATTCGCACCGGGTTTCGGGCGGTCGAGCCTCGGTAGCGGGCAACGACGATCGGTCGCTCCGGATCCAGGGGCTGTTCGGCGAGCGCACGGAGAAGCAGCGGGTCGACCACGGGTTGATCCCCCAGGAGGATGAGCACGGCCTCCGGTGGGCCGTCCTCGAGCGGGAATCGGGTCGTCGCGCTCCTCCAACCAACACGCAGGGAGCTCGCGAGACCTCGTTCCGGCCGCGGATTCCGAACGATCGTCGTGCCGCCGAGGTCGACGCCGGGCGGGTCGTTCGGGCCGAGGACGACGACCGGCCTCGAGCCGGGGTTGACCTCGCGGGCGACGTCGATCACATGGCGCAGGATCGGCTTCCCATCCACGCGGGCGGAGAGCTTGCCACCGCCGAATCTGGTTCCCGCACCGGCCGCGAGGATGAGCGGACGCACGCGAATGGCCCTCGCGGCCCCGTGGTCGGTCGCGTCAGCCACCCGTCGCCGTCGTCGCGGTGGGCGTCACCACCGTCGTCGCCGCGGGCTCGAGCATCGGGCGGCCGGAGCCCCCGTACCGGGTGGCGACGATCTCGGCCATGATCGCGAGCGCCGTTTCCGCGGGCGCCTTGCCGCCGAGGTCGAGCCCGATCGGGCCATGGACCATCGCGATCTCGTCGTCCGTGAGGCCTGCTTCGCGCAGGCGGGCGCGGCGGTCGGCCTGGGTCTTGCGCGAGCCGACCGCGCCGACGTAGCGAGCGCCGCGGCGAATCGCGTCGACGATGGCGGGCTCGTCGAACTTGGGGTCGTGCGACAGGATCGCGACGGCGTCGTTCGGCCCGACGCCGATGGCCTTGAAGGCCTCGTCGGGCCAGTCGTTGATGAGGCGCTCGACGTCGGGGAAGCGCTCGCTCGCCGCAAAGGCCGGCCGCGCATCGATCACGACCCGCTCGTACCCGAGCCCTCCGGCGATCCCGGCGAGGGACCGCGCGATCTCCGTCGCGCCGACGATGACGAGGCGAGGGCGGACCGGGAAGACCTCGATGAAGAGCTGGCGACCGTCGATGACGACCGTTCGGGAGGTGCCCCGGCGGAGGGCGTCGGCCGCCGCATTGATCAGCTCCGCGTCCGCGGCGGCGTGGCCGAGACTGCCATCGAGCGAGCCGTCGGCATCGACCTGGAGCTGCGCGGCAGGCGGTGAGCCCTCGCCACCCGGGTGCTCGCGATGCTCCGGCGGCGGGGCGTCGGCGGGAAGCGGCGTCACGATGGCGCTTCCGGTCGGTGATGCCGCGCCGGCCGCTCGCGCCGCATCGACCGCGGCGGCGCGGATCGACGGCTCGACCAACACGTCGATCGTGCCGCCGCATGCGAGCCCGACGTCCCACGCCTGCTCGTCGCTGATCCCGTAGCGAATCACGCGGGAGTGCCCGCTCCGGCGGGCCTTCTCGATCTCCTCCGCTGCCGCACCCTCCACGCAGCCGCCGCTCACCGAGCCGGCGATCCGGCCGTCGGCGGTCGTCGCGAGCACCGCGCCCTCGGGCCGGGGCGCCGACCCGAACGTGCGGATCACGACGGCCCTCCCGACGTCGGCGCCCTCCGCCCGCCAGGCATCGAGGGTCTCGAGCAGCTCGCGCACGCCCGCTCGTCCTCTCTCAGCCCAGCCGGGCGCGCGCCAGCCGGATCGCCCGCCTGGCCATCTCGCGGGCCATTGCGGCGCGGTACTCGGGGTCGGCGTGGATGTCGCCGTTGACGGACACGCCGTCCGTCACGCGGGCGACGGCCGCATCGATCGCCGCGTCGTCACGCGGGCCGGCGGCCAGCGCTGCCTCGACTGCGGCCGCGCGATACGGGTGGTCGCCGACGCCGGTTACCCCGATTCGCACCAGGTTCCACGAGCGCGCGTCCGACCCGCTGCCCGCGCGACCGATGACCGCGGCGACGCCCGCAATCGGGTAGCCCGAGGCCTGCTGCTCCAGCGCCTGGTACGCCGAGCCAACGCCGCCGGATGGCGCCGGGAGGCGGATCTCCGTGAGCAGCTCGTCCTCGGCAAGGGCCGTCGTGAACGCGCCCTCGAAGAAGCCGCCGATGTCGATCGAGCGCTCGCCCCGCGCCGCGGATCGCGCCACGAGGACCGCGTCGAGCGCGAGGAGAACGGCCGGCAGGTCCGCCGCGGGATCGGCGTGGACGACGCTCCCGCCGATCGTGCCGCGATTGCGCACCTGGACGTCGCCGATCCGCGGCAGCGCGTCGGCAAAGACGCCGAACCGGTTGATCACGGGATCGTCGAGCAGCTCCGCGTAGGTCGTCAGCGCGCCGATCGCCACGCCACCGCCGTCGGTCTCGCGAACGCCGCGGAGCTCGCCCAGGCGGCCGATGTCGATGAGCCGCTCCGGGCGCGCGAGCCGCAGCTTCATCAGGGGCAGCAGGCTCTGGCCACCGGCGATGACCTTCGCATCGGCGCCGTGCCGCGCAAGAAGCTCGAGCGCCTCACCGAGGCTCGTCGCGCGCTCGTACTCGAAGGCGGCGGGGATCATGGGGTCAAGGCTAGGCGATGCGCGGGGCCACGGGAGCGAGACCCGCTACGTGATCCGTGGCGCCGCCTGGGGATCCGCGGCGTTGTCGAGCGCCACCGGCGCGGCCGCGGGGGCCGCCACGCGCTCGGGCTGCTCCGAAGGCGGGGCCGGCGAAACATGCGCGGCAGCCTCGCTTCCGCGTCGGACGTCGGCGGCACGCGCTCCCCCGAGGACCTCTCCGAGGCGCTCCAGGCTGGCGACCGTTCCGGCGGCGAGGAAGTCGTCGATGTACGGAAATGCCGCGCGCATTCCGGCGGCGAGGGGCTGGTAGCCGGCCGTGCCGGCCAGCGGATTGAGCCAGATGAGCCGGTGGCAGTTGCGACGGAGGCGAGCAGCCTCCACGGCCACCAGCGCCGGATCGCCGCGATCCCAGCCATCGGACACCACGATCACCACGCCGCTCGTGCGGAGCGTGCGCCTTGCCCACTTCACGTTGAACTCGTGGAACGACTCGCCGATTCGCGTGCCGCCGGCCCAGTCGGTCACGGAGTCGGCGACCTTCGCGAGCGCGCGGTCGCGGTCCCGGTCGCGCAGCAGGCGCGTGACGCGCGTGAGCCGCGTCCCGAACACGAATGACTCCGTCTTCACGGCCGACGCGGCCGACAGCGCCTGCACGAACCGCAGGAGGAGGCGCGAGTGCCGCTCCATCGAACCGGAGATGTCGCAGATCACGACCAGCGGCCTCGGACGCTTGACCGGGCGCCTCCAGACCCACCGGGTGATCTCCCCGCCGGTCGCGAGGTTCTGCCGGAACATCGCGCGCGGGGCGATCCGGCGGCCGTGCGGATGGAGCTCGTAGCGGCGCGTGCGCCGCCGCTCCAACTTCGGCACCAGGAGGTCGACCAAACGCTCGGCGTCACGCAGCTCCGCCGGCGTCATCCGGTCGAACTCGCGGTGCCGCAGCGCCTCCAGCTTCGAGTACGCATCCGGCGAGATCGAGAGTGCGTCCGGGTCGCCCTCCTCGGCCGACTCGTCGTGGTCGCCCGGCACGGGCATCCCGCTCTGGTCCTCGCCCTGCTCCATCCGCTCGTCGCCCGCCATCGGTGGCTCGTCGCCGGTCTCCTGGGAATCGGCCGGAACCAGCTCCTCCCAGGGATCCGCGAGCAGCCCGTCCGCCGACCCGAGGTCGAATCGCCCGCGCCAGTAGCGATCGAACGTGACGCTGTACGGCTCGAGATCGTCCTTGCGACGGACGAAGACGGCCTCACCGGCGGCGCGAACCTGCTCCCGATCGCCGATGTCGACGACCTCCAGCGCTCGCGCGAAGTCGATCGCAGCACCGAGGTCCACGGCGAGGCCCGACTTCCGCAGGGCCCGCCCGAATCCGACGGCGCGACCGAACAGCCTTCGGCCGTCGATCTGGCGCATGGTCATCGAGCCACTCCGGCGCGATTCGGCACGGATCCGCCCTCCCGGGCTCAGCCCGCGAGGAGCTCCTTCACGCGAGCGCCGCGGACGTGCCGGATGTCCTCCTCGTACTTCAGGACGACACCGAGCGTCTCGTCGACGACCTGCGGGCTCAGCTCGGTGGCGCCGAGCGAGAGCAGCGCATTGGCCCAGTCGAGCGTCTCGGCGATGCCGGGGACCTTCGTGAGGTCGACGCCGCGCAGCCGATGGACGAAGGCCACGACGCGGCGAGCCAGGCTCTCGGGGGCGTTCGGCACGCGAGCGAGCACGATCTCGAACTCCTTGGCCTCGGTCGGGTAGTCGATCCAGTGGTACAGGCAGCGGCGCTTGAGCGCGTCGTGGACCTCGCGCGTCCGGTTCGAGGTCAGGATGACGCGTGGCGGACGCTCGGCCCGGATTGTCCCGATCTCGGGGACGGTGACCTGGAAGTCCGACAGGATCTCGAGCAGGTAGGCCTCGAACTCCTCGTCCGCGCGGTCGATCTCGTCGATGAGGAGCACCGGCGGGATGCCGTCGGTCGACTCGAGAGCCTGCAGGAGCGGTCGCTTGATCAGGAACTCGGGCCCGAAGATGTCGTGCGCGGTCGCCGACTGCGCGGCACCGCGGGCCTCGAGCAGCCGGATCTCGAGCATCTGTCGCGGGTAGTTCCACTCGTAGACCGCGGTGTTGACGTCGAGGCCCTCGTAGCACTGGAGCCGGATGAGGTTCGCGCCGAGACTGGCCGCAAGGACCTTCGCGAGCTCCGTCTTGCCGACACCCGCCTCGCCCTCGAGGAGCAGCGGCCGCCCGAGCCGCAGCGCGAGGAACACGGCAGTCGAGAGGCTGCGGTCCGGGATGTAGCCACGCTCGCGGAAGGCCTTCTCGACGCCCTCGGTCGTGTCGAGATCGGCAGCGCCGGTCCCCGATGCGAGCTCAGCCGCAGCTTCGGCGAGCGCGTCGTTCGTCCGCTCGTCGATGTCGGCGTCGGTGGCGAGATTGTTCGTCGGCTGATCGGTCGTCATGGGTGGCCGAGGATACACGCCGCCGCGTCAGCCCTCCGGGAGTGGCTCGCCGTACCAGTTCGATCCGGGCTCGCCGCGCATGCGGGCCGCGCCGTCGCGGATCGAGGTGACGATCGACTGATAGCCGGTGCAGCGGCAGAAGTTGCCGTGGATCGCGGCGCGAATCTCATCGTCGGACGGTGCGTCGTTGTGCTCGATCAGGTCCAGCGCGGACATCAGCATTCCGGGGGTGCAGTAGCCGCACTGGAGCCCATGGTGCTCGACAAACGCGGCCTGGAGGGGGTGGAGCACATCGGGCTCAGGAGCGAGATTCTCCACGGTCCTGACGGCGGCGCCGTCGGCCTGCACGGCGAGCACGGTGCACGACTTCACGGCGCGACCATCGAGATGGACCGTGCACGTTCCGCACGAGCTCGTGTCGCAGCCGATCTTCGTCCCCGTGAGATCGAGATCGTCGCGGAGCAGGTCGACGAGGAGGCGGCGCGGCTCGACCTCAAGCGCAACCGCCTCACCGTTGACCGTGAGCCGAATCGGGACGCGCGAGGCCGCTCGCAGCGGCGCGTCGCCGATCAGGCCGGGACCCCCGAGGCCGCCGCGGCCACGTCCTCGAGCGCGTTGCCGATCCCGTCGACCATCGCGTCGATCTGGTCCTCGGAGATCACGAACGGCGGCGAGATGTGGATCGCGTGGGCCCGCAGGACACGGGTCGCGACGCCATGCCGCAGCGATGCCGCGACGACCTTGTCCGGCGCGGTCGCATCAGCCGCGAGGACTGACGGCTTGAGCGCCACGGCCGCGGTCAGGCCCACGGTGCGAATCTCGCCCACGAGCGGCGTGCCCTCGAGCCGCCGCACGGCCTTGTCGAGCACCGGCTCCAGCGCGGCGACCCGCTCGACCAGGCCCTCCCGCTCGATGATGTCGAGGTTCGCCAGCGCCGCCGCTGCCGCTCCGGCGTGGCCGGAGTACGTGTAGCCATGCCGGAAGATGGCACCGGCGATCGGCTCGTCCCAGAACGGCGCTCGAACGCGCTCCCCCACGAGGACTCCGCCCAGCGGCATGTAGCCAGAGGTCACGCCCTTCGCGAAGGTGATCAGGTCGGGCTCGATGTCGTAGCGGAGGGTCCCCCACATCCGGCCCGTCCGCCCGAACCCCGTGATGACCTCATCGGCGATCAGCAGGATGTCGTGCTGCTTGCAGAGCTTCGAGATCTCGCGCCAGTAGTCGTCTGTCGGCGGGTACACGCCCCCGGCCCCGATCACCGGCTCGCCGACGAACGCGGCGATCTCGTCGCGGCGCTGGTCGAACAGTCGAGCGACCGCCTCGACGTCGAGCGCCGGCACGTGCACGACCTCGCTGATGAAGGGCTCGCCGCCGTAGCCGTTGCGCATCGCAGGCATCCCCGTCAGCGACGTGCCCATCGCGTGCATCCCGTGGTAGCTGTGCTCCCGCGAGACGAGGAGGGTCTTGTTGGGCTTGCCCACCACGTCCCAGTAGCGACGGGCAAGCTTCATCGCGGTGTCGATCGCATCCGAGCCGCCGGAGGCGAGGAAGACCACGGCATTCGGGATGGGCGACAGTGAGGTCAGCCGATCGGCGACCCGAAGCGTCGCCTCGGACGTGTACGCGCCGAAGCTCGAATAGCCGGGCAACGTCGTGAGCTGGTCGGCGACCGCCTCCGCGATCTCGCGTCGGCCATACCCGGCGTTGCAGTACCAGAGCGCCGCGGTGGCGTCGATGTACTCCTGGCCGTTCGTGTCGGTGATGACGGCGCCGTCGCCCGACGCGATGACGATCTCGCGGTCCTTGATCACGTGCATGTCGGCGAAGCCGTGCCAGAACCTTGTCGTCACGGTCAGGAAGCCTATCGCAGCAGGATCGTCAGCTGCCCGAGCATCGTGCAGATCAGGCGGCCCGTGGCGCCGTCCTCCTGCGGGTGGCTAGTCCGTCGGGCCGTCGGCGCGGCCCGGATCGACCGAACCGCCAGCATGCCCGAGCGCCGCGGTCCTGGCGCTGACAGCTCTCGGGTCCAGTTGGCGCGCGAGCGCCGGGCCGGCCGGCGTCGCGGCGAGCCTGGCCGCCTCCCCGAGGCGGTGCATCTTCGCGACCGCTGCCTCCCAGGTGAGATTCGCCCAGGAGCCCGCCGAGCCGAGGCCAACACGATCGAGTCCTCGCCGCTTCGACCCGGCGGCGTACCGCGCGGCCCAGAGAAGCGTCTCCTTCGCGTCCGCGGGCGAGTCCTTCGCCGGCAGTGCGCCCGCGATCACGCCTCGGTCGCCAGGCAGCCGGGTCACGAGGTTCCAGTTGTCCGGACCCGCAATCAGGTCGACGGCGAGGCTCGAGTAGGGCGCATCCAGGATCGTCTCGAGCCCGGCGCCCCACGCCGATCCACCCGTGATCGAGAGCGACAGATGCGTTCCGGCGACCCCTTCCGTGACCCGCCGATGGGCCATGCGGAACAGGTCGCGCTCGCTCCTGTCGTCGCCGATCAGGTGCGCGTCCGTCTCTTCGATCTCGATCAAAGGACACCCCGCCGCTGCCAGCTCGGCGACGATTGCTCGCAATGCCTCGGCGGCCCGCTCCGTGGCCGCTACCCGATGCGTCGCCGCTGCCCGCTGGGTCGCCGCGGCGTTCTCGGTCGCGACCCCTTCCCCGATCGCGCGCCGACCGATCGAATACGGCCCCGGGAGCACCTGCTTCACCGCTCGATCGGTCGCCGCCGCGGCGAACCGCCAGGCGTCAACGACGACACCAGCCTCAGGAACCCGATCGACGGCGTGGCCGCGCAACCGGCCGTCTGTGATCGGCTCGAGGCCAGCCGCCTCCTGTGCGCGAATGGCGAGGCGGATCAACTCCTCGAGCTGCCCGTTCGGATGCAGCAGCTCGCGCGGAGGTGGTGGAAGCGCACCCAACAGCGTCGCGAACATGGATCGATCGTAGGGCCAGCGCCCGTCGGAGCGCGAGCTCCCGGGCCGGCCTGAGGTTTGGCGCCGAAACTGAGCACGACGCCACATGCCGGTCCCCCGCAGCACCAGAATCGAGTTGGTTCCACGTAAGCAAAACCATCGCGATTACAAGCGAGGCGGGCGCTTGTCGCGAGGCGGCGCGGTTGCCGCGGGTCGGCGCGGTTGCCGCGGGTCGGCGCGGTCTGCGCGATAAGCGCCGGCGAAGTCCGATTTCCGATCCTTCGC
This sequence comes from Candidatus Limnocylindrales bacterium, assembly GCA_046707905.1. Classification (GTDB taxonomy): domain Bacteria; phylum Chloroflexota; class Limnocylindria; order Limnocylindrales; family CSP1-4; genus UBA5189. Next base: position 16,162 of record JBKKDM010000201.1, read on the forward strand.
GCCATGCCAAGAAGACTTGCGGAGGGGATCGAGCTCCTGGCGGATCCGACCCGGCGGCGGATCGTCGCCGCGCTTCGCGGGGACGGTGCACCGCCCGGCCGACATTGCGGCGGCCATCGGGTTGAGCCGTCCAGCGGTCAGCCGCCAGCTGCGCCTCCTGACCAGGGCAGGGCTGCTGCGGTGGACGTGGTCGAGGCTCGACCTGCGGAGCCGCCACTACGTCATCGATCCGGCCTGGGAAGGTCCGATCATCGCCTGGCTCGCCGGCGTCGACCTACGAAACGTTCGACCTCAGTTCGTGCCCGGGTGGTCGCCGCCAGTGCGGCCGCGGGCGCTGTACCGCCATGCCCGGGAATTGCGCGTCGATCGCGATGATTAACCATCGTTGGAACAATCTCGATTCCGGTCCGCAGGGCGACCACCCCGCCGAGTCGTGCTCGATCCAGGGTGTGAATTAAGCCGCCTGGGCTACGGGCTCGGAGCTCGGGGTCGGGGTCGCCACGCGGCGAGTGCGTGGCCCAGGCGCTGGTTCGGGTGAGGCGCTGGTTCGGGTGAGGCGCTGGTTCGGGTCAGGCGCTAATTCCGCGTTCCAGGAACTCGCCAAGTCGCGAGATCTCGACGTTCCCGCCGGAAGCGACGACGCACACCCGCTCGCCCTCGCGGATGGGGATCCGCCCGTGGATGACCGCGGCCAGCGCGGCCGCGCCGGCGGGCTCGAGAACTTGCTTCATCCGCTCGGCTGCGAACCGCAGGCCGGCGAGGATCGTGGAGTCGTCGAGGATGACGATGTCGTCGAGGTACTTCGTACAGATGGGCAGGGTCCACTCGCCGGCGAACGGCGCGCCGAGGCCGTCGGCCACGCTCACAGGATTGATGCGGACGACTTCGCCCGCCTTGATCGCCATCGACACCGCCTCCGAGCCCGCCGGCTCGACGCCGTAGACCCGGACGTCAGGCCGCGACTCCTTCAGGGCCGTCGCGACGCCGCTGATGAACCCGCCGCCGCCGACCCCAGCCACGACGACGTCGACGTCCGGCAGGTCCTCGACGATCTCGAGGCCGGCCGTGCCGTTGCCGGCGATGACCTCGGGATCGTCGAACGGGTGGACGAGCGTCAGTCCTCGCTCCGCGATCAGCTCCTGGAGCTTCTCGAACGTCTCGCCGACGTGCTGGCCATGGAGCACCACCTCGGCGCCATAGCCCTGCGAGGCATCGACCTTCGACCGCACGGCCCGCAGCGGCATGACGACCGTCACCGCCACCCCCTCCTCGGCGCCGGCCCACGCGTACGCCTGTGCCGCGTTGCCGGCGGAGAGGGTGATCACGCCTCGGGCGCGCTCCTCGTCGCTGAGGGAGGTCAGCTTCGAGAGCGCGGCCCTGGCCTTGAACGAGCCGGTTTTCTGGAGGTGCTCGGCCTTGACGAAGAGGCGGCCCTCGCGCACGTGGCGCCCCGACGCGGCCTCGATCCGTTGGGCCGCTGTCGCTGAGGAGAGCATCGGCGTCCGGTGGACGCGACCCGTGATTCGTTCGCGTGCGGCCCGAATCTGATCGAGCGTCACCAGGCGTTCTGACATCGCCGGAGTATCGCAGCCGGACTGGTCGGCAAGGCGCGGCCCGCGCCAGGTAGCGGACGTGTCACGAAGCCGGGAGCGGGAGGCTCTTCGTGACGTGCCGCGCTGGCACGAACCCCGGGTGCGCACCTCTGCGCGACCACGCTCTCGTTGGCCGCGGCGCACCCGCTCCCGCTAGAGGCTCGCGCCCCCGACGGCGAGCGCAGCGGCGAGCACGCCGACCAGCCCGATCACGCCCGCCAGCACGAGCAGCGGAGAGCGCTCGGTCGCCTCGCCGCGGGGGTTCTGGACCGCGGAGCGGAGCGTGGGGGCCTTGCCCGGCGGTACGACGAATCCGAGCCACAGCCCCGTGATCAGGCCGCCGATGTGGGCCGCGTTGTCGATGTTCAGTCCGCCGGCCTGCGAGACGAACCCAAACACCAGGTTGATGATCACGAACATCCCGAGCTGGGGGACGATCGCCCGGGCCCGACGGTCGAGCACCGGGTGGTGGGCCATCGTCCCGGCGAGAATCACGCCCACGAGCCCGAAGATCGCGCCCGAGGCACCGACCGAGGCGGCGTTCGAGAACACAAAGCTGCCGGTTGATCCGCCAATCGCGGTGAGCAGGTAGAACAGGACGAAGAGCCGCTTGCCCCAGATCGACTCCACGACGGGCCCGACGATCCAGAGTGCGTACAGGTTCAGGAACAGGTGCAGGAAGCCGCCGTGCACCAGCGTCACGCTCACGAGGCGGTAGAGCTGGCCGTTCTCGACCGCACGCGGGTCCAGCAGCAGCGCATCGAGCACGGCCGGAGCGTTGAAGGCGACGAGCGAAACGGCCGCGGTGACGACCAGGATCACGAGAGCGATCCCGAAGGTCGCCGTCCCACGGCTGCGCGCGAAGTAGCGATTGGCGGTGCCCGTGTCGCCGGTCTCCTTGGCCAGCCAGCCGAGGCGGGCCGCGATCTCGGCCTTGTCCGAGGCGGGCGCTCGGCGCTCGGCCTGGCGGTAGGCATCGATCGCCTGCGGCAGCTCGCCTGCTCGGACGTGCATGCCCGCGAGGTTCCGCCACGCCTGGTAGGTCGAGGCGTTCTCGGGCAGCTTGGTCACCGATTCCCAGGCGTTCCTGGCCTGGTCCTCGGCGTCGACGCGGTACAGGACGTCTCCTGTCCCGAGGACGGCCGCTCCCGTGAGATTCGCGTCGGAATGGCCAACCACCCGCTGGAAGTCCGCGGCCGCGAGCCCGTGGTCGCCGGCCTCGAGGCGCGCCTGGCCTCGTTCGATCAGCCGCCGCGCCACCCCGTCGGGGAGCGGCCCCTGGGTCGCGAGGGCGGCGTCGAGCTCGGGGTCGGCAAAGGCGTCCGGGGGGTCGGTCATCGAAGGCGACGATACTAGAGATGCCATGTGTGGACGGATGACGCAGCAGCGACCGACGTCGGAGCTGGCCGAGATCTTCGATGCCGAGGACCGAATCGACGGCCCGGGCGGGCGCTTCAACCTCGCCCCGACGGACGAGGCGGCGGTCGTCGTGCAGCGCGAGGACGCTCGCTCGATCGTGCCCTATCGCTGGGGCCTGATCCCGCATTGGTCGGACTCGCCGAAGACCGGCAATCGGATGTTCAACGCCCGGTCAGAGACCCTCGACCGGAACCCCGCATTCCGCTATGCCTTCGCGAAGCGCCGCTGCCTCATCCCGACCGACGCCTACTACGAGTGGAAGCGCATCGGGAAGCTCCGCCAGCCATACGCGATCGTGCGGCCGGACGAGCGGCCGATCGCGCTTGCCGGGCTGTGGGCGGGCTGGAAGGACGAGGACACCGGCGAGGTCATCCGGTCGTTCACGATCATCACGACCTCGGCGAACGAGATGATGGCCCCGGTCCACGACCGGATGCCGGTGATGCTCCCCGAGGACGCCTGGGAGCGCTGGCTCGACCCGGGACGGCTCGAGGGCGAGGCCCTCGCCGAGCTCAAGGGGCTACTGGTTCCGTCCGAGGAGGACTGGCTCGAGCTGTTCCCCGTGTCGCGGCGCGTCAACGACGTCCGCAACGATGGACCGGACCTCGTCGAGCGGATCCCGGACGAGGCGGTCGTCCTGGGCGGCGAGCCCACGTCGGACCCACCCGAATCTCGCGGGAGTGCCGAGGAGCGGGCCGCTCCCCGCCCCCGCCGCCGTATTAGCGCCTCCGCCCCGGCACCGCGCCCGCCCGGCCTTTTCGACCTCGACACGGAGGAGAAGCCTCGAGGATGAGGCCAGGTTTCCTCGGCGACCTGCGCCGCGACCCGAGAAGCAGCGCCTTAGGCGGGATCGACCGCCAGGTTCGAGACCGTCGCGCGGAACGCGACCTCCGGCGAGTCGCCGTCGTCGAGGCGCGTCGCGAGGGCGGCGATGAAGCCTGCGAACTTGCCGTCGGGATCACGCGCCGGCGGGTCGAGGATGATCGGGGGAGCGGTCGACGAGGTAGCAGCGGCCCAGGCCTGGCCGCCCGACCCGGCGGACGCGTCGCGCTGCTCCAGGACGGCCAGCGACTCGGCGTCGAGGGGCCCCACGACGACGAGCGTCGCGCCAGCGAAGTCCGCGCCGGCGATCGCGGTGGGGAGGAGGCGGGCAGACGGCCGAACGATCACGACCGCGCGAATGTCGGGCAGGTAGCGGAGCGCGAGGTCCAGGTCGGCCGGCTCCACCGAGCCCCTTGCGGATCGCACCACCGTGGCGTGCCCGACGCCGGCCTCCGTGAGCTCGAACAGCACGTCATCCCAGGCAGCGTCGCCGGGGACGAGCCCCACGACCTGGACCTTCGAGCCGGCCGCGGCGGCGCGGCGCGCGATCTCGGCGACCCCTGATGGCTCCGGCGGCGCGAGCAGGCCCACGACGATCACGTCTCCAGCGTAGCCGCGAGCCGCGCCCAACCCGTACCAACGAGCGGGTACCAACGGACGTGCATTCCGGCCGTCGAGTCGCCAGACTGGCGAATGCGGCGACCGCGGGCGCGAGCAACCGCCGGGCCGGCAGCTGAGCGTGGAGTGACATCGATGGCCGACTGGGGGGATTCGCCACCGACATTCGATCGGTCAGGCGACGCCTGGGGCGCAGCCGGGAGCGCCTTTGCGGACGAGGAAGAGGGCGGCGGCCAGCAGTACATCGAGCTGATCGGCTCGAACCTCTGGGTCGCCGGCATGGTCAACCTCGGCCGCTTCCGGCGAGTGTCCGACTTCGTGAACCTCGTTCAGGGCTACATGACCATCCACGACGTGGTCGTGCTGACCCGAACGGGCGACGCCACCCGCCTGACGTTGCCCGAGCTACGGGTCCTGCCCGACGACATCGCCGTCGTGGCCCAGCTGGGCGACGACCACGCCGGGGCCGCCAGCACACCCGGCGACGGCGATGGCAGCGCCGGCGGGGGCGGTGCCGGCGGCGGCAGCGACTACATCGAGAAGCGGCGCCAGCGGCTCGTCGTCCTGACGAGGACGCATATCGTCGACGGCGACGTCTTCATCCACGGCGACAGCTCGATCATGGCCTTCGTCGATGCCACGGACCCGAAGTTCATCCCGATGAACGACGTCCGCGTTCGATGGGTCTCCGACCGGAAGCTCGCGGCCCGCTACCCGTTCGCGCTCCTCCAGCGCTCGCAGATCCTGGGCGTGGCGACGGAGGGCATCAAGCTCGGCGGCGCCGAGCAGACGATGCGACGCGGGGCGATGCTCAAGGCCGAGTCCAGGTCGGCGGCGACGATCGGCGATGGCCTCGGCGACGAGGTCGGCTCGACCGTCCCGGTCGCGGACCCGGCGCTCGCCGCGACGGGGTCGGGCGACGACTCGGCGGACGGCGGCGGGGACGGGAGCTCCTAGGCGCTAGGATCCCGGGCCCGGCCCCGAGCTCTCCGATCCGCGGGGCGTTGGCTCGGGCGGTGGCCCCGGCGCGCGCGTGGACGTGTGCTCCGGCGCCGCGCTCGCCGAGAGGTGGGCCGCGCGGAGGTGGACGATCGGTCGCTCGAACACCGCGACCGCGATCGCGATCGCCACGGTCAGGATCCCGCCGGCGGCCAGGACGGCCTCGACGCCAACGGCTTCCGCGAGCGTGCCCCCTATCACGTTCGCGATCGGGATCAGGCCGATCGAGGTCAGCAGGTACAGGCTCAGCACGCGGCCGCGGAGCCGGACCGGGACCAGGACCTGGATCAGCACGTTCGTCGTCGAGTAGAACTGGACCTGGAACATCCCGATCAGGACCAGCGCCAACATGGAAACCGGCAGGCTGCGCGAGACGGCGAAGGTTGCGAGCGAGACGCCGACGATCACCATGGAGCCGAGGATGAGCCGGCCACTTCCCCCTGAGGGTCGCAGCGTCGCCAGCGACAGGGCCCCTGTCAGCGCCCCGATGCCGATGGCGCCGGTGAGAAGCCCGATCCCCTCTGGCCCGATCGCGAGGATGTCGCGGGCATAAATCGGGATGAACGTCAGGTAGTTGAGGACCAGGAGGGCGGGCACGGCCGGCAGCAGCACGATCGTCGCGAGGATCCGATTCGAGGCCAGGTATGAGACGCCGTCCTGGAGGTCGTGCCAGAGCGCGGCCTGGGCCCGGTCGGCCTGCCGGGTTGATGGGATCCGGAGGCGGGCAATCAGGATCGCGACGACCGCGAAGGCCGCCGCGTTCGCCCAGAAGCCGAGCTCCAGGCTGCCGGCGGCAATGAACAGGCCGGCGATCGCCGGGGCGATGATCCGGAGCAGGTTGTACTGCGCCGAGTTCAGCGCCACGGCGTTCCCGATCGCCTGGCGCGGAACGATCGTTGAGACAATGGCCTGGTTCGCGGGCTGCTGGATGGTGAACGTCAGCCCGGCCAGGACCGCGAGGACGAGCACGTGCCAGTACTCGACGATCTCCAGGGACTTGAGCGTCGCGAGGATGAAGGCGAAGAGCGCGGCCGCGCTGTACGTCCAGACCAGGAGGAGCCGCCGATCGACCCGGTCGGCGAGGACGCCTGCGAAGAGCGCCAGGAACAGCGTCGGCAGCCCGAACGCGGCCCCGGCCAGGCCGAGGAGGCCCGGTGAGTTGGTGAGCTCCAGCACGAGCCAGCCTTGGGCGGTCTGGCCCATGAAGGCCCCGATCGTGGCGAAGACGCCGGCCAGCAGGTACCGGCGGTAGATCGGCACGGCGAGTGCCGGGAATGCCGCGGCGAGACGCGCGCTGCGCGGGATTCCCCATCCCGGCCGCCGCTCACCCACGGGCGGGTGGGCTACGCGGCCGACCCGTCTGCGGCGGGCAGCTCTTCGCGCTCGACCGTGATCGGCCCGACGGCGACGCTCTCGAGGCCCGGAAGGATCGCATCGGCGTCGCCGACGAGCACGATCGCGAGCTCGTCCGGCCGGATGTAGCGGCTCGCGACGCCCTGGACGTCGGCGTCCGTCACGGCCTCGATCGATGGACGGTAGCGGTCGAGCTCGTCCATCGGCAGGCCGTGGATCAACAGGCCGGCGATCGCGCCCACGACCGCGGGCGGTGTCTCGAACCGAAGCGGAAACACGCCCACGAGGTAGTCGCGGGCCGCGTGGAGCTCCGACGTCGCGGGCGGGGCCGAGCGCATCTTCTCCAGCTCCGCGAGCATGTCCACGATCGCCGGGACCGTGACTTCGGTGTTGACCGCCGCCCGGACGGCGAACGGGCCCGGCCCGCGGCGCATGTCGTACCCGGCGCCCGCGCCGTAGGTGTAGCCCTTCTCCTCCCGGAGCTTGCGGTTGAGGCGGGAGTTGAACAGCCCACCCAGGATCGCGCTCATCACCGAGACGGCGTGGAAGTCCGGGATGAGCCGGGGGAGCCCGACATGGCCGACGCGGATCTCGGTCTGGACCGCGCCGGGGCGATGGATGACCCGGACGAGGCGATCGCGCCGTGCTGGCGTGATCGTCGGCTTCGACGGGGTCACGGATGAGGCGTTGGCGGACCAGGCCCCGAAGCGCGATTCGGCGATGGACCGGACGTCCGCGCCCACCGCGTCGAGGTCGCCGCCCACGATCAGGGTCATCCGCGCCGGGTCGAGCAGCCGAGCGTGGAGCGCCCGCGTGGCGTCACCGTTGAGCCCGGGGACGGTCTCCTCGGTGCCCGCCGAGGGTCGGCTGTACGGCGTGCCCGGCGCATAGATCGTCTGGACGAACGCGTCGTCGCCGCGCCGCCGAGGATCGGCCTTCGCCTGGAGGAGGTCGTTGAGGCGCTCGTCGCGCATCCGCTCCACGTCGGCATCCGGGAAGGTCGGCTCCATCGCGACCTCGGCCGCGAGCTCAAGCGCCTGGCCCAACCGCTCCCCCGGGACGTCGACGCTGATCGAGAGCCCATCCCAGTCGGCTTCGGCGTGGAGGGACGCGCCGAGC
>JBKKDM010000202.1:0-3792 GCA_046707905.1 Candidatus Limnocylindrales bacterium
CCAACGCCGAGGAAATCTACCCCGGCAAGCTCTACCTCGTGGCCAGCCCCGACGGCGGCGTCCACCAGATCGACACCGACGCCTATGAGATCCGGCCCCGCATAAAGAGCCTCAACCAGACTGTCGCCGACTTCCCCTCCTTCGCCGAGTACCTGAACAAGCACGGCATCGAAGGCGAAACGGAAATCAGCGCCCACGAAACCGAAGGTGTGTTCTCCGCTGTCATAGACGCAGGGACCGACGACGAAGCCGGCTGGCGCCGTCACCTGGTCAAATTGGACCTCACCGCGAGTGACGAGTGGAAGACCTGGTCGGCCCTCTCCGGGAAGCTCCTCACCCAGGAGCAGTTCGCCGAATTCATCGAGGACAACGCCCGCAACGTCGTCAACCCCACCAGCGCAGAGCTACTTGAAGTTGCGCAGTCACTGCAGGTCAAGCGCGGCGTGGACTTCGAATCCGGTGTCCGCCTTGCCGACGGCAACGTGCAGTTCGGCTACCGCGAAACGACCACCGCGACCGCAGGCACAGCCGGGAGCCTCACCATCCCGGCCACCCTCGATCTCGCTCTGGCGCCGTTCCGCGGCGGCGCACCGTACCGGGTGCCGGCGACGTTCCGGTACCGGCTGCAGGACAAGCGCCTCGCGCTGGGCTTCAAGCTGCAGAACGCGGACCAGATCCGCCGCGAAGCGTTCGCCGAGATCGCCGAAAAGGTCCACGAATTCGCGGACGCCAGCAACTACCTCTACCTCTACAAGGGCTAGCCAACCTCGATGACTGGTACAGCCCCGTAACCCGACCCAAGCGTCTGGGGCTGTACCGGCCAAAGGGCCTGATAGGCAACCCACCGCTGAAACCAATTTCCCCCTGCGGAAGTAAGCACCGGGACTCGGTTCGAATCCGGGCAGGCCCACCACCCATCCGATCTCAACCACCAACTACAGGGAGTCACAGCAATGACCACCACCAGGAAGTTCCCGCGGGCGAAGGTAAGCCGGCACAAGACCCTCGACGGGTGGGTCATCGACCTACTCCTCAAGGCCAACGCCAAACCCATGCGCGTCAACGCCACCTACGCCTCCATTGCCTGGGCGCACAAGGCAGCAATCCAGAAGCTCGGCGTCAAAACCGGCACCCCAGCCCCGGCTTCTCCGCTCGCCGTGAAGAGGCTGATAACCGCCGCCGAAGTCCCCAGCCATGACCGCCTGGACGAAGTTGCACTCACCCGCCTGACCGCACCGCTCCCCACGAAGGGAACCTGCAACCGTTGCCACCGGCCCATGCGCCCCGCCGGATCCAAAGCTGCCGATTACCCCGGCACCACCCTCCGGCAGCGCGAAGGCCTCTGCCAGTCCTGCCACCAGTCATCCAAAAGGCTGGCGCCATGACCTCGCTGACTCTTACCGACATGTTCTGCGGCGCCGGAGGATCCAGCACCGGCGCGACCCAGGTCCCCGGCGTGGAAGTAGCCATCGCCATGAACCACTGGGCCCGCGCCATCGAAACCCACAACACCAACCACCCCGACGCCCTCCACATCGAAAAGGACATCTCCCAGTACGACCCCCGAAAGATCGCCACCACCGACATCCTCTGGGCCTCGCCGTCGTGCACCAACCACTCAGTGGCCAAGGGCCGGAAGCGCGTCACCCACCAGGGCATGCTGTTCGGAGGCGAGACTGACGAAGCCGCCGACCGCTCACGCGCCACCATGTGGGACGTCGTCCGCTACGCCGAAGAACACGACTACAAACTCATCTTCACGGAGAACGTCGTCGACGCCGCCCGCTGGCTATTCTTCGACCAGTGGCTCGGCTGCATGCACGCACTCGGCTACCAGCACCACATCGTCTACATGAACTCCATGCACGCCCAGCTTGGCGGGCTCCCCGCACCCCAGTCCCGTGACCGCATGTACGTCGTCTTCTGGAAGAAAGGCAACCCGGCCCCGAACTTCGACCGGCTCCGCCCCAAGGCCCACTGCCCCGAGCACGGCGTCATCGACGCCCTCCAGGTGTTCAAGAAGGCCGAACGCTGGGGCCGCTACCGCGCCCAGTACACCTTCCGCTGCCCCAACACCTCCTGCCGCAACCATGTCGTCGAACCCGGCTGGCTGCCCGCAGCAGACGCCATCGACTGGTCCATCGAAGGGCAGCGCATCGGCGACCGCACCAAGCCGCTCTCGCCCAAGACCATGGCACGCATCCAGGCAGGCCTCGACAAGTTCGGGCGGGCCCCGTTGCAGGTCCAGGCCCAGGGCAACACGTACGACTCGGCAGCCACGGGCCGTGGCGGCTACTACCGCGTGTGGACTACAGACGAAGCCCTTCGCGCACAGACGGGAAGCATCGAGCACGGAGTGGCCATGCCGCCGCTGATTATCAACAACGTCTCCGGCTCAGACGCCAGCCGCGCAGCAACCATTCATAGCCCGTTGCGGACCCTTGTCGGCGGAGGTCTGCACGAGCCGCTGCTCATGCCGTATTACGGCTCATCCAAGCCGCAGCGTGTCACAGCCCCGATCGGCACCCTGACCACCGTCGACAGGTACGCCATGATCACCCTCCGCGGGGAGAACGCACCCAAGGACGTCTATGACCCCATGGACACGTTCGCGGCCAGCGGCACCCACCACGCCGTCATGGGCGTCCGGCCGCCAGCTCTGGACGACTGCACCTTCCGGATGCTCGAACCCCACGAAATTATGGCGGGCATGGCCTTCCCCAAGACCTACATCATGACCGGCAACAAACGCGAGCAGGTCAAACAATCCGGGAACGCCGTCACGCCGCCGTCGTCCCGCGACCTCATCATGATCGGCGCAGAATCCCTAGGAGTAGCAGCATGAGCAACCACGAGCTCCGGACCGAGGGTAACGAGCACACCTGCACTGGTTGCACCTGGATCGTCTACACCTACACCCGGCCCACCAACCCGGCCACCGGTGAGGCGGTCCGTGCCGCGTTCGCCAAGCACCTCCTCATCAGCGCACTTGAGGAGGCGGACATGGACATCCCGCCCGCCGCCATCGACGCCGCCACATCAGCCCTGGCCGGCGGATACGAAACCGAACTCACCGAAGACGAACTAGCCGACCTCCGCGGCGACGCCATCGCAGCCGTCCGCGCCGCCCTCCCACACCTCAAAGGAATGACAGCATGAGCCGCTCAGTAACCACCAACTACGACACCCTCCGCACCCGCGAAGCCGCCTGCGCCGCACGCCGCGCCGCCATCACCGTGCACTGCATGTACTGCAAACACACCGAAACGCAGCCCGACAGCACAGCAGCCAGCGACGCCATGGAACGCCATTACTGGGACGAGCACTACTCCCAGTCCGACCGCGACCACCTCCGCTCCGTCGGCCAGAAACCCGAGCGCATCGGGACCAAACCTTAGACCCCGAAGGGAAGCCTCAATGATGCGGCGATGCCCAGCCTGCGGCCACCACCACGGCACCCAGGACAACAAATGGTCCAGCTGCGGCGCCATCGTCTACACCGACGACGAAGCCGCCCGAAGATGCGCATGCACCAGCCCCGAACCACACCACACGACCTAAACGAAGGACCAGCCTGTTGAGCACCCTCGAAGCCGCCCAGGAACTCGCCGCCGCCGGCCTCTCCGTCGTCCCCGTCATGACAGACGGAACCAAACGCCCCGCCGGCAACTGGAAGGAATACCAGACACTCCGCGCCAGCCCCACCAAACTCACCGAATGGTTCAACACCGGAGACCTCGGCGTCGGCATCATCACCGGCGGCATCTCCGGCAACGTCGAAATGGCCGAAGT
>JBKKDM010000203.1:0-12777 GCA_046707905.1 Candidatus Limnocylindrales bacterium
GTCGAACATCGGGATGCACCTCGTGAGCCACCCGGACGTCGACAAGGTCGCGTTCACCGGCTCGACCGGGGTCGGGAAGCTGATCCACAAGGCGACCGCGGGTACCAACAAGGCTCTCACGCTCGAGCTCGGCGGCAAGGCCGCGAACATCGTGTTCGAGGACGCGGCGCTCGACCAGGCAGTGGAGGGCATCGTCAACGGCATCTACTTCAACCAGGGCGAGGTCTGCTGCGCGGGCTCGAGGCTGCTCGTGCAGGAGTCGGTCGAGGGCGCGCTGATCGAGAAGCTCAAGGACCGCCTATCGACGATCCGGGTCGGCGACCCCCTCGACAAGAACACCGACGTCGGCGCGATCAACTCGAAGCAGCAGCTCGAGAAGATCACCGAGCTCGTGGCGGCCGGCGTGGCCGAGGGCGCCGAGCTGTACCAGCCGGCATGCGACCTGCCGGACCGCGGCTACTTCTTCCGCCCGACGCTGTTCACCGGCGTCGCGCAGAGCCACCGGATCGCGAAGGAGGAGATCTTCGGGCCGGTGCTGTCGGTGCTGACGTTCCGGACCCCGGACGAGGCGGTCGAGAAAGCCAACAACACGCCGTACGGCCTGTCGGCGGGGGTCTGGACGGAGAAGGGCTCGCGGATCCTGTGGATGGTCCGGAAGCTGAAGGCCGGGGTCGTCTGGGCCAATACGTTCAACCGCTTCGACCCGACGTCGCCGTTCGGTGGCTACAAGGAGTCGGGCTTCGGGCGCGAGGGCGGCATGCACGGGCTCCACGCGTACGTGAAGCTCGAGGATCGCTGACGTGGCGGCTCGATCCTCCGGGAACGGAAGCTCGAACGGCAAGACTCGCGCGGTCACGCGGGCGCCCTCCAGGGCCGTCGTGGCAGGGTCCGGGCGCGTCGAAGTCCGCAAGACGTACAAGCTCTACATCGGCGGCCAGTTCCCACGGTCCGAGTCGGGCCGGTCGTACGTCGTGGCGGCGGCCGACGGCACGCCGCTGGCGAACGCGGTTCGTGGGTCGCGGAAGGATGTCCGAGACGCGGTGCGGGCCGCTCGCGGCGCGGCGCAGGGCTGGGCCGACCGGACCGCGATGAACCGCGGGCAGGTGCTGTATCGCGTCGCCGAGCTGATGGAGGGCCGGCGCGACCAGTTCGTCGCCGAGGTCGCCCAGGCGGAGGGTCTCCGCGCGGATCGCGCACGAGAGGTCGTCGACCGGGCGATCGACCGCTGGGTCTGGTACGCGGGCTGGGCCGACAAGATCGCCCAGGTCCTGGGGTCGTCGAACCCCGTGGCGTCGGACTACTTCAACTTCACGATCCCGGAGGCGACCGGCGTCGTCGGCGTGATCGCGCCGGAGCGATCCTCGCTACTGGGCCTGATCAGCCGGCTTGCGCCGCCGCTCGTTGCCGGGAATAGCGTGGTCGTCCTCGCCTCCGAGGTCCGGCCACTGCCCGCGATCTCGATGACGGAGGTCCTCGCGACCTCCGACGTGCCCGCCGGCGTGATCAACGTCATCACCGGCCGCAAGCTGGAGCTCGTGCCGATCCTGGCCGCCCATGAGGACGTCGATGCCCTCGACGTCTGGGGCGTTCCGGACGACCTCCGTGTGGACGTGGAGCTCGCCGCCGCCGACAGCGTGAAGCGCGTCCTCCGCCGACCGGCGGGCGCCACCGACGCCCGCTTCGACTGGCTCGACGATCGCGCCTCCGAGCGGCCCGAGTGGATCGCCGCGTACCTCGAGATGAAGACCGTCTGGCACCCGATCGGGCTGTAGCGCTTCGTCGGCGCGATGACCGAGCCGGATCCCGACTGGCCGTTCGACCAGGCGCCGAACGTCGCGGCGATCACGGTTCGCTCGATCCTGGAAGGCGCTCCGATCCTGCACGTGTCCCACGACATCGACGACGACGGATGGCAATTTCTCGACGGCAGGGCTGCGGACCTGGACGAAGGGCGTGTCATCGGGATGGGTACGGCACTCGATCTCGACCCCGGATTGCGCGAGATCGCCGATCTTCCCGTCGGTTGGGTTGCGTGGCGAGAGTCGGCGACGCACCCATGGAAACGCGAGCCGCATCCGTGACGGTCCGCGGGATCGCTCGGCCTCGACCTGACTGAACCTTCGGACCAGCTGACGGCGCCAACCGGGCGCCAGGAAGGAACGCGATGCCGCCGGTCATCGAGACGCAATCGCTGACGAAGTCCTACGGCAAGTACCGGGGCATCGTCGATGTCGACCTGGTCGTCAACGAGGGCGAGGTCTTCGGATTCCTCGGACCCAACGGGGCCGGCAAGACGACCACGATCCGGGTGCTGCTCGACCTGATCCGACCCACGTCGGGGACGGCGAAGGTCTTCGGGATCGAGGCCGCCGTGGATCCGGTCGCCATCCATCGCCGCATTGGCTACCTGCCGGGCGAGTGGAACCTCTACGACCGCCTCACCGGCGCGGAGACGATCCGCTACTTCGCGAACCTTCGCGGCGGTCTCGACAAGGCCTACGTCGATCAGCTCGTCGAGCGCCTGGACCTCGACCCGAGCCGCCGCTTCCGTGAGTATTCCAAGGGCAACAAGCAGAAGGTCGGGCTCGTGGTCGCGCTGCAGCACCGGCCCGAGCTGCTGATCCTTGACGAGCCGACATCCGGGCTCGACCCGCTCGTCCAGCAGTCGTTCAACGAGCTGGTCTTCGAGGCCAGGGCCGAGGGCCGAACGCTGTTCCTGAGCTCGCACATCATCAGCGAGGTCGAGCGGACCTGCGACCGCGTTGCCATCATCCGCGACGGCAGGATCGTCCGCACCGACACCGTCGAGGGCGTGCGGTCCCTCGCGGCACACGAGGTCGAGCTGCGGTTCGGCGCGCCGATCGATCCGGCGCCGTTCCAGGCCATCGAGGGAGTGGCGAATCTCGCCTCCGAGGGCCGGACGATCCGGATGCTCGTCACGGGTCCGATCGCGCCGGTGGTGCGACTCGCCGGCCAGTACGACCTGGTCGACTTCGTGAGCCGCGAGCCGTCGCTCGAGGAGGTCTTCCTGTCCGAATACGCGAGCCGATCCGAGCCGGTGGAGCCGACGGAGCTCGCCGGGCCGGCTCGATGAGCAGCGCCGCGCAAACGGGCGCAGCGTCGCGATCGGTCGCCCTGACGCCACCGGGCCTCGGGGCCCGGCTGTTTGGCCTGGGCTCGATCTTCGGCAAGACCTTCCGCGACAGCCGCCGCGCGGCGCTCGTCGTCGGCGTCATCACGGCGCTGATCGTGATCGTGACGGCCGCGGCGCTCGCCGCCGAGTTCGACACCGTCGCCAAGCGCACCGCGGTCGCTGCCCAGCTCGGAAGCCTCCCGGCGATCTTCCAGGGGATGCTCGGCGAGATGATCTCGATCGAGCGTCTCGGGGGCTTCCTGTCGTGGCGAACGATCAACTTCCTGCCGATCATCCTGGGGATCTGGACGGTCGTGGCGATGTCCGGGCTCCTGGCCGGCGAGCTCGCGCGGGGCAGCCTCGACCTCCTTGCGACCACGCCTCGGAGCCGGATGCGAATCGCGGTCCAGAAGCTCGGCGGCTTCCTCGTCGCCCTGGCCGTGGCGATCGTGCTGTTCGCAATCGGGACGTTCGCGGCCGTCAAGGTGTTCGGGACCCTGCCGGGAGACGAGGTCGGATTCGATGCCGTCCTGGCGCACGCGGCCTGGCTCTACATCGTGGCGATCGTCCCCGGCGCGATCGGGTTCGCGGTCGCGCCCTTCTTCGGTCGTGGTGGAGGCCTCGCCATCGGCGGCGTCACGCTGTTTGCGAGCTTCATCGTCAACGGCTACTCGTCGACCGTCTCGGCGCTCCAGCCGCTCGAGCCGCTCTCGTACTTCTCGATCACCGCCGGACATCGGCCCATCGCGGGCGCCTGGGACTGGCCGTCGGTGGCGATCGTGGCCGCGATCGCCCTGGGGCTGGTCGTCATTGGGGTGGCCCCGTTCGTGCGCCGCGACCTGCTGGTGCCGACCGGCGGCGCCGTCCGGCTGCCGACGCTCCCGATCTTCCTGGCGGGGCCGTTCAGCCGCGCCCTCGGCGAGCGCCTGCCGGCGTCCGTCTTCTGGGGCGCCGCCCTTGGTCTGTTCGGGTTGATCATCGCGATGTCGGTCGACGAGTTCGTCAACACGCTCAGGTCGATTCCCCAGATCGTGGACCTGATCCAGCGCTTCTTTCCGAACGCCGACATCCTGTCGGCGGGGGGCTTCCTCCAGCTGGCCTTCTTCTCTGAAGCCATCCTCGTCGTCAGCATCGCGACCGCGGTCCTGGTGGGTGGCTGGGCGTCCGACGAGGGCGAGCGCCGGCTGGAGCTGATCCTTTCGGCGCCGATGTCGAGGGCCGAGTGGGCGATTCGGAGCAGCTTCGCCGTGATGGTCGGTGTTGCGATCATCGTCGCGCTGATGACGGCGGGTGTCATCGCCGGTGCGTCGACGCAGGCGGCAACCCGTGACCTGGCGACGTTGGCTGCCGGGGTCGCTGTCCTGGGGCTGTACGCGATGGCGCTCGCGGGTATCGGCCTCGCGGCCGGTGGGCTGGTCCGGCCGAGCCTCGCAGCGCCGGTGACGCTCGGCCTCGGGTTGACCTTCTTCCTGTGGGACCTGATCGGCACCATCGTGCGGTTCCCGGAGGAGATCCTCGACCTCGCCCTGAACCGGCACCTTGGGCAGCCGATCCTCGGCCAATTCGACTGGCCCGGGATGGCCATCTGCGCGGCCTTCGCCCTTGGCGGGATCTCGCTCTGCGCGATCGGGATGCACCGGCGCGACATCGGGCGATAGGCGCCGCGCGCGCCACCTAGGCTTCCGGCGTGTCGACGCTCGCCATCGCCCTCGTCCTCGTGGCAGCGGTCCTGCACGCCGGCTGGAACGTCATCCTCAAGACGTCGGGCGACACGCTCTCGACGGCGATGCGGCTCCAGGCGATCGGGACCGCGGTCCTGCTGCCCTTCGGGATCGTCGCCTACCTGTCGATCGGCGCGCCGGCGATCCCGCCCGCCGCGATCGGGCTCGCCATCGTCTCGGGATTCCTCGAGGCGGCGTACTTCGTGCTGCTCGCATCCGCCTACCGTCGCGGACCGCTCTCGCTCGTCTACCCGCTCGCGCGCGGGAGCGCACCCCTGCTCGCGGTAGTCATCGGAATCGTTCTGCTCCAGGAGCGCCTGGCGCCGCTGGCGCTGGTCGGCGTCGGCTGCCTGCTCGTCGGCATCCTGCTCGTGGCCCAGCCGTGGCAGGCGTTCCGGGCCGCCGGCGCGGCCCACCGCGGCGCGATCGGGTTCGCGCTGGCGACCGGTGCCTCGATCGCGGCGTACTCGGCGGTGGATCGGCTCGGGGTTCGCGAGACGGAGCCCTGGATCTACGGCTCGATCCTCGCGGTGGTCGCGACGATCCTGACCGCGACCGCGGTCATCTGCGGGCGCCGCCTCGGGCTCCTGGCGCCGGCGCCGGTGCGAGCAACCCCGCTGAGCGGCGACACCGCGGCGGCGAGCGGCAGCGGGGCGAGATTCGGCGGTCTGGCCCGCGACGCGATCGCGGGCGTCCTCTCGCTCGGCGCCTACCTGCTCGTGCTGCTGGCGTACTCGTTCGCCCCGCTCGCCACGGTTGCGCCGCTGCGCGAGTCGGGGATCGTCCTCGCGGCGGCCTGGGGCGCGATCCGGCTCAAGGAATCCGCCGGTCGGCGGGACGCCACGACGAAGATCGCCGCGGCGGGCCTGGTCGTGCTCGGCGCGATCCTCCTCGCGGTGGCGCGCTAGGGCCGCCCGACCGAGCGACCGCGCGACCGCTCGACTGCCCGGCTCAGGCGGCCGGCTTGCCCGCCGCCTCGGAGCCCGGAGCCGGACGCCGGCCCCAGATCCGACGCTCCCCGAACTTGCTGCCGACGAGGGCCACGCCGCCCAGGATCAGGCCGGTGCCAACCAGGATTCGAGCATCGACGGCCTCGCCGAGCATCACCGCGCCGGTGATGATCCCGACGACCGGCAGGAGATAGGCAAGCTGCGACGTCGCGGTCGCCCCGATCCGCGAGAGCAGCCGGAACATCAGCAGGTACGCCACGCCGGACCCCAGCAACCCGAGCCAGACCACCGCGATGACGGCTCCGGCGTTCCACTGCACGGCGAAGGGGTTCTCGGTGGCGAGCGCCAGGACGGAGACGATCACGAACGCGAACCCGACCTGGAACACGGCGGGGATCATCGGACGGAGGCCCTTGATGTTGCGGCGCGAGTAGACCGCGCCGATCGCGTAGGCGACCGTCGACCCGAGGAGCGCGACCTCGCCCGTGAACTCGCTCCCGCCCGCCGCGGCCACGAGTCCGGGGAAGACCAGCACGATCACGCCGACGTAGCCGACGAGCACGCCGACGAGTCGGTTGAGGGTGATGGGCTCGTCGTGGAACGTCATGGCGGCCAGGACGATCACGATCAGCGGTACCGCGCCGTTGAGGATCGCGGCGATGTTCGAGTCGACGGTCACCTCGGCCCAGGTGATCAGCGTGAACGGGATCACGATGTTGATTGCGGCCATCACGGCGAGGTGGAAGTAGATCCGCGGGCTCCGCGGCAGAGGTTCGCGCGCGATTGCGACCACGGTCACCAGCAGCGCCAGCCCGATCGCCAGGCGCGTGGCGATCAAGGTGAACGTCGGGAGGACCTCCACGCCCACCTTGATGAAGGCGTAGCTCGTGCCCCACATGATCCCGAGGGCCGGGAGGATGAGCCAGTCGGTGCGGGTGGGGCGGGCGATCATCGCCGGATTGTATCGCGGCTTGGCCTAGCGGACTGTGCCAATGGCCAGGACCAGAAGCGTCGCCAGCCACTTGCGCTCGCTGCCCTGGACCCGGGAACGTCACGTCGCGGCGATCAGCTCCCATGGACGCGCCGGCTGCATCGATCCGGATCGCGCCGTTTGCCACCGCCTCGTCCCACCGGCGCACGCGCTGATTTCGCACCTCCCAACTGCGTTTCAGGACTCGCACCGAGACAGTCGGCGCCGCGAGATACTGTCGCACCGGCGGTGCGCCGCGCCGCTATGTGCATTCGAGGAGATCGACGTGGCGAAGTTCATGGACGTGCACGACGGGTTCGTCGGGGTCACTGGCGAGCAGCTCGCGGAGGCTCACAACCGCGACCTCGCGCTTCAGGACGCCGAGGGCGTGGTCTACGAGCAGGCCTGGCTCGACGCCGAGTCGGGCAAGGTCTTCTGCCTGGTCACCGGCCCGTCGAAGGAGGCAGTGATGCGCGTCCACGAGCGCGCTGGCCACCCCACGCCGCAGGTCTACGAGATCAGCGCTGAGGTCTGAACTGGGGGAGCCACCGGCTCGTCCACCCGCGGCCGGTTCCAGCAGCGGGCCGGCCCAACCCTTTGAACGCCCCGGCGGTCCGGGTGCGGACTACCATCGCGCGAATGCTGACCCTCGAGACCATCCGTCAGGCGCCCAAGGCGCTACTCCACGATCACCTTGACGGCGGGCTGCGACCGGGGACCGTGGTCGACCTCGCTCGCGAGTTCGGGTATGGCGGCCTGCCGACGACCGACGTCGACGAGCTGGCCGCATGGATCCGGCGCGGCGCGGATCGCAAGTCCCTCGAGCTGTACTTGGAAACCTTCGAGCACACCGTGGGCGTGCTCCAGGAGCGCGACGCCATCATCCGCGTCGCCGCGGAGTGCGCCGAGGACCTCGCCGCCGACGGCGTCGCCTACGCCGAGGTGCGCTACGCCCCGGAGCTCTCGACCGAGCAGGGCTTGACGCTCGACGAAGTCGTGGAGGCAAACCTCGAGGGCTTCCGGCTCGGCAGCCAGCGCGCCGCCGGGGCCGGGCATCCGATCGTCATGAAGGTCCTCGTCACCGCGATGCGCCAGGCCGCGCGCTCCGTGGAGGTCGCCGAGTGCGCGATCCGATGGCGCGACGCCGGCGTCGTGGGCTTCGACATCGCCGGCCCCGAGGCCGGCTACCGACCGACGCGCCACCTCGAGGCCTTCGACAAGGTCCGCCAGGAGAACTTCCACATCACGATCCACGCCGGGGAGGGCTTCGGGCTGCCCTCGATCTGGGAGGCGCTGCAGTTCTGCGGCGCCGAGCGCCTGGGCCACGGCGTCCGGATCGTCGACGACATCAAGCGCCTCGATGACGGCACGTACGAGCTCGGTCGGCTGGCGGCGTTCGTTCGCGACCGGCGCGTCCCTCTCGAGATGTGCCCGACGTCGAACGTCCACTCCGGCGCGGTCGGATCGTTCGATGAGCACCCGATCGATCTCCTCCGAAAGCTCCGCTTCCGGGTGACGTTGAACACGGACAACCGGCTCATGTCGAACGTCTCGGTCTCGAGCGAGCTCAAGGCCATGGACGAGGCGTTCGGACTCGGGCTCGGCGAGATGGAGTGGCTGACGATCAATGCGATGAAGTCGGCCTTTGCGCCATTCGACGAACGGCTCCGGATCATCAACGAGGTCGTGAAGCCTGGCTACGCCCACCTGCGCGCGACCGAGAGCCGGGTGACGCTCTCCGCCGGTTGAGTCACGGCGAGCAGGGCATCGGCCGATCCCATCCGTGCCAGGAATGACTCCGGCGCGAAGCGACGTGGATCGGCGTTCGATCGAGTCTTCGACGCTCGGTGGACCTCTGCCAGGAATGGATGTGGGTCCGAAGAAGCGCCAACAGGCCGGCGGCCAGGCCTTCGGCCCCAGATTCATCTCTGCGAAGAAAGAAAGTGGCCGAAGGCGCCGCGATTGCCTCCGACACCCACTGAACCAGGGGATCGATCGCTGACAGGAATGGCGGCGTCGCAGCCGCCGCGACTGGTCCGGCTGCCCTTCGCCGACTAGGTGCCAGTGACCGTGAGCGTGCCCTTCATCCCCAGCTGGTCGTGGCCGTTGAGCTTGCAGATGAGGGTGTAGGCGCCAGGCTGCAGATTCACGCGCAGGTCCTTTGTGGCGCCGGCGAGGAGGCTGTCGATACCGTCGACCCGGGTCTCGCCGTTGTAGATCTCGAGCTGGTGCTCCTGGCTCCCGCTGTTGCGCACGGAGAACGTCACCGTCCCGGCTGCCACGGTGAGCGTCGCCGGCACGAACTCGTACTCCTTGGCCTCGACCGCCATCGCGCCACTCGGAAGCGGCGTTGCGGGAGCGACGCTCGCGGGCGCGCCACCGCAGGCTGCCAGCGCGGCGGCGGCGAGCAGGGCGAGGATCGGAACGACGGCGCGGCGAACAGGATGCGACACGGGCAGCTCTCCGTTAGCGGATCGGGTCTGGTCGGCGGAACGGATCGGTGACGGCGGCCTCGCCCTCCATTTCGAAGGGCTCGGGGCCGGTGTTGCGGATCATGAACCGGTGGTGGATCCGGGTCGCGCCGGCTGACAGCATCGCACTGACCGGGCAGTACTTCAGCGCCGAGAGCTCGATCGCGCGACGGATGGCCGCGACCTCGACCTTCGGACCCTCGACCTCGTGGGTCACGGTGATGCTGGTCAGGATCTGGGGGTACTCGTCCCGCTGGGTGCCGTCGACGTGGACCTGGTAGCGGGTGATCTGCTGGCGCTTCTTGGCGGCGATGCTGACGACGTCCATCGCGCTGCAGGCCCCGAGGTTCACGACCAGCGTCTCGACCGGACTGAGCTCATTGGCGGCGTGGTCGTCGCCGTGGACGATCGTCCGCGTCGTGCCGGTCGTGGCCACGAAGCGCATCCCGCCCTCGTGGACGAGCGTCGCCGTTCGTTTACGGCTCACGAGATCACCGCCTCGGGTTCCCGGAACCGTGCCTCGCCATGGTCGCCCGCGGCGAACTGCTCCTGGTAGAGCCTCGCGTACAGGCCGCCCTGCTCCAGCAGCGAGGCGTGGGTGCCGCGCTCCACGATCCGGCCTGAGTCGTAAACCAGGATCTGGTCGGCCCGGAGGATGGTCGAAAGGCGGTGGGCGATCGCGATCGTCGTGCGGCCCCGCTCCAGCTGCTCGAGCGCCCGCTGGATCAGCCGCTCGCTGACCGTGTCGAGGGCCGAGGTCGCCTCGTCGAGGATCAGGATTCGCGGGTCCTTGAGCAGCACCCGCGCGATGGCAATCCGCTGCTTCTCGCCCCCGGAGAGCTTGTAGCCGCGCTCGCCGACGATCGTGTCGTACCCCTGCGGCAGCTCCATCACTCGATCGTGGATGGCGGCGGCCTGGGCGGCCGCCTCGAGCTCGCCCTGCGACGCCTCCGGCTTGGCGTAGAGGATGTTGGCCCGCACGGTGTCGTGGAACAGGTACGTCTCCTGCGTCACGAACCCGATGACCCGCCCCAGCGAGACCAGGGTCAGCTTGCGGACGTCCGTGCCGTCGATCTCGACCGCCCCCGATTCGACGTCGTAGAGGCGAGGCACGAGGTAGGTCGTGGTGGTCTTGCCCGAGCCCGACGGCCCGACGAGGGCGACCAGGTCGCCGGGTTGGGCCTCGAAGTCGATGTCGCGAAGGCCGAACGGCAGCGGTTCCGCGATCGGTGCCCGAGGGGCCACGCCATCGGCGGCGAGGGCTTCCGCGAGAGCCGGTTCCGCGCCGAGGGCGGGCTCCGCTGCCAGCGCCGCCTCTGCGGCGACCGCCGCCTCGTCGTCGGCGGGGTGCTCGTCCGGCGTTTTGCGCGGCGGTGCGGTCGGGTAGGTGAACGACACGTCCCTGAAGCGGATCCGACCGGCGACCGGCTGCGCGGCGAGATCGACCGCGTCTGGCGCGTCCACGATCACCGGGTCGAGCTCCAGGTACTCGAAGATCCGATCGAAGAGGGCCAGCGCGCCCTGGATCTCGACCTGGACGTTGAGCAGCTGGCCGAGCGGGAAGAAGAGCCGCGACTGGAGCGTCGTGAAGGCCACGATGTCCCCGATCGTGGGGGCCGTCGGATCGTTCTGGATCGCCAGGTAGCCCGCGAGCCAGTACACGAAGGCCGGCGTGATCGAGAAGATCGTGCCGATGATCATGAAGAACCAGCGCCCGACCATCGCCTGCCGGACCTGCAGGGCCGCGAGCTGGCGGTTCAGCTTGCTGAACTTGTTGATCGCCGTCTGCTGCTGCCCGAAGGTCTTCGACAGGAGCATGCCCGAGACCGACAGCGTCTCCTCGGTCGCCGCGGACATCTCGGCCAGCGACTTCTGCGTCTCGCCGCGGACCTCCCGGTTGACCTTCCCGACGCGATACGTGAGGTACATGAAGAACGGCAGCAGGCCGAGGCTCAGGAAGGTCAGGCGCCAGTCGATGATGAACATCGCCACGATCGTGCTGAGGGCGATCGCGATGTTCGAGGTCAGGGACGCCGCGGTATCGGTGACCACGGACTGGACGCCGCCGACGTCGTTCGCGAGGCGGCTCTGGATCTCGCCGGTCTTGGTCTCCGTGAAGAACCGCAGCGGCATCTTCTGGAGATGGGCGTAGAGCGCCGTCCGGAGGTCCTGCATGACGCTCTGGCCGATGACGTTGTTGAGGTAGCTCTGGCCCACCCCGACCAGGCCCGAGACGATCGGCAGCACGATCATCAGGCCGACGAAGAGGTTGAGGAGGCCCCAGTCGCGCTCCGGGATCGCGATGTCGATCAGGAGCTTCAGCAGGATCGGGTTGACGAGGCCGATGAGGCTCGTGAACAGGATCGCGACGAGGACGACCCCGACCTGGCGCTTGTACGGCCCGAAGAACGCCACGATCCGCCGGATCGTGTGGCCGCGCCGCTCGCGCGGGACAGGCTTGATCTCGCCCTGGCCCATCAGGCGCGCGCCAGGCCCGCGCCCGGGAAAGCTCATCGCGGCGCCGCCGTGCCGGGCGCTACCAAGCGGTCAGCGTGTTGGCTTCGGTGATGCCCTGCGACTCGAGCCAGCGCTCGGCGTCGATGGCGGCCATGCATCCGTCACCTGCCGCCGTGACCGCCTGGCGGTACCGGTGGTCGTGGACGTCTCCGGCGATGAACACACCTTCGATCTCGGAGTTGGTGTGGTCCCGGACGACGAGGTAGCCCTTGGCGTCGAACTCGAGCCAGTCCCGGAACGCCTCGGTGTTCGGTCGGTGGCCGATCGCGACGAACAGGCCGTCGGCGGGCATGACCCGCTCCTTGCCGGTCTCCACGTCGCTGAGCCGAAGCCCGGAAACCTTCTCTTCGCCGAGGACCTCCTCGACGGCCGTGTTGGTGTGGATCTCGATCTTGGGATTCTGGCGTGCGCGGTCGATCATGATCCGGCTGGCCCGGAACTCGTCGCGGCGGTGGAGCATGTGGACCTTGGAGGCGAAGCGCGTGAGGTAGCTGGCCTCCTCGAACGCCGTGTCGCCGCCACCGACCACGGCGATCTCCTTGTCACGGAAGAAGAAGCCGTCGCAGGTCGCGCAGGCGGAGACGCCGCGGCCACGGAGCCGCGTCTCGCTCTCGAGGCCCAGCCACATAGCCGACGCCCCGGTCGCGACGATGACCGCCTCGCCCTTGTACTCGACGCCGCGGGCCCAGATCCGGAAGGGCCGCTGCGACAGATCGACCCGGTCGATGTCGACGTCGACGATCTGCGTCCCGAAGCGCTCTGCCTGGGCCCGGAACAGGGCCATCAGCTCGGGGCCCTGGATGCCGTCGGGGAAGCCCGGGTAGTTCTCGACGTCGCTGGTCAGCATCAGCTGGCCGCCCGGGGTTGAGCCCGCAAGGACGATGGGTTCGAGGTTGGCGCGCACGATCGGCTGGTCTTCACCGACGAAGCCCGACACGATCTTCTCGACCTGCTGGACCTGGCCGACGGTGTAGTCGAAGCCAGCCCCTTCCGGGCCATCGATCATGATCTGGAA
>JBKKDM010000204.1:0-20256 GCA_046707905.1 Candidatus Limnocylindrales bacterium
GGCTGGCCGCGCACGACCTGGGGCCCGAGGCCGCCCGCGCGGCCGCCTCGGACCCACGAGCCCTCTCGCGGCTCGTGCGCGCGGCGTTCCGCAACTCCGCCCGCTACTACGTCCAGCTCGCGCGAACCCCGATCGTCGATCGCACCTACCTGGATCGCTGGCTCGTCGTCGAGAACGCCGCCGAAGTCGACGCGATCCTCGCCGCGCCGGGCGGGAAGCTGTTCGTCGGGATGCACCTTGGTTGGTTCGAGCTGCCGGCGCTGATCGCCGCCTACCGCTCCGGACGCCCGTCGGTCGTGCCCTCCGAGACCCTCGCGGATCCGGATCTCCAGGCCTACATGGTCAGGACCCGGCAGCGGCTGGGCCTCGAGCTGATCGAGCTCGGGGGCGCGAAACGGGCCCTGCGGGAGGCGCTGGAGCGCGGCGAGACGGTCGGGCTCCTGGGCGATCGCGACATCACCGGCGGCGGCATCGAGACCGACTTCTTCGGCGCCCCGGCGCCCCTGGCGGCGGGCCCGGCGCTGCTGGCCCTCGAGACGGGCGTCACGCCCCACGTCTTCGGCGTCTGGCGCGACGAGCGCGGCGTGTACCACGGCCGCTCCGAGGCCATCCCGTTCCGTGCGGAGGGCACCAGGCGCGAACGGGTCACGGCGTGGCTCGAGGACGCCGCCCGCGCGTTCGAGCGCCACATCGCCGCCGCGCCGGAGCAGTGGCTCGCCGTCTTCCACCCGATCTGGCCGGATCTCGAGGGCTCGCCCGCGCGGTCGCCGCGACGGGCGACCGCGGCAGCCGCTGCCGCCACCCTCGAAGCGGCGTCGCCCTCGGATGTAGCCGCGTCGTCGAGTGGGGCTGCCGGATGACCGACCGACCCGGCCGCGCCGACCTCCACATCCATACGCTCGCCTCCGACGGCACCGCGGGCGTCGTCGAGATTCTCGATCACGTCGAGCGCAACACGGAGCTCGACGTGATTGCCATCACGGACCACGAGCGCATCGACGCCGCCCTCGCCGGGCGCGCGATGGCCCGCGACCGCGGCCTGTCGTTCGAGGTCGTCGTCGGCGAAGAGGTGACGACCCTCGGCGGCCACCTGCTGGCGCTCTGGATCGAGGAGCCGGTGAAGCCCTTCCGGACGCTGGGCTCGACCATCGCCTCGATCCATGATCAGGGTGGGCTCGCGATCCCCGCGCACCCGCTCGTGCCCTACCCGCTCTGCGCCCAGGGCTTCGTCCTGCGGCGGCTCCTCGCGGACGAGCCGCGGTTCCGGCCGGACGGCATCGAGGCCTTCAATCCGACCACGCTCGGGAAGCCGTGGCACGCCCGCGTCGTTCGCTTCGCCGAGGAACACGGGCTCGCCCGTGTCGGCAACTCCGACGCCCACGATCTCGACGGCATCGGGATCGGCTACACGACGTTCCCTGGCCGGGATGGAGACGCCCTCCGGGCCGCCATCCAGGGCCGGACCACGCAGCAGCACGGCACGTTCCACCCCGCGGGCCAGCAGGTCGGGACTTTCGGCAAGCAGCTCCGGAAGTACGGGCGCGATGCCCGCGCGAACCTCGGGCGCCGGCTCCTGCGGGACGGCGAAGGCCGCGACCTGGGCTATCCGCGCGACGGCGGCGAGCTCGGCGCCGACCAGGCCGGACTTCTCGCGACCCGCCGCGGCTCCGGCCTGGGCGAGGGTGCGCGGCCCGCGGAGGCGGACCGTTGAAGATCGGGCTCGTCACGCCGTACATCTATCCGCTGCCCGGCGGCGTGAACCAGCACGTCCGGTATCTCTACGAGAACCTCCGGCTGCGAGGCCACGACGTCCGGATCATCAGCAGCAGCCACGGCCTCCAGCGGGCCTCCGAGGGCGACGTCATCCGGATCGGACGGGGCTTCTCGATGCCCGCGAACGGCTCCGTCGGGACCATCACGGTCTCGCCGCGCTTCCTGTCGCAGGTTCGCGACGTCCTCGAGCGTGAGCAGTTCGACCTGCTCCACTTCCACGAGCCGTTCGTGCCGTTCCTGTCGCTCGTCGTGCTGGGGCTCAGCAACAGCGTCAACGTGGCGACCTTCCACGCCTTCGGCGGCTTCTCGCCGGCGTACCAGATCGGGTCACGCCTGATGCGGCCGTCGATCGGTCGGGTCCATGGCCGGATCGCCGTCTCGGCAGTGGCCCGGCACTTCATCGACCGCTTCTTCCCGGGCGACTACAAGGTCATCCCCAACGGCGTCGACATCGGCCGGTTCGACCGGGCCGTGCCCATCGCCAAGTGGCAGGACGGGACGAAGAACATCCTGTTCGTCGGGCGGTTCGAGCCGCGCAAGGGCCTCCTGCACCTCCTCAAGGCCTACCGGATCCTGCGCAAGACCGGTTGCAACTGCCGGCTCCTGGTCGTCGGTGGCGGCCCACAGGCCAAGGAGGCCAGACGCTACCTCGCGACCCGCAAGCTCGGTGGCGTGGAGTTCCTGGGCCGGGTCAGCGACGAGGAGCGGGACGCGCTGTTCAAGACGGCCGACGTCTACTGCTCGCCCGCGACGGGACGCGAATCGTTCGGGATCGTCCTGCTCGAGGCGATGGCCGCCGGCACCGCGATCGTGGCCAGCGACATCCACGGCTACAAGGGCGTGCTCCAGCGCGGCCAGCAGGGGCTGCTCGTACCGCCCGGGAAGCCCAAGGAGCTCGCCGGTGCGCTGGCCAAGCTCCTCGGTGACGACGAGCTCCGGGGGTCGATGGCGCGATCCGGCCTGGAGCGCGCCGAGGAGTTCAGCTGGGAGCGGGTGACCGCGAAGGTCGACGACTACTACGGCTTCGTGATCCGGCGCCTCGCGGCCCAAGGCCGCCTGCCGGAGGGCTTCCACGCGGCGATCCCGCCCTCGCCTCGCCCGGTGCCTGGGACGGCCGCGGGGTCCTCCCCGAACGCTCCGGAGCTGGAGCCGGTCGCCTAGTCCGCTCCGGCCGCCGCTGGCGGCGGCTCGCTCTGCGCGGCCAGCCGGTCGCGCCGGCGCTCGGCGATCGCGATCCGCCACGACCAGGCGCTGTACGCCACGACCGCGCTCATGAACAGCAGGGAGACCAGCATGATCGCCGGCCCGATCGCGAACAGCGACGGCGGCGAGCCCCCCGAGTTGCTCACCGAGAACTGGAACGGGTAGAGGTACGTCGGCAGGAAGCCCTGGTAGGCGTTGTGGAGCGCCACCGGCAGCGGCAGCGCCGCGATGTTCGGGTACCAGAGCACGAACCAGAACGCCATCGCGCCGACCGCGCCGGCGACGAACCGTCGCGAATCTCGCGCCGTGGCGACGTACGCCGCGACCGGCGAGAGCGCCAGGAGCACGATGACCGCGATCGGCTCGACCGGGATGCCATCGATACCGAAACCCTCGACATCGCCGAGCAAGGCGTTCACGAGCAGGAGCGCGACAGCGGTCACGGCGGCGATCGCGGCCGAGGTCACCCAGCGGCCGCCCAGCCCGAGCCGCGCGAGCGCCCCGCGCCAGCCACCGGCCGCGCGATCGTCCTCGAGCTCGGCCGGCTCGTCCTCCTCGGTGACGGCGAGCAGCTCGCGGAGCAGGAGCAGGACGCCGATCCCCATGACGATCGCGAGGGCCACGGCGCGCGGCGTCACGTCCACGGCGGGGATCAGCGTCGGGCAGGCCGCGGAGCCGGGGTTGACGTCCTGGACGCGGACGATCGCGCAGAGCGGCCGGTGGAGGAGCCACAGCAGGAACGGCCCCAGCACGGCGACGCCGGCCGAGAGGCGCGCGAGCAGCCAGATCCGGCGCGACGTCCCGTGCCACAGCTCGGCGAGGAAATAGGCCAGCGCCAGGAACAGGAACGGCAGGGCCGTGTAGTAGTGGTACTGGAACGCGGCACGGTCGATCCGGGCCCACGAGACCCACTGGCAGGCGAACGCGATCGCGATGAGCGCGAGCGCCGGGCTTCGACGCCGGAAGGCCTGCCACGCGACGAACGCCATCCCGGGGATGGCCAGCCACCAGGCTACGAGGTTGCCGGCGTCGTAGATCGAGGCCGAGGTCGAGCCGGCGAAGCCCTGCTCGTAGAACCAGACCGGCTTGAGGTCGAGGGCCCAGGCCCACCATGGCGATGAGGCCGCGTGCGGGTTGGGCAGGTCGTTGTGGTAGTTGTACATCGAGACGGTGAGGTCGACGAGGGTCTGGCCGTTGTCGTGGCCCACGGGCCAGCCCGTGAACAGCTGGTGGTTGCTGACGAATGCCCACGGCACATACGACACGACGTAGAGCCCGATCGGGATGACGAGCAGCCCGGCGGCCATCCAGACCATCGGCAGCCCGAAACCGGCGCCCAGGCGAAGCCAGCCGCGGGCGGGCTCCGCCGGCGCCTCGAGGACCGCGGTCGGGTCGTCCGGAGCCGGGAGCGCAGCAAGCGGCCCGAAGCCGAATCGTCCGGCGGCCAGGAACGCACCCCAGACGATCGCCCCGAGCCCGATCCCGAGCATGCCGAGCTCGATCGGCGTGAACGACACGGGCCCGAGCTCGATGGGTCCCGCCGCATCGCCTCGCGACAGCCCGTAGAGGATCACGAGGAGGCCGGCGGCCGCGGGCGCGCCGACCGCGAACCGGGTCTCGTCCCAGGTCCAGGCGATCGGGTGGACGACGTTCGCGATCACCGCGATCAGGAGGAGCCCGATCATGATCCCGAAGAACAGGTAGTTGCCGCCGGTGCTGCCCTCCGGCACCGAGATCGCGATGTAGCCCAGGACGGTCGTCAGGAGGATCAGCCCGCCGATCAGCAGCAGTCGCCCGAGGGCGCTCCGGGCGAGCACCAGCAGGCCCAGGCCCCCGATCGCGAATGCGGCCACCCACTTCGCCGCCAGCGCGAATCCCAGGAACAGCCCGATGATCGGGATTCCGAGCGCGAACGCCAGCCAGTGACGCTTCGTGTCGCCGGGTCGCAGCCACAGCGCCGCGAAGATCGTGTACGCGCCGATGATCCCGAGACCAACGTACGAGTCGTTCATCCCGATCCGGCTCTGGACGAACAGCATCCCGTCCACGAGCACGATGAGCCCGAGCAAGACGGCGACGCTCCGGCGACGGAACAACAGCCGCGCCAGGACGTACAGGAACAACGCCATCAGCACCCCGGCGACGACGCCCGGCGCCCGCCAGGCGTAGGCGTGCCGCCCGATCGGCACGGAGGCGACTTGGCCGCCGGCATCGATGGCGAGGAGCTGCTGCCGGTCGCCCGAGGGGTACTGCTGGTTCTCGTCCATGACGACCGCCGCGGGCGCGAAGGGCAGGCGGGCGTCCGCGTAGACCGCGTTGGCGTGGGGCTCGATCACGTAGACGGTCGGAACGCCGGGAGGGCCGCCGCCGCCGAGGCCGCCGTGCTCCGTCGGGGTCGTGCCCTCGACGTGGACCATCCGCGTGGCGACATCGAAGAAGGCGCGCCCGGCGGCCTCGCCGGGGAGAGTGACGGTTTCGACGATTCGGGGGTCTTCGCCGGTCTTGGCGACGAGGGTCTTCACGCGCGGGCCATCCGGCGTGGCGATCGACACGTAGATGGGGTCGTCCTGGATGTCCGAGATCCCGACGATCCCGCGGGCGGGCCCGCCGACGTCGATGACCTCGTTGACCTCGCCGTCGACCGGATCGATGACCGCGACGCCGTCGTCCGTCGCGACATAGATCCGGCCCTCGAGGCTGTCGGTGATCTGGGCAATCCCTGCGAGCTCGATCCGGGTGACCTCCAGCGCGGCCGGCGCGTCCACGAAGACGATCGGCGTGGCCGACGGATCGTCCGTGCCCGTCCCCGGCTGCAGGGTCGCCAGCAGGCGCTCGCCGTCGCGGGTGAGGAACAGGCGATCGAGGCCGGGCTCGACCGTCATGTAGGCCAGCGACTCGACCTGCTGCAGCCCGCGGTTTCGCTCCAGGTCCAGCTCGACGGTGTCGACGATCCGGATCTCGCCCCCGCGGGTACCGACGTACAGGACGTGGGTCGCGTCGTCGTACGCCAGCGCGACCGCGTCGGGCAGGTCGAGGATGGCGGAGAGCTCGCGGGTCGCGAGGTCGTAGGCCCGGACCTCGCTGCCGGTAGCGATCCAGAGCCGGTCGCCCTCGATCCGCGTGCCGTCGAGGCCGTCGTCGCGGCGCCGCTCGATCTCCGCCGCCGTGACGGCCACGCCGAGCTGGCCCGTCGCCGTGACATGGTCCTCGCCCAACGCCACCAGCCCCAGCGCCATCGCGTACTTGGCCATGTGCGGATGGGTCCACTCATAGATGCTGTGCGGCAACCCGTAGCGCCAGTCCTGCAGGAACTCGGTCGCCGTACGCGGGTGGTAGACCTCGTCGAAGTGCATCGAGTAGGGCTCGTCGAGGCGCCACATCCGGACGGTGAGCAGGCTCAGCGCCAGGAGCGCGAGGACCCAGACGTCGAGCCGGTCGAGGCGCCCGCCGCGCTCGGTGTTCAGCTCGCGGCTGCGGTCGGCGCGAATTGGCGGATCGGCGAGACGGGCGCGCAGCCAGGCGATGGGGCCCAGGGGCACGTTGTCGCCGGCCGCGACCCAGGCGGGCATGAGGGTCGATTCGCGCACGGCCATGGCGCCCGCGGCCGGCCCTCCGGACGGGGCCGCCGCGGGGCTGGCGGCGGAGGTTGCGGACGCCCAGCCGGGCAGCTGGCTCGCCCCGGGTGGCCGTCCGGGCCGCTCGCGACGTTCAATGCCGGCGGCCGGGAGGTCCGCGGGAGGCTCCAGGTCCCGACCCTCAGGATCCCACTCGTCGACGGCCTCGTCGTCCCGATGCCCCGAGGTGGCGAGGTCCTCCGCCAGGCCCTCCACGGCGCCCTCGCGGAGCTGGAAGAACACCCAGGCGAACACTGCCGCCTGGACCGCAACCGCGATCGTGATCCCCCACGGAGACGCCAGGAGGTCGCCGACGCCCAGCCAGTCGGCGATCTGGGGGTTGCACCGCTCCGGATCGGAGCCCGGGGTCCCGCAGCCCGGATAGAACGTCGTGAGGACGACGTACATGTTCGCGAACGTGGCCAGCGCGGACAGGACGTAGCCGAGTCGCCACCGGACGGACGCGGCCGCCGGGATCGCCGCGATCGCGGCGAGCGGGAACAGGTAGCGCTCGTGGACGCGCGTCGGGAGGACGAAGAAGGCGAGCGCGAGCACGGCCAGCCCGACTGTCATCGTCAGGCGATCCGGGCGCCGTGCGACGACCCAGCACACCACGATCGCGGCCAGCAGGAACAGCGCGGCGCCGACGAAGAGCGCCGGGAAGGCCCCGATCATCGCGCCGTCGGGACACATGTCGGTCGTGCTCCCGGGGTTCGAGAGCTGCGGGATCACGAACGGTCCGATGCGGAACTCGCTGGGTGGCGACGCGACGATCACCGAATCGCAGACCCAGCTGCGGCTCAGCGCGATGCTCTGCTCGAAGCCGTCGGCGGTCTTGTGGATGAACAGGGCCCACGGGTTGAACGCATTGACCGACAGGAATGGGTAGCCGCCGGCCGTCTTGAAGATCTGGGCGATGAGCCCGAACGGGAAGCTCAGCCCGAACGGCAAGCAGGCCACGAGGGCGGTGAGGAGCGCCGCCCCGCCCGAGGTGATGATCCGGATCGGCCCGCGGACACGTTGCTCCCACGACGTGGTCGTGCCGCCCGGCTCCGGAGTCGCTTCCGAGCCGAAGCCGCCCGCGGGCCAGAAGGCTCGCCGGATGACCACGATGGCGACGATCGGGATGAGGATCCCCAGCTGCGGCTTGATGAGCGCCGCCACGGTGGCGAGAATCGCCGCTCGCTCGGGGCGGTCGCGCCACAGCTCGCGCAGGGCGAGCAGCAGGAACACCACCCCGAATGAGTCGACCTGGCCCCACACGACGCTGTCGAACCAGGTGACCGGGTTGAAGAGGACCAGTGCCGCGCCGATGCGGGCCGAGCGTTCGCTCCCGCCGAGCTCCTTGACCATCGACCAGACGAGGTAGCCGAGCGCCAGGTCGGCGACCATCGGCGGCAGCTTGATCAGGTCGCCGACGCCGCCTCCCAACAGGTTCGCGACACCGCCGACGAGCCACAGGACGTACAGGTAGCCCGGCGTGTAGTCGTGGAAGAACGGCCGGTCATAGAACCCGTAGAGCCCCTCGGTCGCGAGGTTGTTCGCCCAGAACTCGAAGGACGAGAGGTCGACGGCGAAGCCGGAGCCCGGAATGAGGTATGCGATGATGAGCCGGAGGGCGAGCCCCAGGGACAGGAGCACGCAGATGCCCGTCGCGGCGTCCAGGAAACCGGTCCGCGACGGCCCCGCCCTGTCCGGGTCGGGCTCACCGAGTGCGCGGCCAATCAAGTCGAGGTCGGTCTCCAGCGAGCGATGAGGTGCTTGGGAGCGTAGCAGAGGGTGCCTCAGGCTCCCGGAACCTCGACTGGCTGTTCGACTGGGTCGACCGTCTCCCCGCCATCCTCATCGGCGCGGGGCTGGTGGCGCTCGCGGTCGCCGCCTACTGGCTTCCCGGAACCGAGCGGTTCTACAACCACTTCGTGTGGCAGGCGCTCGCATTCCTCGAGGGCAGCGCGGCGATCGACTGGCCGCTGCCAGGCAACGAATGGATGCAGGACATCTACCCGCTCAGCGAGCTCGACGGATCGCCGACGGGCGCGCTCCTGCCGTTCCCGCCGCTGCCCGCGATCCTGCTCATGCCATTCGTCGCGCTGTGGGGTCTCGCGACCGACATCCGGGCGGTCTCGGTCGGGCTGGGCGCCGTCAACGTCGGCCTCGCCTGGTGGACCCTTGGCGCGCTGCCGGTGTCGCGAAGGATCCGGCTCGCGACCACGATCTTCTTCGCCTTCGGGACGGTCTTCTGGTACGCCGCCCAGCTCGGGACGACGTGGTTCTTCGCGCATGTCTGCGCGGTCACGTTCCTCCAGCTCGCGCTCGGTGTCGCGCTCCGCGCTGACCCGTCCGCCGACCTCGATTCCGCCGAAGGCGAGGGTCCGCTGACCGCCGTCCGCTCCGGGCTCGCCGGGCTCCCGCGGCAGCTCGCCCGGCCTCTTGGCCTCATCGATCGCAACCAGTTCCTGGCCGGGCTGCTCTTCGGAATCGCCTGCACCGCCCGGCTGACGGTCGTGTTCGGGGCGCCGTTCCTCATGCTCGTCGGCGCTGGCGGCTCGTGGGTCCGGCGGTCCCTCTCCGCGGGCCTCGGGGCCGCGATCCCGGTCGCGCTGCTGCTGGCCTACAACCTCGCCACGACCGGCCAGGTCCTCCATCCCGGCTACGAGTGGCAATACCAGCGCGAGGCGGCCGGCTACCCCGACCTGGGCTACCACCCGGAATGGTCCATCGAGGACCCGCGCTACCTCCCGCAGAACCTCGGGATCTTCCTGCTCTCGACCCCCGCGATCCTGCCGGATCACATGCCGGACGCCTTCGGCAACGACGGGGAGGCCGTGTGCACGACGCCCGGTGCGGAGCGGGGCCTGTTCGATCGCGAGTGCCCGCTCGCCGTCCCCAAGACCATCGGCATGAGCATCCTGCTGACGAGCCCGGCCTACCTGCTCGGGCTGGCCGCGCTGTTCCGGCGCCGCTCTCGCCTCGTGGCCGGCGCCATCCTCGCCGTCGGGGCGATCGCGTTCGTCAACCTCCTCCACTTCAGCCAGGGCTGGGTGAACTTCGGCTACCGCTTCAGCAACGACTTCGTGGTCTTCGCGCTGCCGCTCGTCGCGCTCGGGATGGCTCGGCGCGGCGGGGTCGGCTGGCTTGGGGCTGGGTTGATCGGGCTGTCCGTCGCGATCAACCTGTGGGGCGTCATTTGGGGCAACGTGCTCGGATGGTGAGCGGCCCCGCGACGGACGACGCCGCAACGGACCTGCCCACGAACCCGCGCCCGGCCGCGCCGCACACCTCCTTCCTCGATGCGGATCGCGTGGCCGCCTGGGCGGTCCCGGCGCTGGTGGGCCTCTGGGTCATCGTCAACGCCTGGCACGGACTGATGCCCGTGGTCGGGTTCTGGGACACCGGCGAGTTCCAGGCCGTGCTGCCGGTGATGGGCACCGCGCATCCCACCGGCTACCCGACGTACGTGCTGCTCGGCTGGGTCGGCAACCTGCTGCTCGCGCCGATCGGCGAGCCTGCCTACCGGGTCACGGCCCTCTCGCTCATCGCGGTCGCGATCGCCGCGGCGGCAACCGTCGCGCTGGTCCGCCGCCTGACTGGCTCGACGATCGTCGCCGGGGCCGCCGGCCTGGGCCTGGCCACGACCAGCCTCGTCTGGACGAACGCGACCCGCGCCGATCCCCACGCGATCCACCTGGCCTTCGTCGCGCTGCTGCTCCTGGCCCTCGCCCGCTGGGCCGACGGCCAGAACGACGACCTGGACCGCCGCGGGATCGACCGCCGCCTGCTGCTCGCCGCGGTCGTCTTCGGCCTGGCAGTCGGCAACCACTCGTTGACGCTGCTCCTCGTGCCGCCGATCGCCCTGTACGTCCTGGCGGTCGAGCCGGGCATCCTCCGGCGCCCACGGTTCATCGTCGGCTGCCTCGGTGCCGCGGCGATCACGATCATGCTCGTCTTCCTCGAGCTCCCGATCCGCGGCGGGCTGCTGCCGGCGCCCCTCGTCTACGGCCGGCCCGCGACCTGGGACGGCTTCTGGTACATCGCCCTCGCTGAGCAGTTCAGGGGCTCGTTGAGCGACGTGTTCGGGAACCTCGGCGACAAGGTGTTCGGGCCCGAGGGCGTGCTCGCCAGGGGGACGCTGTGGTTCGGGCCGCTCCTGCTCGCGGTGCCCTTCGCCTTCATCGTCTCCGCCATCCGCGCGCCGCGGTTCACGCTCCTCACCGGCTCGGCGATGGTCATCACGCTGCTCTTCAACCAGGCCTACTCGAACGCCGAGATCGAGCGCTACTACCTCGGGCCGGTGCTGTGGGTCTGGATCTGGCTGGCGATCCTCGCCGCCGAGGTGGGCGCGATCGCGGTCCGGTTCCTCGCGGCCCTGCTCCCGGCCTCGAAGGCGGGCGCCTCCGGCGTCGTCTTCCCCGTTTGGCGCGCCGAAGTGGTCGCAGCCGCTATCGTCGCCGTCGTGCTGCTGCTGCCCGCCATGACGGAGCTCGACGACCGCCGCCAGCTCGCCGACCGCTCGCGTGCGTTCGAGGCGCAGGCCTGGCTGGACGAGGCGCTGCCCGCCCTCGAGCCGAACGCGGTCATCGTCTCGTGGTGGAGCACCTCGACCCCGCTGTGGTACGCCCAGAAGGTCGAGGGCCTGCGGCCCGACATCTTCATCGTCGACGACCGGACGATGCTCGACCTGAACCTTGGGCGAGCACCCGACGCGATCGAGCGGTTCCTCGCGGAGGGCCGGCCCGTCTACGCGATCCGGATCGATGGCCCGGACCTCAACGAGCTCAAGGGTCAGTTCGACATGACCCGCGTCGCCAGCCGGGGGCACACGGCTGTCTGGAAGGTCAACGGCTACGGGGTGACGCTCCAGTGATCCGCCGGTGACGGCCGTCTCGGCCGTGGCAAGCGCGCGCCTCCCCGAGCTGTCCTACTTCTTTCCCGCCCACAACGAGGCGGCCAACCTCCGCGGGCTCGTGGAGGAGGCGCTCGCCACCCTCCCCGGCCTCGCCGACCGCTTCGAGATCCTGATCATCAACGACGGCTCGAGGGACGAGACGGCGGCCATCGCCGACGAGCTCACTGCCGCAAATCCCGGCGTCGTGCGCGCGGTCCACCACCCGACGAACCTCGGCTACGGGGCGGCCCTGCGATCCGGGTTCGCGGCCGCCCGCTTCGACCGCCTGGCCTTCACCGACGGCGACCGCCAGTTCAAGGTCGCCGACCTCGGGCGCCTGATCGAGCGATTCCAGGCCGGCGGCGCCGACGCGGTCGTCGGCTTCCGGATCAAGCGCGCCGACCCGCTGGTCCGGACCGTCTACGCGAAGCTCTACCGGCTCGCCAACCGGATCTGGTTCGGGCTCAAGATCCGCGACGTCGACTGTGCCTGCAAGCTCTTCTCGCGCGCCTCGCTCGAAGGGGTCAATGTGGAATCGGGCGGGGCGTTCTTCTCCGCCGAGCTGCTCATCAAGCTGCGGGCACGTGGCCGGCGGATCGCCGAGGTCGGCGTGCCGCACTACCCGCGCACCGCGGGCTCCCCCACCGGCGCCAAGCCATCGGTCGTGTTCCGCGCCGTCCGCGACTTCTGGGCGCTGCGCCTCCGCCTCTGGGCCGCGCCGCGCAAGGCCCTCGACCGCGGCTCCCCCATCCTGGGCGCACCCGACCGGCGCTAGCTGCTCCGTCGCCCGCCCGATTCCCCACCGGCGTTGGGATCGACCTCGAGCGAGTTGATGAAGTCCCGGAACATGTCGAGCTTCGGGTCGGCGGGCCCCTCGACGCCGACGTTCTCGATCGGCCGCGCGCGGCGGGGCCGCGCCTCGCCGCCCTCGGACTCGGCGTCGGCTTCGTCGTCGACCGAGGCTTCCTCGTCGGGATCCGAGGCGAGCGCCGCCTGGGCGAGGACCTCCTCGTCGGCGAAGATCTGGACCTCGGCCCGCACCGCGAGGGCCAGCGCGTCGGACGGACGGGCATCCACCTCGACCTGGTAGCCGTCGCGCGCCAGGTGGATTCGAGCGTGGTAGGTCTCGTCGGCGAGCTCCGAGATGACGACTCGCTCGACGCGCACGCCCAGCCGCTCGAGGGCCGCCGCGAACAGGTCGTGGGTCAGCGGCCGCTCGGCCTGAAGACCCTGGAGGCGCATCGCGATCGCGCTGGCCTCCCACGCGCCGATCCAGATCGGCAGGTAGCGATCGCCGACGGGATCCTTGAGGATCACGACGTGGCGGTTCGAGAGCATGTGGACCCGGACGCTCTCGATCTGCATCTCCACCAGCCCCGCCATGCGGGGATTATCCCATCGACCCCGCCGCCTGACCGCGCCACCGTGTGCCGGCGCCGACGATCCGGAGGACCAGGCCGATCACGAGCCCGAACACGAACCCGCCGATGTGCGCGAAGAAGGCCACGCCGCCCTGGGCCGTCTCGGCATCGAAGGCCGCGACGCCGCTGAGCAGCTGGAGCCCGAACCAGAACCCCAGGACGATGATCGCGGGCACCTCGAGCAGCTGATAGAAGAAGCCGAGGAACACCAACGACAGGATCCGGGCGCCCGGGAACAGCACGATGTACGCCCCGAGCGCGGCGGCGATGGCGCCGGACGCGCCGACGAGCGGGATCGTGGAGTCCGGGTCGATCGCGACCTGCGTCAGCGCGGCAGCGACCCCGCCTGCCAGGTAGAAGAGCAGGAACAGGATCGAGCCCAGCCGGTCCTCGACGTTGTTCCCGAAGATCCACAGGAAGAGCATGTTGCCGAGCAGGTGCAGCCAGCCGGCGTGCAGGAACATGCTCGTGAACACCCCGACCGTCGCCTGGCCGGCCAGGTTGCCCGACTCCAGCGCGGCCGTGATATCCGCTGGGATGGCGGCCCACTGCTGGAAGAACCGTTCGAGGGCGAAGTCGCCGCCGGTCCCGGAGATCGAGAGCTCGATCGCGAAGGCGGCGAAGCAGGCGCCGAGAAGCGCGAAGGTGACGACGGGGGTCCGGCGGGTCGGGTTCCTGTCCCGGAGCGGGATCACTCCTCGGCGTCTGGCGAGGGCTCGCCTTTGTCGTCGCTGGGCTCGGGGGAGGCCCCGGAAGCCAGCCCGGCCTGGAGGACCGAACGATGGAGCCCGTTCTTGGTGATCCAGATCACGGCGTCGGGCTCTGACTCGATGCCGGGCTCGATGTAGAAGCCGCGGAAGTCCTTCCACCTATCGCCGTCGCCGAGCCGGAACTGGTTGATGTACGAGCCGTTGACCTTGGAGAGGGCGACGAGGCGGTCGCTCTCGCCGTCGAAGCCGTAGATGATCCCGGTCCGGCGCTCCGCCCCCGACCCGATGAGCCGGTAGGCCGGCGGCTCGCGGAGGATGTCGTCGCCCGGCTCGGCGGCCTCCCAGCCGGCGGCGTTGCCATTGACGACGCGCAGGAGCTCGCCGCCGTCGGCGAGCCAGATGTCGCCGTCGATGTAGAGCGAGCTGATCCCGCTGACGTCCCGCGCCGCGCCGAGCCACCTCGTCGGCGCCGCCGGGAACCCACCCCCGTCCGCCGCCGGCGAGTAGCGGAGGATCTGTTCCGCCGACACGTCCACTACGTAGAAGTTGTAGAGGTTCGCCTCGCGGTCGCGGAGGAACGTCCCGACGGCCGGAACGTCGGCGCCCCACTCGGAGGCGCCGCTGACGCGAACCCGGGTGATGGTGCCCTTGCCGGTGCTGTTCGCGGGACGCCAGCGCCAGACGACGTTCCTGCTGTCGACCATGAGCAGGTCGCGCCCGCCGACGGCCAGGAGCTTCGGCACGCCCTGGGTGGCGCCCGCGGCCTTGTTGCCTTCCCGGAAGATCGCGCTGGCCTTCTCGTTCTTGAGGTCGATGCGATAGACGGTCTTCGTCGCGGCATCGAGGACGAACGGCGCGCCATCGGGACCCTTCACCACCGCGCGCAGGTCGACCGGCGGGTCCTCGGGGAACTGGAAGAGCGTCGAATCCCGGACGGCGGCCATCTTGTAGAGGCGGTCGAGCGCGCCGGTCACCTCAGCGCGAAGCGGATTGATCGTGGAGGCCGGGTAGGACCGGCCGGCGGTCTCGAGCGACGTGTAGGCCTCGGCGAGCAGCTCTTCGGCGAGGCGCGGGTCCGTGGTGACGAGGTCGATCCCGGGGCCCACGACACGCTTGATGTTGGCCTGCGCGCGTCCCAGCGCCGCCTGGGCCGTGTCGAAGCTCTGGATCGCCGGCCCGGTCGGCTTGCCGCCACCGAGCACGAACACCGCGGCCCCGAGGCCACCGACGACGACGACCAGGGACAGCAGGGCCACGGCCGCGCGGCGTTGCATCTCGCGCCGGGCGCTCAAGGGGGTGACCCGGCGGTTGCGTGTCCCGCGCGCCGGCAGCATGTCCTGGACCCGGAGCAGGGCGCGGTAGAAACCCTGCCCGACGGCGCCACGGGCCCACTTGGCCCCAGACTGCGCGGCCGCGAACCCGCCGACGACCGTGTCGGCGAGCGGGATCGGCGAGCGATCCGGCATTCCGGCGAGCGGCTCCGCGGGACGGACCGGGACGGGCACGACGCCGGCGCGCGACACCGCGATCTCGGCGGCCTCGATGATCAGGGCGCCGTCGCTGCCCGCCCCACCCGCGGCCCGGAAGCGGGCCGTGATCTGCTCCGCGGCGGACTGGGGGTGGAGCGTGACGAGCGCGTCCTTGAGCGAATCGGCACCCAGCGAGCCGACGACGTTCGGGGACACGAGCAGCAGCTGGTCACCGACGTTGATCTCGCCGCGCCAGACGTCCGGCTCGATGTCCGGCGAGGGGAGCCCGCGGTCGCGATGCGGGTCGGGCAGGGTCGAGAGGCGAGCACCGCGGTTGAGGTAGGCCTCCGCGGGCCCCACGGTGCAGACGTACAGCTCGTTGTCGCGGACCACCGCGAGCCCGACGCCGATGGGACCGGCGCCGCTCCCGAGGGCGCCCCGCTCCCGGGCGTGGGCGAGCCGCTTGTTGGCGACCTGGATCGACTTGACGAGGCAGACGCGGATCCCGGCCGACTCGTCGTA
Organism: Candidatus Limnocylindrales bacterium; assembly: GCA_046707905.1. GTDB lineage: Bacteria > Chloroflexota > Limnocylindria > Limnocylindrales > CSP1-4 > UBA5189. Next base: position 15,598 of record JBKKDM010000204.1, read on the forward strand.
GTAGTACTCGCTCCGGATGGAGTCGGCGACGAGGCGGGTCGCGTCGCGGGCGCGAGTCCCGGGGACCCGCGACGTGACGAGCAGGAAGAGGTGGCCCTTCGTTCGCGTCTGGGCGCCGACGCGCGGCTCCACGTGGATGGCGGTGTCCGGCGAATCGGGGGCACGTTCGGCGTCTGGGACGACACCGAGCTTCATCTGGAGCCGGTGGGCCACTGGGGTCCTCTGCCAGGGTGATGGGTGGGGCGCGGATTATCGCATGGAGGCCTGTGAGCTCCGGACTGACGCGCGGATGCCCCCGGGAGTTACGCGGCGACCGTGCCCGCTTCCCGCAACGGTGGTGAAGGAGCCGCTAGCGCCGCCGGACGGTCACCCGCAGCTGACGCACGGGAGCTCCGCCGGGCGCCCTCCGGAACGCCGCCGCGAGGTCGTCGCCGTGGAGCAGCAGCTCCTGACCCACGATCGGTGCGTCCGCCTCGACGACGAGCGTCTCGCCGTCGACCTTGATCGCTCGGCAGGCGCCATGCGCCGCGGGGGCCCGCTCCGCGACGATCGCGTCGAACGTGGCGACGAAGCGCGCCCGGCGGAGCTCATCCTCGAGCCCGAGCCGGGCCGCGGCCTGGGGCATCAGCTCGCCGATCCGCGACATCGGGCGGCGCCGGCGTGGCGCGTCGTCGGTCATCGCGTGGCCCGGCCCCTGGCGCCGCGGCTCATCTCGGCGCCGCCCGGCCAAGGCGCCCGGCCTCGTGAGCCGGGGATGCCAGCAGCTCGGCGCCGTCCTCGCCCGCCGTGACCTCCCACGGTGTCGCGATCGCCAGGAGCGCTGGGTCGAGGTCCTCGAGGGCCGTCGTCGTGACGAACGCCTGGGGCAGCTCGGCGATCCGACGCACGAGGTGGGCCCGGCGGGCGGGATCGAGCTCCGAGAAGACATCGTCGAGCAGCAGGAGCGGTGGGCGGCCGTCCCCGGCAGTCACGAGATCGAGCTCCGCGAGCTTCAGGGCCAGGATCGCCGTCCGCTGCTGGCCGCGCGAGGCGAACGCCGCAAGGTCCCGCCCGGCCATCGAGAAGGCGACGTCGTCGCGGTGCGGACCCACGAGAGTCGTGCCGTTCCACATCTCCTTCTCGGCGGTCTCGGCGAGGCGCCTGGCCAGGGCGTCGCGCGGCGACTCGTCCGGTCCCGCCGGCGCGTTCGTCATGTACTCCAGCCCGAGTGCCCCGGCGCTCGCCTCCTCCGGCGCGATCTCGCCGTGGGCGGCGGCGAGCGGCGCCGCGATCCTGCGGAGGAGCTCGTGGCGCGTGGCGACCACCACGCCGCCGGCATCGAGGAACGGTCGATCCCAGTACCGGAGCTCCTCGCGCGACGCGGTCTCGTCGCGGATGGCCCGCAGGAGCCCGTTGCGCTGCTGGAGCGCCCGCCCGTACGTCGCGAGCTCCGCCGCGTAGGCCGGGAAGAGGCTCGAGGCGAGCTGGTCGATGACCGCGCGACGAAGCGATGGCGACCCGACCACCAGGAGCATGTCCTCGGGGGCGAAGAGGACCACGCGCAGCTTCTCGGACAGCGCGGAGGCTCGGCGGGCGATGCCGTTGACCCGGATCCGCTTCCGCGCGCCGCTGGCCGCGGCAATCGACCCCGGGCGGACCAGGGCGACCTCGACCGCGTCGGCGCCGGCCTGCCCCTCGATCCGAGCTACGTCGGAGCCCCAGCGAACGAGCTCGACGTCGGTGGTGGTGCGGTGCGAGCCGCCGCGAGCGAGCAGGACCATCGCCTCGAGAAGGCTTGTCTTGCCGGCCGCATTCGGACCCCATACGAGCTGCGGCCCCGGCCCAAACGAGGCGTCGAGCGCCGCGTACGCCCGAAGGTCAGTCAGCTGGAGACGGGAAAGCATCGTGCATCAGCAGGAGTTCTCCGGCCCGGTCAGCCGAGGTCCGGCGAAGCCGGCGGAGCCGCCAACGCACGCCGGGCCCGGATCACCGGGCCGTCAGCTGGTAGTGCGGACGGGCATGACGACATGGACGTACTGGTCATCCCCGATCGGCCTGAAGACGCCGGGCGCGAGGGGGCCCTGCAGCTCCAGCGCGAACTGCTCCGCGGAGACCTTCTCGAGGACGTCCGCGAGGTACTTCGCGTTGAACGCGATGGAGGTCCCATCGCCCTCGACCGCGGCCTCCACCTGGCCGACGTGGTCGCCGATTTCCGCGTTCGCGCTCACCGTGATCCCCGATTCGCCGTTCGACGAGATCTGGAGCTTCACGATGTTGGCCGACTCGTGGGCGATGAGGGCCGCGGGTCGAACTGCCCGCAGGAGCTCCTCGCGATCGAGGATCGCGCGGGTCGTGTGGGCCTTGGGGAGCACCGACTGGTAGTTCGGGAACTGCCCGTCGATCAGGCGGCTCACGAGGTCCACGCCCTCGAGGTGGAACAGGACCTGGTTGCGGCTCTGCGCCAGGACCACCTCGACCGGGTCGTCCGTGTCGCCAAGAATTCGCATGAGCTCGGTCAGGGCGCGAGCTGGGACGACCACGCTGATGTCGCTCACGGCATCGAGGATCGGGATCGTCTTGACCGCGATCCGGTAGTTGTCGGCCGCGGCCAGGGTGACCGTGTCGCCCTCGAAGCGGCAAAGGACGCCCGTCAGGATGGGTCGGGCCTCATCGGTGGCCGCCGCGAAGGCCGTCTCCTCCAGGGCCCGCTTGAGGACGTTCTGGGCGATCCTGGTGGTCGGGCGCTCGCCCGTCGGCTGGATCGACGGGAACTCGTCCGCATCGATGCCTTTGACGTGGGACTGGAACGGCCCGGCGCTCACGTGGAGCGTCTCGTTGGCTCCGGTCTCGAGATCGATCCGCTGGCCACCCGGCAGCGAGCTCACGAGGTCCGAGAGGAGGCGCGCCGGAACGGTCGTCGACCCGTCGGTCTCGACCTTGCCGGCCACCCAGTAGACGAGGCCGATCTCGAGGTTGGTCGTGGTCAGGCGCAGGCCGCCGTCCTCGGTCTTGAGGAGGACGTTGGCCAGCACGGGCAGCGTGCTCCTGTTGGAGACCGCTCGGCTGACGACCCCAAGGCCGCGCGCCAGGTTCTCCTGCATCACCGAGAGCTTCACGTCAGGGCACTCCAAGGGCGGGTCGGGTCGGGCAAGCGCCGGATGCGCCTCCAGGTTTTCGGCTGCGTCGCGCAGGGCTCCCGGGTCCCGCGAAGCCGCGTCGGTTCTATGTGCGTATCTTCCTCGATTTACGAAGGTCCGTCATCATCATCATCATGGTGTGGACCCGGTGGACGGGCACGCTCCGGCCCGTTCGATCGCTTCGTGGACCGCCCCGCCGATCCGGTGGACGTCCGAGTCGAACCGGTGGACGGCATCCGGGTTCCGCGGTGGATGAAACCCGTCCGACCGGCGCCGAGCGGTCGACCTCGAAGTGATTGTCCACGGCCGTCGTGCCAGCTGTCCGACATTACGTCCACATTGCGATTTGTCCACGGAGCGTGACGGATGCACCGGATTTCCACGCGGAATCGCGGGGCTGTGGATATCCCGTATCGGCGGGAGGAGCTCCCTGAGGGCAGGTTCCTCGCCGCGATGCGCTCGCGGACCGCCGTCAGTCGGCGTAGATCAGCTCGCGAACGGCGGCGATCTCGCGACGCAGCTCGTCGTTCCCGGCGGACTCGCGGGTGATCTTGTCGCAGGCGTGGAGGACGGTCGAGTGGTCGCGGTTTCCGAGCTCGGCCCCGATCCGGAGCAGGGAGACGTCGGTCTCTGCGCGCATCAGGAACATCGCGATCTGGCGGGGCACGACGATCGCCTTGTCGCGCTTCTGGCCGCGGAGCGCCTCGAGCGGGACGCTGTAGTACTCGGACACGGCGATGGCGATGCGCTCCGGCGTGATCTGGCGCTTCTTGGGGTTATACAGGACGTTCGAGAGCACGGCCTGGGCCAGCTCGATCGAGATCGGCATGGCGCCCATCGAGGCGTAGGCGACGATCCGGTTGAGGGCCCCTTCGAGCTCCCGGATATTCGAGACGACCTTGCGGGCGATGAACTCGACCACGTCGGACGAGATCGGGACCGCCCCTTCCTCGGCCTTGGCCCGGAGGATCGCGATGCGGGTTTCGAGGTCCGGCGCGGTCAGGTCCGCGATGAGGCCCCACTCGAACCGGCTACGGAGGCGCTCCTCGAGGGTCAGGATCGCCTTGGGCGGTCGGTCGGAGCTGAGGACGATCTGCTTGCCGTCCTCGTGGATCGCGTTGAACGTGTGGAAGAACTCTTCCTGGGTCCGTTCCTTGTCGGCGATGAACTGGATGTCGTCGATGAGCAGCAGGTCGATCCGGCGGTAGCGGGCCCGGAACTCGTCGATCTTGCCCTGCTGGATCGAGGTGATGAACTCGTTGGTGAACTTCTCGGAGGTGGCGTAGACGACCCGCTTGCGCGGGAACTTGACCATTACCTGGTTGCCGATGGCGTGCATCAGGTGGGTCTTGCCCAGGCCCACGCCGCCGTACAGGAACAGCGGGTTGTAGGCGTGGCCCGGGCGCTCCGCGACCGACAGCGAGGCGGCATGGGCGAGCCGGTTGGCGGACCCGACGATGAAGTTGGCGAACGTGTAGCGGGTGTCGATGTAGGTCGCCCCGCCCTCGCCGCCGACGCGGCCCGGCTCCACCCGGACCTGCGA
>JBKKDM010000205.1:0-9646 GCA_046707905.1 Candidatus Limnocylindrales bacterium
CTCCCTGCGCAGTTCGGCTTCGCCTCGTGCTGATGGTCGGGCTGTCGACGGCCTCCGGCGACCGCCCGGCCTCGTCCCACTCCTCACTTCGTGATTACGGCCGTCGATGGCCTCCCTGCGCAGTTCGGCTTCGCCTCGTGCTGATGGTTGGGCTGTCGACGGCCTGCGGGCCGACCCGCCGGCCAGCGTTGAACTCCTCGCTTCGTGATGCGGCCGTCGACCGCCTCCCTGCGCAGTTCGGCTTCGCCTCGTGCTGATGGTCGGGCTGTCGACGGCCTCCGGCGACCGCCCGGCCTCGTCCCACTCCTCACTTCGTGACGGCTGCCGGCACCGGCCCCTGCGAGGCTCGGGATGCCCAGCTCTGTGGCCCGTTCTTGTCAGATATTCGCCGGGTGACTCTTCGTCGCGAAGTCCTCGTCAGATTCTCGGTTTGGTGACTACCTGACAGGAAATGCGCTCGTTTGCCCGCTCACGGTCGAGTGCGGAGGCGGACGAAGGATCACTGGATGACTGTCTGACGGAAACGAGGCTCTCGTGGAACGACGTTCTGACTGTCATGGGGTTGCGGCCGCTCAGCGCGCCGGGGTTCCGACGGCAGGTGCGTCGCGGCCGCTCAGCGCGCCGGGGTTCTGACGGCAGGAGCGTCCTCTCCCACGGCCCATCGTCGGGCGTAGCCGCGGAGCGGGCCCCAGGGGGAGACGGCGAACGCGCCGACGAGCATGGCCAGGCCGACCTGCCAGAGGACGGGCAGGGCCAGCATCGAGGCGGTCACCAGGGTCCAGGGCCGGTTCGTTCGCGCCCCCCAGATGACGAGGACCACGGCCAGGGGCAGGCGGACGATCAGGGGGATCGGGACCACGAACGCGGTGCCGGTGTCCGGCGCCAGCCCGGTGCCGAGGATGTAGGCGATCCACGCCGGCCACAACTCGGGGGCGAGGAAGAAGGCGAGCGCCGCAAACACCCCGGTCACGCCGATCGCGATCACCAGCCGGCGCCACTCCCCGCGGGCCGCGAACCACAGCAACCCGAGCCCGACGGTCGGCTTCGTCAGCAGCGGAATCGCCCACAGCGCGGGCCACCGCAACGAGCCGACGATCGCGGCGGCCAGCAGGACATGGATGTTGCCGAGGTAGACGTCGGAGGCGACGAACGGGATCGGCAGGAACAGGAGCGCCCAGGGGCCGGCCAGCCACAGCAGCGCGAGCCCGATGACGACCGTCCAGACCCGCACGAAGAGATCGAACGGGATGTTCCCGATGATCGAGAAGAAAAGCGCTGCGGGCGGCGTGTAGGTGAACGCATCCTCGGTTGCGACGGGCCGCGTGTAGGGGTTCGCGAGGTCGACCGCCCAATACGCGTGGGCATCCTGGGCCGTCTCGACCGGCCGGATCAGGGCGAAGATGACGAGCACGACGACGAAGGCGGCGCGGAGCGCAAGGTCGATCAGGCGGCGATTCCGCCGAAGCAGGGCGATCACGGGGCGTAGATCGAGATCCACGTGCGTGGGGACGCCGGGAACCGTTCGACGAGCGGCGTCGCGGCCCAGACGCCATCCCGGAATCCTCGGAGGTGGGCGTCCTCCGCCGGTCCGCCGCACGGCGCGCCGATGACGGATTCGAAGAGTCGATCGCAGGCGATGACGATCACGCCGTCCGGCACCGGCGGCGTGATGTCGGTGGCAAGGACTCCCGCGAGCTGGCCGCCGCTGGCAACGATCGGGAAGCCGACCGCGTCGGATCGCTTGAATTCCGGCAGTCCGACCAGGTAGATGCTGCGACCGCTGGCGATCGCCGTGATCCGCGCACCGGCGTCGCGCATGGCCGGCCAGCCGCCGTCCGGGTCGACAGCCGGCGGCCGCCGAACGATCGAGGTCGTGAAGATCGCCACGACCGCGAGGCCGACCGCGATGGAGGCGAGGGCGGCGACAGGCCGGCGCGTCGAGCGCCAGGCCTGGATCGCCCGGTCGAACAGGATCCCGAGCGGTACGGCGACGAGGAGGATCACCACTGGATCCAGGAACGCGTGGTAATGATCGTTCGGCAGGCCGACGACGATCTGCAGCAGCGACGGCGCCGCAATCGCCAGCGCGAGCGTGCTCCAGATGACGAGGCCGATGAACCAACGGATCGCCGTCCTTTGTGGCGGCTCGACGAGGCGCAGGGCGAGGACCGCGCCGGCAATCGTGACCGTCAGCAGGATTGCCGCCGCCTCTGGAGCGTCCAGCACGGAGCCGACGAAGGGCCAGCCGACGACCCGATAGAGCGTGAAGAAGATCGCGAAGATCGGGTTGACGTCGCGAGTGCCGCCGGCGTCGGCGAAGTACGCCAGTACGCCCCGCGTCTCGGCGAAGCCCGTGTTGAGCTCGGAGGCGAGGAGCGGCACGAAGAGGAGCGCCATGAGGGCGACCCCGGCAACAAGCGGGCGGAGCACCGAACGGTCGCGGCGAGCTTGCAGCGCCACGATCTCCAGCATCTCCAGGAAGAAGATCGCTCCCAGAATGTGCAGCTGGAAGACCATCCCCGCGGCCACGAGAGCGAGGCCCCACCACACGGGCCTGCCGCCCGACCTGGCCCGCCAGGCTGCGGCGAACGAGAGGGCTGCGAAGAACGCGATCGGGTTGGGGTTCCAGATGAAGGTCGACGTATCGATCGCGGCCGGCGAGGCCGCCAGGAGCAGCCCCGCGATGGCGCCTGCCATCGAGCCACCGATCGCGCGTCCGAGCCACCACGTCAGCGCGACCGCGCCGATCCCGAGCAGCGCCAGGAAGGTGGTGACCACGACCGGATCCGCGTTCGAGATCGCCGCCGACGGCCCGAGGAGGTAGTAGTAGAACGCACCGTGATGAAAGTCGCCGGCGGACGTCTTGGGTCCGAGCAGCGGCACGACGCCATCGCGCGTCAAGGCGAGGAGCGTGAGCATGTCGTGGCCCTGGTCCGCGTCGAACCGGCCTCGGGCCTCGATGCCGGGAATTCTGAGGAGCGCCGCGACGGCGACGGATGCCGCGAGCGCGAGCCGGTCGAAGCGCGTCATCGTCGGGGACAGCGGCGCGTTCGTGGGCTGCGAGTCGTCCTTGCCGCGCCGTACAGGCCTGCGGCGGCGGCTGCGCGAGGATCGACGTCGTCGTCGGCCGGCGCCTGCGCCGCCGAGCGCCGCTTGAATTGGAACGCCTCGGGCGGGAGGGTTGGCAGGGATTCGCCGGCCAGGAGGCTCCGCGCCCGCTCGAGGTTCACGAGGTCGTAGCCCTCGTCCATCCCCGGGGTCTCCATGACGAACGGCACGCTCGCCAGGTTGGGGTGGGTCAGCAGGTGGCGGATGCCCCGCTCGCCGATCCGGCCAGCGCCGATGTGCTCGTGCCGATCCGTCCGCGAGCCTCGATCAGAGCGCGAATCGTTGAGATGGATCAGCGCCAGCCGGCGGAGCCCGAGCTCACGATCGAACTCGGTGAGCCAGGCGTCGATCGCATCCGGATCGTCCATCCCAACCCCAGCGCCCCAGGCGTGGGCCACGTCGAGGCAGAACGACAGCCGCGCCTCCGGGACCCCGAGTGCAGCCGCGAGCTCGGCGATGCGGGCGTGCTCTTCGATGGTCGCGCCGATCGAGGCTCCGCCGCCCGCGGCGTTCTCGAGCACGAGCGTCGGTGATGCCGGCGAGTTCGAGTTGTCGAGGACCCCTCGTTGCGCCGACGCACCGTCCTCCTGCCGCGCTAGAACGGACGCTACGGCCCGCGCGACCCGTTCGATGCCCTCCGAGACGGATGTCTCTCGATGTGAGCCCGTGTGGACATTGACCAGGCTCGCCCCGTAGCCGGCCGCGGCCGCCATGTCGGAGGCGAGCACGTCGATGGAGCGCTGGCGGAAGACCGGATCCGGGCCGGCAAGGTTCACGAGGTACGAGGCGTGGACCGCCACGGGGGCAACGCCGAGCTCCACGAGCCGCTCACGGAAGGCGTCGAGGTGCTTCGGGGGCGCCGAGCGACGCTTCCACGCCGTCGGGTTGTCGACGAAGACCTGGACCGTGCCTGCCCCGATCTCGCCGGCGCGCTCCGCGGCCCGACGCAGGCCCTTTCCGAGGGCGAGGTGCACGCCGATTCGGGGAGCTGTCAGGTGCGCGAGCGGTTCGGCGGCCCGCCCTGCGTGTAGGCGCCGCCGACCATCGGCTCGATCAGCCCGTAATCGCCGTCTCGCCGCCGGTACAGGATCGCGACCTTCTCATCCTCCGCGTTCACGAACACGAAGAAGGCGTGGCCGAGCTCTTCCATCCGGGCGACGGCGTCCTCCTCGAACATCGGCTCGATGTTGAAGCGCTTGACCTTGACGACCTGCGCCCGCTGTTCGTCGGCGTCGGCGTCGGCGTCGGCATCGGCGGATCTGCTCTCGGGTTGCGCGCCCCCGCCGCGGACCGTCTCCGATGACCTGCGAACCCGGCTCGTCTCGCGGAAATCGACCGCCCGACGCTCGATCTTGTCGAGGACGGCATCGATGCCCGCCTTGTGCGTGGGTCCAGTCGAGGAGCTGCGCAGCGCCTGGCCGTCGATGACCAGGGTGACGTCGACGATGTGGGAGTCCTGGAGGGTTCGATGCTGCTCGACCGACAGCTCGATGGTGGCGTCCGACCGGTCGTCGAGGAGGCGCTCGAGCCGGCCGAGCTTCCGCGTCGCGTAGTCGCGGACCTCCGTCGGTACGTCGTAGTTCTTGCCCTTCACGATGGTCCGCATCTCGGCCTCCCGCTGCGGCTTCATCGTACCGCCGCACCACGACCCCGACCGCGGCCGAAGGTACTGCGGGTCATCGCTCGGACGAGAGCCCTTGGCTCCGGCCAGGCGAGTCAGCGCTCCCGGGCCACCGCAACGCCCGAGACGGCCGCGGCGCCGGCATCCAGGAGGGCAACCGCGCACGCCGCGAGCGTGGCGCCCGTCGTGACGACGTCATCGACGAGGACCACCCAGCGACCGACGACCTGGGCTCGCCGCCCTGGCGCGACCCGAAACGCAGCACCGAGGTTGGCCGCCCGGCCAGCACGGTCGAGATCGAACTGGGCGGTGGTCGCTCGCGTGCGCTCCACGGCGCGCATGACCGGCAAGCGGAGCCGCCGGCCCGCCTCCTCCGCGAGCAACGCCGCCTGGTCGTAGCCGCGATCACGAACACGGTCTGGCGACGCGGGCACGGGAACGAGCACCTCGCCGCCGCGGCCCGCACGAGCCCAGCGGCGCGCGATCGCAGCCCCGAGCGGGGGTGCGAGGCGCCGCTCGCCGCCGTACTTGAGCGCGTGCAGCGCGCGGCGAGTCGTGCCCGTGAACGGCGCGCACCACTCCAGCTGGAGCAGCGGCGCTGGCAAGTCCGCGGGCAGCCCGATCTCCACGCCCGGCGCGGCTTGAAGACGAACGTCCAGGGCCGGCAGGCACTCCCGACACAGTGCCGGCCCCTCGCGCCGACACCCCGCGCACGAGGCGGGCAGGGCCAGATCCAGCGCCCGACCGGCGGCCGCGCCCGCCGCTGTTCGAAGCTGCCCGAGCAACGTCACACAGCGAACGATGCCGAACGTCGGTCACCCCGGACACATCTGGCGCTTATGCGGGGCTCTTGACTGGGCGCTCGATTGTGGGCGGCTCGATCGCCGTCGCCGACCCCGTCGATCGCCACAAGGGTACGATCGCGATCAGCATGCTCAGCGCCGTGACCCACAAGGTCGGGTTCGCGAGGACGATTCCGAGCATCAGCAGCGGCTCCGCATCCCGCTGACGCCCCCGGGACAGCGCGACCCCACCGGCAATCGCGAGCGCCACCCCGCCGGCCAGGCGCAGTGGATATGGAATGGGGAGCAATGAAGCGCCTGATGTTCCTGCCTGAACCACCACGATTCGCAGGAAGTCCTCCCAAGCTTGCGGGGCCAGCAGGACACTCACGGCCAGGACCGCCGCGCCCACGATTGACACCAGGAAGGCTTCGCGCCAACGCCGAGCGGCCGCGAGGTAGGCGACGCCGAGCACTGGGCTGACCTTGATCGCCGTCGCCGGCACCCAGAACAGCCATGAATGGCGGAGAGCGAGGACCGCAAGGACCGCGAGCACGAGATGGATGTTTCGGGCCCGCAGCTCGACGGCTACGGGCAGGAACGCGATCAGCGCGAGCGCCGTGAGCACGTCGCGAGCGCCGAGCCACCACAGGCACGTCAGGAGGAGCACCGTCCAGAGGCCACTGAAAAGATCGGACGAGATCACGGACGTGAACGGTGCGAGTACCTGGGCGAGCGGCGGCGGGTAGTAATAGCCATACCCGGCGTCGCCGACAGTCGTCGTCGGGTCGTACATCGAACCGCCGGCCGCGAACCGAAGGGCAGCCCGCCAATACGCGTGCTCGTCGGTCGGGAGCTGCCAAGCGGTCGTGGCGACGACCGCGAGCAGCAGCGCCCCGATCGCCGCCAAGACAACGAGCGCAATCGACGGGAGCCGCCTCGACCCGATGACGACCGGCGACGCCAGCCGCGCAGCCAGCCTCATGATCGGCGACGTTGCCCGTGCGGATGCCCGTTACGGCAGCCGGACGACATCGCCGCGCTCGGTTCGCGATCGCTCGATGGTGCCGACCGGCAGCTCCAGGACGCCGTCGGCGCCCCGGACCAGCGGCACGATCCCGAACCAGGGTCGAAGCCCTCGATGGACGGAGAGGACCGTACGTGCCCCATCTGCTGCGGCGCGGCCCAAGAAGATCGCGTCGATCGGGAACCGCATGAACATCATGTGGATGCCGTTGCCGCCGATCCAGAGACCGCTCCCGGCCGACAGCGAACGGCGCCCCATCAGGCCCATGAACCGGGCCCAGAGGGACGCCGCAATCTCGATCTTCGCCGCGACGATGGTGCCGCGCGTCTCGTTCCAGGCACCGCCCGGCGGTGCGGACGAGACTGACTGGTCCACTCCCTGGGCCGTCAGCCCAGGTTCTGCATGATCAGGATCAGGGCCGGGCCAAGGATAACGACGAAGAGCGACGGGAAGATGCACCCGACGAGCGGGAAGAGCATCTTGATCGGCGCCTTCGCGGCCTGTTCCTCGGCGCGCTGCCGGCGCTCGATCCGCAGCTGCTCCGACTGGACCTGGAGCACCTTCGAGATCGACACGCCGAGCTGTTCGGCCTGGATGATCGCGCCGATGAAGTTGGTGAGCGGCTGGACCTCGGTGCGCGGGACGATGTCGCGCAGCGCCTCGCGCCGCGCCTTGCCGACCCGCACCTCCGCCAGCGCGCGGCGGAATTCGTCGACCAGTGGACCCTTCATCTTCTCGACGACCTTGCCCAGCGCGGCATCGAAGCCGAGGCCGGCACGGACGGAGATCGTGAGCAGGTCGAGGGCGTCAGGGATCTGGAGCAGGATGCCCTTCTGGCGCTTCTTCACGCGGCCGCCGAGCCAGAACTCGGGTCCCATGTAGCCGATGCCGAGCCCAACGAGCGCGAGCAGCGCACCCTGCACGAGGTTCCCGCCCAGGATGCCGAAGAGCAGGAACAGCACGCCCCCGCCGATGCCCGCGCCGATGGCCTTGATGCCGAGCCAGTCGGCGACCTTCATGTCGCCGGGATTGCCGGCCATCGCCAGGCGCTTCTCGGTTCGCTCGCTGAACGAGCTGGAGGTGATCCGGGCGACGGAGCCCGATAGGCGGCCAGCCAGGGGCCGAATGGTCCGGTCGAAGAACGGCTGCTGGAGCTCCAGCTCCTGGAGATCCTTGGCCGTCATCTGGCCGAGCTGCGAGAGCCGGGCCTTGAGCGGGTCCTCTTCGCGCGCGCCGGCGACGCCGAACGCGATGAGAAGGACCGAGATTGCGGCGAAGGCCGCGACGATAATGCCTACGTCCATGCCTAGACCTCGATATCCACGATCTTCTGGATGGCGTAGAAGCCGGCACCCATCGCCAGCCCCGCAATGATGAACAGGATGATGCCGAGCGGGATGCCGATGACGTCAGGCGGGCTGATGAACATCGGATCGAAGAACTTCGGTGCCGCGAGGTAGATGAACAGGGCCAGGAAGAACGGCAGGCCGCCGACGACGTAGCCCGACATCCGCTGCTGCGCGGTGAGGGTCCGGATCTCGCCCTTGATCCGGATGCGCTCGCGGATCGTGAATGCGATCGAGTCCAGGATCTCTGCGAGGTTGCCGCCGCCCTGGTGCTGGATCGCGATCGCCGTGGCCATCAGCTCGAAGTCCTCGGACCGCACCCGGCGGACCATATTCTCGAGGGCGATGTCGAACGGCAGGCCGAGGTTGACCTCGCGGATCACGCGACCGAACTCGATCGAGATCGGCGGGCGCGACTCACGGACGACCAGCTCGATCGCCTGGAGGAACGACGAGCCGGCGCGGAGCGCGTTGGCGATCAGCGTGACGGTGTCAGGGAGCTGCGAGTTGAACTGCTTGATCCGGGAGCCCTTCCGGAAGTTGAGCCAGATCCGCGGCGCGATCGCGCCGACGGCGAACCCGATCGCGAGCACCACGGGGCTGCGGAACGTCGGCAGCACGATCCCGATCAGGAACAGGATGATCGGCACTCCGAAGGCGCTGGCGGCCCAGATGCCCAGGAACTCGGACGGTTTGAGCTTCAGGTCCGCGGCGCCGAGGTCGCGGAGGAGGTTGGCGCCGAAGTCGCGCTTCTCGACGACCTTGTTGAGCTGGGCGAGGGCGGCGGAGCGCTGGACGAGATCCGCGAGTCCGCCGCTCCCTTCCTTGCCTTCCTCCTTCTGCCCGGCCGCGTACCGCTCCAGGCGTTCGAGGGTGACTCCGCCGGCGCCGGCCATGGAGATCCCCAGCGCGATCAGGATGATCGCCCCTGCGGCGAGGCCGGCGACGACGAGCGTGAAGGTGTCCATCCGCGGGCCTAGAAGGTGAACCCGAAGATGTTGTTCGGCAGGTGGATGCCCTGCGTCTCGAACTGCTCGACGAACTTGGGCCGGATGCCGGTCGGCTTGAGCCGGCCCTGGATCTTGCCCTCGATGATGCCGGTCTGCTCGAACACGAAGACGTCCTGCATGACGATCGTGTCACCTTCCATGCCCTGGACCTCGGTGATGTTCACGATCTTGCGGGTGCCGTCCTTGAGGCGCGACTGGTGGACGATCAGGTCGACCGCGGAGCTGATCTGCTCGCGGATGGCGCGGACCGGGAGGTCGACGCCGGCCATGAGGACCATGGTCTCGAGTCGGGCGAGCATGTCGCGCGGGGTGTTGGCGTGGCCCGTGGACAGCGAGCCGTCATGACCCGTGTTCATGGCCTGGAGCATGTCCAGCGCCTCACCGGCACGACACTCCCCGACGACGATGCGGTCGGGGCGCATGCGCAGCGAGTTGCGGACGAGCTCGCGGATCGGGACCGCGCCCTTGCCCTCGATGTTGGGCGGGCGGGACTCGAGCGTCACCACGTGCTCCTGACGGAGCTGGAGCTCGGCGGCGTCCTCGATCGTCACGATCCGCTCGTCGTTCGGGTTGAATGACGAGAGGACGTTGAGCGTCGTGGTCTTGCCGGAGCCGGTGCCGCCGGAGACGAAGATGTTGAGGCGAGCCTCGACGCACGCGCGGAGGAACTCGAACATGTCCGGGGTGGAGGTCCCGAACCGGATGAGGTCGTCCGTGGTGAACGGGCTGGCCGCGAACTTTCGAATGGTGAT
>JBKKDM010000206.1:0-27717 GCA_046707905.1 Candidatus Limnocylindrales bacterium
GCCGGGGCACCGCGCGACGGTGAAGGAGGACCTCCGGGGAATCGGGGAGCGGCAGCGCGGCCCGCACCTCGTGCTGCTGGCGCGCGATGCCACGGGTTACCGGAGCCTCTGCCGGCTCGTCTCCCGCGCGAACCTCGACGGGACCAAGCGCGTGCCGCGGTTCACCCAGGCGCTGCTCGAGCAGCACACCGAGGGTCTCGTGGCCCTCTCGGGCGGACGCACGGGCGAGATCGGGCGACGGCTCCTGGTGGGCGACCGCGAGGGGGCGAGGGTCGCCGCCCAGCGACACGCGCGGTGCTACGGGACCCTCAACATCGAGCTCTCCCACCACCTCCTCCCCGACGACGACTGGCTCGTCACCGAGCACGTCGCCCTCGCCGACGAGCTCGGGCTGCCGGTGGTCGTCACGAACGACGTCCACTACGCCCGACCCGAGGATCGCGAGCTCCACGACGTCCTCACGGGGATCTTCCACGGGCGGACCCTCGAGACGCTCGGCTCGCTGCGGCGCCCGGATTCGGAGTCGTACCTGAAGTCGGCGGCCGAGCTGGCGGCACTCCCGCCGGGTGCGGCGATCGGGCTCGTCGAGTCGGCCGCCCCCAGCGCCCCCAGCGCCCGCGTGGCCAGGGCCTGGGCCGAGGGGATCGCCATGGCCGGCGAGATCGCCGCGGCGTGCACGGTCGATCTCGGGTTCGAGCAGTACCGCTTCCCGGGCTTTCCCGTCCCCAACTCTGAGACGCCGTTCTCGTACCTGTCCTCGCTGTGCTGGGACGGCGCCCGGCGGCGCTATCACCCGCTGACCTCGGAGGTCATGCAACGCCTCGCCCACGAGCTCGGCGTGATCGAGCGGGCCGGGCTGGCCGAGTTCTTCCTGATCTGCTGGGACCTGATGCGCTTCGCGAAGGAGCAGGGGATCCCGGCCCAGGGCCGGGGCAGCGCAACCAGCTCGATCGTGTCGTACACGCTCGGGATCAGCCGGGTCGAGCCGATCGCCCACAACCTCCTGTTCGAGCGCTTTATCAACGAGGGCCGGACGACCTACCCGGACGTCGACATCGACTTCTCGTCCGAGCGACGCGAGGAGGTCATCCAGTACGTCTACCGCCGCTATGGGCCCGAGCACACCGGGATGGTCTGCAACCTCGTGACCTACCGGGCCAGATCGGCGGTCCGCGAGGTCGGGTATGCGCTGGGGTTTCCGCGACCGCTGGTGGATCGCGTGGCCAAGGCGCTCGAGACATACGACTCGGTGATGGTCCGGCGTGACCTCGAGGCCGACGGCGGGTTCGCCGAGTTCTTCCGACGCCCGGGCGAAGGCGATGCCGCGCAGCTCGCCGAAGACGCGGCTCGGGCAGCCGCCTCGGTTGCTGCCGCTCGCGGCTTCGTCGACGAGATGGGCCAGCTCAACCACGAGCGCGGCGGCCGCGTTCGAACCGGCGGTGCCGGCGAGGCGGGCAACGGCCGGCTGCCACGGACCGAGGACGCGCGCCGGGTCGCGGCGCCAGCGGCGCCAGTTGCCCTACCTGAAGCGCCCGTCGTGCGCCTGCTCGAAGACGAGCACTCCGGCGAGGCGCCTGTCGGCGAGGAGCTCGTCGACGGGCTCGGCCAGCTCAGCAAGCGCATGCCCCTCGTCGGCAAGGTCCCGCCGTGGCGTCAGCCGCCACCGGATCCCGCCGCGCCTCCCGCTTCTCGCCCGTTCGCCTGGCTTCACGTCGCGAACCTCGAGGATTCCGGCCAAATTCACGCCACACGGGAGTTGTCGGGAGATTCGCGTCTGATTGGTCCAGTTTCCGGCCAGATTCACGCCACAGGGAACTTGGGCACGATCGCGTCGCCCCCAACGGGCGATTCGGAGCTGGCGGTCCCCGAAACAGGCTCTCCGCAAGCGTGGGCCGGGATGAACGACGCGCTCGACGGCCGCGTAACCGTGGCAGAAACCGTCGCCGGCTCGCCCAACCTCCCCCACACGGGAATATGGCAGGAACGCGACGCCGGGCAGGCGGGAAACGCAGATGCGGTCGGGCCGAGCCGGTCGGGGATGTGGGAGGAGGCGCCGGAGTCGCCGCCGGCGATCCGGCCGGGTGGGCAAGCGGACGACGAGGGCGGTCCGGGCGACACGCCGGCGAGCGTGGCGTGGTTGCGGGCGGGGCGGGGGACCGGTTACCAGCGCGAGCACCAGGGCGGCTGGAATCCGCCGCCGCTGGTGGAGGGCCGGCGGATCGATCCGGAAAGCGGCATGCCGGAGACCGAGCCGCGGCGAACCGATCGCTCGACCGACCGGCTCGGGCGGCCGAACCACTGGGATACGAGTGGCAAGCCCTCGCCCACGGACGGCAACATCCGTGGCGGTATCGGGATCGACCGGGTCGGACGGGCGGATCCGCACCGCAGCGCGGTGGCCAGAATCGACCCGGAGGCCCCGCCGCAGGCGCGCGGCGGCTCCACGGTCGGCCTCTCCGACTGGGAGCGCTGGCTGGAGTTCTGCGCCCGGATCGACGGCTTTCCCCGCCACCTCTCCATCCACTCGGGCGGGATGCTGGTCACCGCGGCGCCGCTCATCGACATCGCCCCGCTGGAGCGAGCGACGATGCCGGACCGGGTCGTCGTCCAGTTCGACAAGCGCGACGTCGAGGAGCTGAAGCTCATCAAGCTGGACCTGCTCGGGCTCGGCATGCTCGCCGCGATCGACGAGACCGTCCAGCTGATCGAGCACGACTGCGGGACCTGCGTCGTCCTCGACTCGATCCCGGAGCAGATCCCCGAGGTCTTCGAGATGCTCCAGGCGGCCGACACGGTCGGCGTCTTCCAGGTCGAGAGCCGGGCCCAGATGCAGACGCTGCCGAAGTCGAAGCCGAGCTCGCTCGACGATCTCGTCGTGGAGGTCGCCATTATCCGCCCAGGCCCGATCCAGGGCAACGCGGTCCACCCGTACCTCCGGCGGAAGCAGGGCCTGGAGCCGGTCGAGTACCTCCATCCGAGTCTCGAGCCCGTCCTCCGCGACTCGATGGGCGTGATCCTGTACCAGGAGCAGGTCATGCGGATCGCGATCGAGGTCGCGGGCTTCAGCCCGGCCGAGAGCGACGGCTTTCGCCGGGCGATGGGCACGTGGCGTTCGAACCGCGAGATGGAGAAGCTCCACCAGCAGTTCCACGACGGCTGCATGCGCCAGCCCGGCATGACCGAGGAGGTCGCCGAGGAGCTGTTCCGGCAGGTCTCGGCGTTCGCGAGCTTCGGGTTCGCGAAGAGCCACGCGGCGGCGTTCGCGCGGACGGCGTACGAGTCCTCCTTCCTCAAGCTCTTCTATCCCGCGCAGTTCCTCGTGGGCCTGATCAACGCCCAGCCGATGGGCTTCTATCCGGTCGAGGTGCTGGTCAACGACTCCAAGCGCCACGGGGTCGCGGTGCTGCCGGTCGACCTGAACGCCTCGACGTACAAGACCGTCACGGAGTGGGTCGGGCGGCCGGGGTGGGCGCTCGCCGGCGTGCCGGGCGAAGCGGATGAGGCCGGCGAGGCTGGCGAGGCGGCCGAAACGCCGGAGGGCGAGCCGTTGCCGGAGGGCTGCGGCATCGATGCCCGGCCCGAGCCCGTCCAGTCATCCGCCTGCGTCATCCCCGGCGCCGCCGCGCGCCGGCAGTGGGCCGCCGAGAGCGCGACGGGCTGGGGTGTCCGGCTCGGGCTGCACCTCGTGAAGGGGATCGGGGAGCAGCACGAGGAGCTGCTCGATCGGGAGCTCGAGCGGGGGTCGTACGTGTCGCTGGCGGACGTGGTCGAGCGGACAGGCCTGCCCGAGGAGACGATCGAGCGGCTCATCCGGACCGGCGCCCTCGACTCACTGGGTCGTCCGCGGCGCGAGCTCCTGTGGCAGCTCCGGGAGGTCGCGGGCGCGACGCGCGGCCGGATCGACGGCAAGCAGCGGTCACTCGGTGGGCGCGCACCCGCCGCCGGACGGCCGATGGACCTGCGATTGCCGCCCACGGAGGCGCCAAGCCTGCCCGCGATCACCGAGTCGGAGCGCCTCGGCGACGCCTATGCGGTGGTCGGGCTCGATGCCAAGCGCCAGGTCGTCGCGCTGTTCCGCGACGCGCTCGATCGACTGGGCGCCGTCTCGAACGCCGCGCTGGCCGATCGACGGCCCGGCCGGGTTCGGCTCGGTGGGCTGGTCGTGACCCGCCAGCACCCGATGACCGCGAAGGGCACGGTCTTCCTGGCGCTGGAGGACGAGACCGGGATGGTCAACGTCACGCTCTGGCCCGACACCTGGGCTCGACTGCGCGGCGTCGTTCGCCGCCATGCGCTGCTGCTCGTGGACGGCGAGCTCCAGCGCGAGTCGAACGTGGTCAACGTCGTGGCCCACGAGATCGTCCCGCTGACCACCGTCGCGGAGCGAGCCGGCGGCCCCGAATCACCGACTGGCGTGCGCCAGCTCGGGCACGCCGGGATGCGCCGGCTGGGCTAGCGGCGCTCGGCGATGCCGCCGATTGCCCGGGGCGACCGCCGCTCGCTAGCGGCGCTTTGCGGCCTGCTGACGGTTCGGCTGCCGTCCCCCACCGGCCTGCCGTCGAGGGCTGGAGAGCGAGAGGAAGCGGCGGTACCAGGCCGCGGCCGCCGCGAACAGCGTGCCGCTGACGGGACCTGCGAGGAACGACTGGGTCAGGAGACCCGGAATCTGGTCGCTCGGGAAGGGCGTGCCGAGCCGGGACGCGAGCTGGAGCACGAAGACCGTCGCAACGATCCCCTGGACGAGGCTCACCAGGAAGCCGAGCAGGTAGCTCGCTCGCGGCGCGAAGAAGCCGGCGACGAGCTGCGGCAGCCCGAAGCCCGAGCCTGGGAACACGAGGATCTGCCAGGCGAGCTGGCCGCCCGTGAAGTTCCAGAACGTCGAGGCTACGACGGCGCCGACGGCGATCATCCCGATCGGAACGAGGAAGGACCAGTGCCGCAGGAGCTTCGGGAGCATCCCGAGGTCTTCGCGGATGTTCGCCGGTCGATAGGCCTTGCGGAACGAGGCCATGATGCCGGGGCGGCCGCTCGAGGGGACCGGGCGGGCAGCTCGAGCCGGCTCCTGCCCGCCGCGGCCGGCAGGCGGGGCGTCGGCCTCGAGGTCGTCGAGCTCCTCCGGGGCACCGTCCTGACTCGTCGTCTGACGGTACCGACGGCGGGCCTCGGCTCGACCGGTCTGCTTGGCGCGGGCCACGCTGCCTCCTTCGTTGTCGGACCGGCGACGGTGCCGGGCTGGGAATCGTACGCGCCCGGTGTTCGGCGGTGCATTCGCGCGTGATCGGCGGGTGAGGGAGCGGTAAGGGCGCGGTAAGGGAGGGGTGATCCGGCGATGCGCCGCGGATGGGCGGCCGTCGATCGACGCCTGCTAGAAACGCTCCAGCCGTCCCGCCCGGCCTCGGTGGCTCCCGCCCGGAGGTCGATCGTGGAGCGTCGCGTTGCGCCCCTTGCTGCCCTGTTGGTCGTGCTGGCGCTCGCCGGCGTGACCTTCGGTGCCGCGGTGGATCCTGGTCCGCAGGCCCTCGGGGCCGTCACGTGGCCCGTCTCCACGCTCCTGGTGTCCGAGGTGCAGACGGGTGGCGCCTCCGCCTCGGACGAGTTCGCCGAGATCACGAACGTGGGCCCGGCGTCCATCGACCTGGCGGGGCTCGAGCTGGCCTACGTGACCTCGACCGGCTCCACGGTCACGCGAAAGGCCTCTTGGGCCACGGCGCTCCTCCTCGAGCCCGGCCGGCACCTCCTCATCGCGAACAGCGCAGGTGTCTTCGGACCGCTCGCCGACGCGACCTACACGGGTGGCTTCGCCGCGACGGGTGGTGCGCTCGTCCTGCGGGCGATCGGCGGCGCGCCGGTCGACGCCGTTGGCTGGGGCGACGCCACCAACACCTTCGTCGAAGGCCAGCCTGTTGGCGCTCCCGTCCCCGGAACGAGCATCGAACGGAAGCCGGGCGGCGTCGGCGGCAACACCCTCGACACGAATGCGAACTCGACCGACTGGTTGGCCCAGACGACGCCGAATCCCCAGTCGCATGCCGCGCCTCCCGTGCCGGCGCCGGCGGGGACGGCGACACCCACGGCCACCACGGGTCCGACGCCAATCCCCACGGTCGAGCCGACAGCTGCGCCGACGCCGGGCGGCTCAGCGACGCCAGTTCCCACGCTGACGGTACTCCCGACGGCTGCTCCGACCGCAACGCTCACGCCGACGATCGCGCCCACGGCCGCACCGACGCTGGCGCCGACCCCTGTGCCCACGCCGACACCAACAATCGAGCCCACGTCGGCACCCACGATCGAGCCCACACCGACACCTGCGCCGACGCTCGGGCCGACGGCAGTGCCGACGCTCACCCCGACGCTCGGGCCGACCGCCGAGCCCACGGCCGCCCCCAGCGCGACCCCCGCGCCAACCGCGACATCCGAGCCGATCATCAGCATCGCTGCCGCGCGGAGCCTGGCGAACGGCGAAGCGGCGACGGTATCGGGCGTCCTCAGCACGCATCTCGGCGCCCTCGAGGCTGGCCGCAAGGCCTTCATCCAGGACGACACTGGCGGGATCGCGCTCTACCTGGATGTGGCCGTTCTCGACGGGCTGCCTGCGGACGTCCTCGTCCTCGTCCGGGGCACGCACGATGAGCGGTTCGCCGAGCGAACCCTGCGGGTCGCGGTCGTTGACATCGTCTCGCTCGGCGGGCTCCAGCGGCAGCCCCCGTGGCAGCTCCAGACCGGCGAGATCGGGGAGGCCCACGAAGGCTGGCGCGCGATCGTCCAGGGCGTCACGGTCGGAACCGCGACAGAGCTTGCCGATGGCCTCGGGCTCATGGTCGACGACGGCTCCGGGCCGGTCCGCGTGATCGTTGGTCCGGATGCGCTGGATGGGGCCTCGGTGCCGAGCGGGACGCACGTCGTGGCCGTCGGCCCGGTCGGCCAGCGCGACAGCAGCGGCACGGGTCTCGCGGGCTACCGCCTCCATGCGACCGAGCCGAGCGACTTCGGCATCCAGCCGGCGCCGACACCCACGCCGACCGCCACGCCTGCGCCGACGCCCACGCCGACTCCGACCCAAACGTCGACGCCAACCCTCGCGCCGACGCCCGGGCCCAGCGCGGCACCGACGACCTCGCCCACCCCGACGCCGACGCCTCGCCCGACCGTAGGCATCACCCCGCGACCCTCGCCCACGCCGAAGCCAACGACCACGCCTGGGCCCACGCCACCGCCCACCATCACCATCGTCGAGGCTCGGGGCGCGCCGATCGGTGTCGTCGTCAGCGTGGCCGGCGTCGTGACCGCCGAGGCCGGGCGCCTCGGCCTGCCGCCGGTGATCTCGATCGCGGACGGCACCGGCGGGATCGCCGTCCGGCTTCCGAGCGGCGCCGCCGCCCCGGCCCGGGGCGCGACCGTCACCGTTCGGGGCGCGCTTGCTGACCCATACGGGCAGCTCGAGCTTCGGCCAGCGGCCTCCGGGTTCGGCGTGACCGGCCAGGGAAGCTTGCCCGCGCCGGTCCGCCTCGCTGGGAGCGAGCTCGGCGAGGCCACCGAGGGCCGGCTCGCGGAGCTCACGGGCACCGTATCGGCCGCGCCGAAGGCGGGCACGAACGGCGACCTCACGATCGACCTCGTCGACGGCGCCGGCAAGAGCTTCCGCGTCGTGACCGATGGCTCGAGCGGGATCGCCGCCACGAACCTCGTGAAGGGCCGTTCCTATCGTCTCACTGGGATCGTCGGCCAGCGGGCGTCGCGCAAGGGCGCGCTCGACGGCTACCGCGTCCACCTCCGCGACAGGGCCGACATCGTCGCCATCGAGACGTCGCCCGGCCCCGGGGCGAGTGGCACGCCGGGCGCGAGCCTCGCGCCGGGAGCAAGCGGGACGCCGTCCGCCGCCGTCCCGATCTCCACCGCGCTTGCGGCGCCCGAGGGGACCGTCGTCACGATCGAGGCGACCGTCTCTGCCGGAGCGGACCTGCTCGATACGAGCGGCCGGCGCATCGTCGTCGAGGACGCTTCGGGCGCCCTCGAGGTGCTCGTGCCCAGCGGCTCGACGGCCCCGCGGGTTGGCACCCGCGTGCGCGTCAGCGGCAAGACCGGCGTCGCGTGGGGCGCACCGCGGCTCGGCGCCACGAAGGTCGAGTCGATCGGGACGGGCTCGGTCGCGCCGGCGACGCTGTACCGTGCGCCGGCCGAGCGCGACGAGTGGAAGCTTGTCCGGATCTCCGGCACGGTCCTCAAGGTCGAACGCCTTGGCGACCGCTGGCGAGCCGACGTCGGGCTCGGCGACGGCACCAAGGTCCCGGTTCACGGTCAGGCGGGTGCCGGGATCCCCTCGACGGCGATCCTGAGCGGCCGCAGGATCACCGTCACTGGCATCGTGAAGCGCCCGTACCCCACCGCGAGCGACCGCCGCTTCGCCGTGCTGCCGCGCAGCGGCGCGGACGTCTCCATCGCACCGGCCGGGAACGGCGCCGCGGTCGAGCCGCTCGCCTCGAACGGCGAAGGCGATACCGCCACGGGCAGTTCGAGCAGCTCGCGGACCGCCGATGTGACCCCCGACACCGATCTTGCGGCGCTCGGGGAGCACGTGGGCGAGCGGGTTCGCGTCGGTGGCCTGATCGCGACGGTCGCTGGCGACGGCTTCGACCTGGACGACGGGACCGCCCTTGCCCGCGTCGAGCTGCGTGGCGACATGGCGTCGCTGCTCTCGCACCTGCACGCGGGCGAGGCCGTGGCTGCAACCGGCGTCGTCACCATGATCGACGGCGCCCCGGTGATCGTCGTCGACGGGACGGGCTCGCTCCTTCGGGTCGGGAGCCTCGGGCAGGCACTCCCGATCGGGGGCCTGCCGATCGCGACCGAGCCTGCTCTCGCCGCTCCGGGTGGAGCGGCAACGCTCGGCGCCGACGCCGGTCTCCTCGGGCCCGGTGCGGCCCCGACAAGCGTGCTCGCGATCGTGCTGCTGACCCTCGCGTCCGTCCTGGTGACGATCCTCCGGCGGCGCCTCCTGCGCCGCCGGTTGCGGGAGGTCGTGGTGGCCCGGCTGGCCACGCTCCGGCCGACGTCGGGTAGCGAAGCGGCGCCCGATCGTGCCCCGATCCGCGGCCTGCCCGACGGCCGAAGCAGCGGACCGACCATGGCCTGAACGTGGGCCGAGCGTGGGCTGAACACGAATCGTGCTTGACGCACGTTCAAAACCGCGCCTAGGCTTCCCCGAGTTCCACGCCGTGGGAACACAGGAGGAGAACGGCCCTTGCCGAACGCGGACCACCGCGTCTCGCTCCCCACCGGGGAGCGGCAGTACCACATCGATCTCGGCCCAGGTGAGTTGGCCGAGTACCTCCTCCTCCCCGGCGACCCTGATCGAACCTCCCGCATTGCCCGGTTGCTCGACGACGTCGAGCTCGAGCGCCGGCACCGTGAATTCGCGTCGGTCACCGGTACGTACCGTGGCCAGCGTGTGTCGATCGTGTCGACGGGGATCGGCACGGATAACGTCGAGATCGCGATGGCCGAGATCCTCGCCATCACGAACCGGCCGACGATCATTCGCGTCGGCTCGAGCGGGGGACTCCAGCCGGAGATGGGCCTCGGGGATCTCGTGATCTCCACTGGCGCTGTCCGGCTCGAGACCACCACCAACTGGTTCGTCCACGACGGCTATCCCGCCGTGGCCGACTACGAGGCCGTCGTCGCCCTCATCGAGGCGGCGTCACGGCTCGGGCATCGGTATCACGTGGGTCTGACGGCCACGGCGCCCGGCTTCTACGGTGCGCAGGGACGCCCGATCCCGCAACTTCCCATCCGATACCCTGACCTCGCCGAGGACATGGCGCGCCAGCGCGTCCTGAACTTCGAGATGGAAGCCTCGGCGTTGCTCGTGCTCGCGGCTCTGGCGCGCTGTCGAGCCGGCGTCGTCTGTGCGGTCTACGCCCAGAGGACGACGGGGGACTTCGTGACAGGCGACGCAAAGGAAGCGGCGGAAGCGGCCTGCGTGGCGACGGGGCTGGAAAGCCTCCTGATCCTCGCCGAGATGGACCGCCGCAAGAAGACAGCTGCGACGGATCGCTGGCGACCGTCGCTCGGACTCTGAGAGCATCGTGACTTCGGGCACTGAGCCCGCGGCACACGAGAGTTTCGGGAGGACCTGAACCCATGGCAGAGGCCTACTGCGTCAAGGACAAGATGAAGGTCGAAGTCCAGAACCCGCAGCAGATCACGATGAAGAACGGCAAGAAGGCGCTCCAGGGCACCTGTCCCAAGTGTGGGACCAAGGTGTTCAAGATCGGCGGCTAGCCACTCCTCATCGAATGACCCAGGCCCCCGCCGGGCGACCGGCGGGGGTCCTGGATTCCTGGGCCACGAAACTCGGCTGGTAGACTTTCCGTCCCTTCCTGATCGAAAACGCCGAGGTTTTGCCCTGTCCTCCCGACCCGTCATCGCAGTCGATCTTGGCGGCACGCGCATCCGTGCCGCGGTCGTGCTGCCCGACGGATCGCGCGTGGCACGGACGGAGCGCCCGACCCCCACCGAGCAGGGACCCCAGGCGATCGTCGACGCGTGCCGCGCCGCCGCGCGCGAGGCTCGCCACGCCGCTGCGCCGGACGTCACCCGCGAGATCGCCGGGATCGGCCTCTCATCGCCCGGCCCGGTGGACCCGGTCCGGGGCCTCGTCGTGGAGCCGCCGAACCTGGGCCCGGAGTTCCGCGACATCGCCCTCGCCAGGGCCCTGAGCGAGTCCGAGGACCTGCCAGCGTTCCTCGATCGCGACACCAATGTAGCCGCCCTGGGCGAGCAGGCATTCGGCGCGGCGCAGGGCTTCGATGACTTCATCTACCTGACCGTCTCGACCGGCGTCGGTGGCTCCATCGTCACCGGCGGCGAGATCCTCCACGGGCCAGACGGGTTCGCCGGCGAGCTGGGCCACGTCGTGGTCGAGATGGATGGGCCTCGATGCGGCTGCGGCGGCCTCGGGCACGTCGAGGCGATTGCCGCCGGCGTCGCGCTGGCCCGCGAGGCGCGCGCGCTCGTCGCATCCGACCGCTCGCCCTACCTGGCGGAGCAGGCCCGGATCATCGGTGGACCCGACGAGCTCTCGGCCAAGGAGGTGGCGGAGGGCGCCCTCGCCGGGGACCCGGCGTGCGTCCAGGTCATGGGTCGCGCCCGGCGCGCGCTCGCGGCAGCCTGCATCGGCTACGTCAATGCGTTCAATCCCCATTTGATCGTCATCGGCGGGTCGATCGCCGAGGCCGAGGGCGAGCGCCTCCTCCAGCCGATCCGCGAGGCGATCACCAGCGAAGCGTTCAAGATTGTCGGCGCGAAGGTGAGCGTCGTGCCCGCCGCGCTGGGCGGCGATGTCTCGCTCGCCGGCGCCCAGCCCCTCGTGATGCGCGCCCTGGCCGGGGCTCGGACCGTCGACGCAACCCGCGGCGCTCCCGGCGGCTCGACCGGCGCGGACCGCGCGACCGGCCGCCAATCCAGCAGCGCGCAGCAACCAGCCCCGTCAGTCACCACCTCGGCCGCCATCGCGGCCGCAACCCCCGGAGGTACCGCTCGATGACCGTTCGCGTCGGAATCAACGGCTTCGGCCGCATTGGCCGCCAGTCCCTCAAGGCCATCCTCGAACGCGGCGAAGGCGTCGAGGTCGTGGCCGTCAACGACCTCGTCGACACGAGCATGAACGCCCTGCTCTTCAAGCACGACTCCACGTACGGGGCCTACGAGGGCACCGTCGACCACACCGACGACGCGCTGATCATCGATGGGCGCGAGATCAAGGTCCTCCAGGCCAAGGACCCGGCGACGCTGCCGTGGGGCGACATGGGCGTCGACATCGTCCTCGAGTCCACCGGCATCTTCACCGACGCCGACAAGGCCCGGGCCCACATCCAGGCCGGTGCCAAGAAGGTGATCATCAGCGCGCCGGCCAAGGGCGAGGACATCACGATCGTCCTCGGGGTCAACGAGGACAAGTACGACCCCGAGAACCACCACGTCATCAGCAACGCCAGCTGCACGACCAACTGCCTGGCGCCGGCGGCGAAGGTCGTCCACGACGCGTTCGGCATCGAGCGCGGGCTGATGAACACGATCCACAGCTACACGAACGACCAGCGGATCCTCGACGTCGCCCATAAGGACCCGCGCCGGGCGCGCGCCGCCGGGCAGAACATCATCCCCACGACGACCGGCGCCGCGAAGGCCCTCGCCCTCGTGATCCCCGATCTCAAGGGCAAGTTCGACGGGTTCAGCCTGCGGGTCCCGACGCCGACGGTCAGCGTCGTCGACTTCACGGCCGACGTCTCGAAGGCCACGAGCGCGGACAAGATCAACGACGCCTTCCGGGCCGCGGAGGAGGGTCCGATGAAGGGCATCCTCGGCGTCTCCGACGAGCCGCTCGTTTCCTCGGACTTCCGAGGGGACTCGCGCTCATCCATCATCGACTCGGCCAGCACGATGGTGCTGGGCGGGACGATGGTCAAGGTCATCGCCTGGTACGACAACGAGTGGGGCTACAGCTCGCGCTGCGCCGACCTCGTCAGCCTCGTCGCCTCGAAGCTGCCGTCCCACGCCGGCACCGCGGCCTGATGGACAAGCTCACGGTTCGCGACGCCGACGTCGCGGGCAAGCGGGTGTTCGTCCGCGTCGACTTCAACGTTCCGCTCGAGGACGGCAAGGTCAGCGACGATTCGCGCATCCGCGCCTCCATCCCCACGATCCATTACCTGGCGACCCACGGTGCGCGGGTCATCCTGGCGAGCCACCTGGGCCGACCCGACGGCAAAGTCCAGGATGGGCTCCGGCTGCGCCCGGTCGCGGAGCGGCTCTCGCAAATCCTCGGCCGGAACGTGCCGGTGACGGGCGATGCTCTCGGCATCGGCACGGTCGACGCCGTGAAGCGGCTCCGGAATGGCGAGATGCTGCTCCTCGAGAACCTCCGCTTCCACGCGGCCGAGGAGAAGAACGATCCGGCCTTCGCGCAGCAGCTCGCGGACTACGCGGAGCTCTACGTGAATGACGCGTTCGGCACGGCCCATCGAGCGCACGCCAGCACCGTCGGGATCGCGAAGATCCTGCCCGCCTACGCCGGCTTCCTCATGGAGCGGGAGCTGGCGATGCTGTCGAAGCTCATGGACAACCCCGCGAGCCCGTTCGCCGCGATCGTCGGCGGGGCCAAGGTCTCCGGCAAGCTCAAGGTCCTCGACGAGCTGCTGAAGAAGGTCGACGTCCTGATCCTTGGCGGCGGCATGGCCAACACGTTCCTGCTTGCCCAGGGGAAGGCGGTGGGCAAGAGCCTCGCCGAGCACGACATGGTCGAGGAGGCCCGGCGCGTCCTCGCGCTCGCCGAGAAGAAGAAGGTCAAGGTCATCCTCCCGGTCGACGTAATCGTCGCCAAGGAGGTCACCCGCGGCACCGAGTACAAGACCATCCCCGCCGAGAAGATCCCTGCGTCGTGGCACATCGTGGACGTCGGGACCGCGACGCTGGACCTGATGCAGGAAGCCCTCTCGGACGCGAAGACGGTGTTCTGGAACGGGCCGCTGGGCGTCTTCGAGATCCCGTCGTTCGCCCACGGCACCCGCGCGATCGCGCGCTTCCTCGCGGCCCGGGCCGACGCCGGCGCGACCGTCGTGGTGGGTGGTGGCGACTCGGTTGCCGCGATCCAGCAGCAGGGCATTGCGGAGCGGTTCACCCACATCTCGACCGGCGGCGGCGCCTCGCTGGAGTTCCTCGAGGGGCGCGAGCTTCCCGGCGTGACCGTGCTCCAGGACCGCCCGATCCTCACGCCGGCCGAGAAGGGTCTCGCCACGAAGCGGGCGAACGCCGCGGCGAAAGCCAAGGCCGACGCTGCGAAGAAGCCCGCCGCCGCCGGGAAGTTTGGCGGGTGAGCGGAACCTCCATCGCCCGGATCCACGGGCGCGAGATTCTCGACTCCCGCGGCAACCCCACCGTCGAGGTCGACGTGGTCCTGCAGGACGGCTCGCTCGGTCGCGCCGCTGTGCCCTCGGGAGCCAGCACCGGTGCGTATGAGGCGGTCGAGCTCCGCGACGGCGACAAGGCCCGTTACGGGGGCAAGGGGGTCCGGAAGGCGGTCGAGGGGATCGACGGGCAGATCGCGTCGGCGCTCGCGGGCGTCGATGCGGCGGACCAGGGCGCGGTCGATCGGGCCCTCATCGAGCTGGACGGAACGCCCAACAAGCGCAACCTCGGCGCGAACGCCACGCTCGGGGTCTCGCTGGCCGTGGCCCATGCGGCCGCGAACGCCGCGGGGCAGCCGCTGTACCGCTGGCTCGCCGACGGCCGAGCGCCGAGCCTGCCCGTCCCGATGTTCAACATCCTCAACGGCGGCAAGCACGCGGTGGACTCCACCGACTTCCAGGAGTTCATGGTCGCGCCCGTCGGCGCGGCGACCTTCGCGGAGGCGCTTCGGGCCGGCTCGGAGGTCTTCTGGGCCCTGCGCACGCTCCTCCATGACGACGGCCACTCGACCGGCCAGGGCGACGAGGGCGGCTTCGCGCCCAGCCTCGCGACCAACGAGGCGGCGATCGAGTACATCCTTCGTGCGATCGAGCAGGCCGGCTACCGGCCCGGTGAGGACGTCGCGATCGCGCTCGACCCGGCGGTCACGTCGATCCTGGTCGAGGGCACCGGCGACCAGGACACCCCCGGTCGCTACCGCCTCGAGACCGAAGGGCGGACCCTGGACACCGAGGAGCTCGTCGATCTCTGGGCCACCTGGCTCGATCGCTACCCGATCGTGTCCCTCGAGGATGGCCTCGGCGAGGACGACTGGGGCGGCTGGCGCTCGCTCACTGCGCGCCTGGGCGACCGCGTGCAGCTGGTCGGCGACGACCTCCTGGTCACGAACCCGGCGTTCATCGAGCGCGGGATCCGGGAGCGGGCAGCGAACGCGGTCCTGATCAAGCTCAACCAGATCGGCACACTGACCGAGACCCTCGAGGCCATCGAGATGGCTCGCGCCGCCGGCTGGGGCGCGATGGTCAGCCACCGCTCCGGCGAGACGGAGGACACGACCGTGTCCGATCTCGTCGTCGCGATGGGCACGGGCCAGATCAAGGCCGGCGCGCCGTCGCGGTCCGAGCGCGTCGCGAAGTACAATCGCCTCCTCCGGATCGAGGAAGAGCTCGGCGGCGAGGCCCGCTACGCCGGTCGGGCCGCGCTCGCGCGGACCACTGGAGCGGGAGCCGCCACGTCGTGAGCCGCGTCTTCGATCGCGGCGCGATCACCGCCGCCTTCGTCGGGATCGGGGTGGCGGTTACGATGGCGATGAGCTTCCTGCTCATCATCCCCATCGAGCCCGCCTACCTCCTGCAGTCGGTCCCCGCGGGCCTCGTCATCGGCTACTACGCCAATGCCCGCTCCAAGCGAGTCCGGGGTGACTGGCGCCGGATCATCCCGAACGCGCTCCTCGCCGGACTCGTGACCGGCCTCACGCTGGCGATCCTGCTGCTCGCGACGAAGGCGCTCTTCTTCTACGCCGACAACGGCTACCCGGACTTCAACCGGGTGGTCGATGGAGCCGCGGTCGGCCAGGCCTGCGCGACAGGCGCCGAGTGCGTCTACTTCCGGTATCTGGCCCAGGACCCTGGGCAGCTCGCAGCTTCGGGGGTGACCGACGCGGCGTCGTTTTCGAACGTGTACTGGAACGCCCAGGGGTCGTCGGCCCGCCTGCTGCTCGTCGGAACCACGATCGCGGCCTTGTTCGGCGGGCTGCTCTTCGGCATCGGCGGGCCTCGCCGGGCCGCGCCCGCTCCCGTCCGGAGGGTTCAGGCGACAGTCTGACGCCGCTTGGCTGGGCAACGTCACCGGGCAACGTCGCGGCGGCCGCGAGGGCACCTCCCGCAACTTTTGAAGGTTCTGTCCGTACCGCCTGCCCATACCGTGTGAGTGCGCCGGTCTGAACCGGCGCCCCATCTGTGGGTGAGGGACGTGGAGACGGATCTCGTGATCCGGGCGAAGAACGGCGATCGGGCGGCCTTTGGGCTGCTCGCCGCCGGACTTGCCAGCCGCTTCCTCGCGGTCTCGCGCAGGATCCTGCGCGACATCGATCTCGCCGAGGACGCGACCCAGCGCGCGCTGGTCGCCATCTGGCGGGATCTCCCGCAGCTCCGCGACCCGGCGCGCTTTGACGCCTGGTCGTACCGACTCCTCGTCCGCGCCTGCTACGCGGAGGGGCGTCGCGCCCGCCAGTGGTCGCCGAACCTTCGAATCCTGCCGGCCGACGAGCCGACGGAGTTTGCCGAGCTCGACACGATCATCGCGCGCGACCAGCTCGAGACGGCGATCCGCCGCCTGTCGGTGGACCACCGGACCGTGCTGGTCCTCCATCACTACGCCGATTTCCCGCTCGACCGGGTCGCCCAGATCCTGGAGATCCCGCTCGGCACCGTCAATTCCCGACTTCATCACGCGATGCGCGCCATGCGGGCGGCTCTCGATGCCGATGCGCGTCCGGCGGCAGCGGAGGCAACCCGATGACCACCGAACGCGATCCCCGCGCGCGCACCGTCCTGTCGTGGCTTCGCGAGGACGCGCACGAGAACGCCGAACGCGTCCTCCTGCGAGCCCTCGACGAGGTGGACGCGACGCCACAGCGCCGCTCCTGGTGGCCGGCGCGGAGGACCTCTTCCTTGAACACGTTCACGAAACTCGCGATCGGGGCGGCTGCTGTTGTGGTCGCCGTCTTGATCGGCGCCAGCGTTCTGCCCCGCACGCCAGGTGTCGGCAGCGACGCTTCGACACCCGCCGCGTCGCCATCGCCAAGTCCGACCGGGTCGCCTGCGCCAAGCGCGGCGCCGTCACTATCGCGCGCTGCGTTTCCGAATGGCCCGCTCGCGGCAGGTACCTATACGACTCAACCATTCGCGGGCCCGGGGGGCATGTGCGTGGGGCAGCCCGGCTGCAGCGAGGCGGGGCCGGAGGACGATTCGATCCGCGTGACGCTCACCGTCCCGGCTGGCTGGGCGGGGATGGACGGCGGTGGGTTGGTGCACTCCGTGGAGAGCTACTCGCCACCCGACGGAGCGGCCCTGCACTTCGGGCGTGGCGGCTGGTTGTACACCGTCCCGCCGGTCTGTGGCGGATCCGGACCCGATGCCCCAACCGAACCCACCATCCCGACCGGTACGACCGTCGACGAGTTCGTCGATGCGCTCGTCGCCCATCCCGACCTCGATATCACGGCGCCCACGGACGTCACCTTGGCCGGCTACTCCGGGAAGTACCTGGAGCTCCGCGCGCCCGCGAACACCACTACCGACGAGCTGGGACCGGACCCAAGCGGGTGTAACTACTACTTCGTCTGGGAACCCGGGATCTACGCCCAGGGTCCGAACCACCTCTGGCATATCTGGGTGCTCGACGTCGAAGGCACCCGGGTGGTGGTCCGAGGCGACTCCTACCCCGGGACCACGCCGCTGGTCC
The DNA here is from genome assembly GCA_046707905.1 of Candidatus Limnocylindrales bacterium. GTDB lineage: Bacteria > Chloroflexota > Limnocylindria > Limnocylindrales > CSP1-4 > UBA5189. Next base: position 17,434 of record JBKKDM010000206.1, read on the forward strand.
AGGCCGAGCTCGGCGACATCGTGGAGTCGATCGAGATCACGCCCTGATCGGCCCGACACCCCGCTGAGTATCAGAACGCCGGCTGGAGCCTCGCTCCGCCGGCGTTCGGTTCGTTGCGTCGAGGCCGGGTTAGCTCTTCGACGCAGCCTTCTTCGCGGTGGTCGTCTTGGTTGCGGCCGCCTTGGTCGCCGTGGCCTTCTTCGCCGCGGGCTTCGCCGCCGCCTTGGCGGTCGCCGCCGGACGGCTGGGCACCTTGGTTTCGGCGGCCTTCTCGGCGGCGGCCTCGGCGCGGGAGGTCTTGCTCAGCGCGGCGCGGGCCTTGCCGGCAGCCGTCTGGGCGCCCTTGGCCTTGCCGGCCTTGCCGAGCGCGATGCGCTGCTTGGCGGCCTTCTGCGCCGCGGCCTTGCCGACGGCCTTGATCTTGCCCTTCGCGACGATCGTCGTGCCGGCGAGGAGGTCGTTGACCTTGATCGCGAGGCGGGACTTGCGGCGGGCGGCGGCATTTGGATGGATCGCGCCGGTCTTCGCGGCGCGGTCGAGGGCCCGGATCGCGTCCGTCAGGCTGGCCTGCGGATCCTGGTCGCCGGGGTTCGTCGCGACGTCGACGGCGCGACGGACGAGGGTCTTTGCGGCGGCGCGACGCGGCCCGAGGACCTCGTGGCGACGCTCTGACGTCCGGACACGCTTGAGCCCGGACGGGGAGCGGGCGCCGGTCCACTTGCGGGGCGTTCTGGCCAAGTTGATGGAACCTCTCGTTCAGCTGTGCGGCTCACGCGGGCGCGGGTCGAGCGCCGGGCGCGACGCCGGATGGTAGCACCACGAACCCTGTCACACTCTCGGCTCGATGGTGGCCATCCTCGGCGGCCTCGGTGCCGCCCTGTCGTGGGCCATCGCCACCCTTGCCTCGTCACGGTCCAGCCGGATGATCGGCCCAATGTCGGTCCTCGGCTGGGTGATGGCGGTCGGCCTCGCGGTGGCGATCGTCCCGGCGCTGATCGCGAAACCCGTCCCGCTCGGTCCGTCCGAGCTGCTCGGGCTGTTCGCCGTGGGCCTGTCCCACAACCTCGGCCTGCTGCTCGCCTATCGCGCGCTCTCGATCGGGCGGGTCTCGGTCGTCGCGCCCATCACCGCCACGGAGGGCGCCCTCGCGGCAGTCATCTCGGTGCTGCTCGGCGAGGCCCTGGGTATCGAGGTTGCGGTCCTCTTGGCGGCGATCGCCGCCGGGGTGATCCTCGCCGCCGCCGAGCGGACTCGATCGGACGACGCCGATCCGGCCAAGGGCGACCCGGAGCACACCCGCAAGGCCGCCCTCTACGCGCTCGCAGCCGCGTTCACGTTCTCGATCGGGCTCGTGCTCGCCGGGCGGCTCGGGGCCGAGGGGATGCCGCCGGCCTGGATCATGTTCGCCTCGCGGACCATCGGGGTGACGATCATCGTCCTGCCGCTCGTCCTGGCACGCCGGTTCCGGCTCACGCGGCAGGCCCTGCCGCTCGTCGCCCTCGCGGGCGTCCTGGAGGTCTTCGGCGGCGCCGTCTACGTCGTCGCGGCCAGCGAGGGCGTCGCCGTCGCGGCGGTCCTCTCGTCGCAGTTCGCGGCGATCGCGGCGGTCGGCGGGTTTCTGCTGTTCGGCGAACGGCTCCAGCGCCACCAGGTGCTCGGCGTCGCCGTGATCTTCATCGGGATCACGGTCCTCTCGGCGCTCCAGGTCTGACGCGGTGGCCGCTCGGATCCCGCAGGAGCGCCTGCGGAACTTCTCGATCATCGCCCACATCGACCACGGCAAGTCGACGCTGGCCGATCGCCTCCTCGCGCTCACCCACGCCATCGACCCGCGCCAGATGACGAGCCAGGTCCTCGACTCGATGGACCTGGAGCGGGAGAAGGGCATCACGATCAAGGCTCGCGCGGTCCGGCTGGAGCACACCGCGAAGGACGGCCTGGTCTATGGCCTGAACCTCATCGACACGCCGGGCCATGTCGACTTCTCGTACGAGGTGAGCCGCAGCCTCCAGGCCTGTGAGGGCGCGGTCCTGGTCGTCGATGCGGCCCAGGGCATCGAGGCCCAGACCCTCGCCAACGTCCACCTCGCCCTCAAGGAGGGGCTGACGATCGTGCCGGTCCTCAACAAGATCGACCTGCCGTCGGCCCAACCCGAGGTCGTCATGGACGAGCTCGAGAACGCCCTCGCGATCCCGCGCGAGGAGGTCCTGCTCGTCTCGGCGAAGGACGGGACCGGCGTTCCGGAGCTGCTCCAGGCGATTGTGGAGCGGATCCCGGCGCCGAAGGGCGACCCCGCGGACCCGCTCCGCGCCCTCGTCTTCGACTCGCACTACGACGCGTATAAGGGCGTCGTCGTTTACGTGCGCCTCGAAAGCGGCACGCTCAAGGCCGATGAGCGGATCCGGCTCATGGCCTCCGGGGCCGAGGCCGAGCTCCTGGAGCTGGGCGTCTTCCGCCCGGCGCTGGTACCGGTTCCGGAGCTTCGTGCCGGCGAGGTCGGCTATGTGGCCACGGGGCTGAAGAACGTCCGCGAAGCGCAGGTCGGCGACACGATCACCGCCGCCGCTCGGATTGCCGCCGAGCCGATCCCCGGCTTCCAGCAGGCCCGGAGCCTCGTCTTCGCCGGGATCTATCCCCTCAGCGGCGAGGACTACCCGCTCCTCCGCGACGCCCTCGAGAAGCTTCACCTCAACGACGCCTCGTTCACCTTCGAGCCGGAGAGCTCGGTCGCGCTCGGGTTCGGGTTCCGGTGCGGCTTCCTGGGCCTGCTTCACATGGAGATCGTCCAGGAGCGCCTCGAGCGCGAGTTCTCGCTCGACCTGATCGCGTCGGCGCCGTCCGTCGAGTACGAGGTCCTGCTCGTCCATGGCAAGGGCACCGTGACCGTCGACAACCCCTCGAAGCTGCCGCCCGTCAACGACATCGAGGAGGTCCGGGAGCCCTGGGTCAAGCTCTCCGTCGTGACGCCCGCGACCTACATCGGGGCCCTGATGGAGCTGTCGACGAACCGGCGAGGAGCGTTCATCGACCTGGAGTACCTGGACCCGACCAGGGTCCTCATGCGCTTCGAGCTGCCACTCGCGGAGCTGATCGTGGACTACTACGACCAGCTCAAGACTCGCACCGCCGGGTACGCCTCGATGGATTACGAGGAGATCGGCTACCGGGCCGCGAAGCTCGTGCGCCTCGACGTCCTCGTGGCGGCCGAGCCGGTCGATGCCCTCTCGATGATCGTCCACCGCGACAACGCGACGTCCCTGGGGCGGACGCTCGTCAGCCGGTTGCGGCAGCTGATCCCGCGCCAGATGTTCGAGGTGCCGATCCAGGCCGCCATCGGGTCGAACGTCATCGCCCGCGAGACCGTGCGGGCCATGAGCAAGAACGTCCTGGCCAAATGCTACGGTGGCGACATCAGCCGGAAGCGGAAGCTGCTCGAGAAGCAGAAGGAGGGCAAGCGCCGGATGAAGCGGGTCGGGTCGGTGGAGATCCCGCAGGAGGCGTTCCTCGCCATGCTCCGCACGGACGAGTCCTAGCGGCTCGCTGGGCAGATCGAGCCATGGAGACTGACCTTCGCGTCCTCGTCGGGTTGGGGCTGACACTCCTGCTCGTGATGCTCCGCGTGGAGGCCGAGCGGTTCGGCGCGGCCGAGTACGACGAGCCCGTTCGCGGCCGTCGGCCGTCGGTCATCCGCCGGCTCGCCTGGTACGTCCTCGGCGTCGGCGGGGTGCTGGCCCTGCTGTTCGTCCATCCGTCGCCGGAGTTCGACCTCCACCTGACCGTCGGTGACCGTTCCGGGATCTTCCTGGCGTTCCTGATCGCTGCGCTTGGCGTGGGGCAGGCCGTGGCCCTGGCCTATCTCCACTACCGACGGCTTCGGCTGCCCGACATCGCGAGCTATCCGGGCGCGCTGGCGAACGAGATCCTGACCGCCTTCATCGACGAGGCCGTCTTCCGTGGCGCGGTCCTCGGCTACTTCCTCTGGGCGCTGGCCGGCACGTCGGCCGCGACGGGAACCGCGAGCAGCCTCGCGATCCTGGGCTCGACCGTCGTGTACGTCCTGGCCACGCGCCTCGGGGCGCCTGGCCGCGATCGCTACATGCTCCTCCTGGCCGGGCTCATCGGCCTGGTCGGGGGCTGGGCGACGCTGGCGACCTTCGGGATCGGGGCGTCGTTCCTGGGCCACGCGATCACCCGGGTCGCGGTGTTCCTGACGACGGGCCACCCCGGGCAGCCGCCGGCCCGCGGCACGGAGGTCGAGGACGTCGAGAAGCGCCGCCGGACGCCCGATGGCTGGCGGGCCGTCGACCGGAGCGGCGTCAGGGAGCGTTGACCCTCGCTGGCGTCGCGGAGACACCCGCAGGCCTCTACGTCCACGTGCCGTTCTGCGTCTCGATCTGCCCCTACTGCGACTTCGTCGTGTACGCGGGTCGCGCGGCGCGCGGCCCCGAGAGCCAGCTGGAGCGATTCGTGGAGGCCCTCGAGGTCGAGCTGGCGCTGCGGGCCGACGCTCTCGACGCGCGCTGGGGGCCGGTCACCGGCACGTTGTCTCCCGGCACGTCGCCGCCAGGCACGAGACAGCCATTGGAGACCCTCTACCTCGGCGGCGGCACGCCCAGCCTGCTTCCCGCCGCGACGATCGCTCGCCTGGTCGACCTCGTTCGACGTCGGTTCAGGCTCGCTGACGGCGCCGAGGTCACCTTGGAGGCCAATCCGGGCGCGGATGAGCGCGGCGATCCACGCGCGATGCGCGCCGCCGGCGTGACGCGGCTGTCGATCGGGGCCCAGTCGTTTGATGCCGCGGAGCTCCGGACGCTCGGTCGGCGGCACCGAGCCGATCACGTCATCGAGACCGTCCGCGCCGCACGCGACGCCGGGATCGAGTCGATCAGCCTCGATCTCCTGTACGACGTCCCCGGCCAGACGCTCGAGTCATGGTCGAGATCGCTGGACGCGGCAATGGCGCTGGAACCGGACCACGTCTCGCTGTATGCGCTGACCCTCGACGATCCGGACGCGGAGGGCATCACGGGCGTGCTCGGCGATCACCTGCCGCTACGCACCGGGGCGCGCGTCTGGCGAGCCCGCGCCGCCCCCCGGCAGGACGAGGATCGCGCGGCCGCGATGTACGAGCTCGCCGACGCGCGACTCTCGGCCGCGGGCCTCGCCTGGTACGAGATCAGCAACTGGGCGCGGCCGGGGCACGCGTCACGGCACAACCTCGGCTACTGGCGCGGCGCCTCGTGGGAGGCCGCCGGACCTGGAGCGCATTCGTTCGATGGCGCGACCCGCCGCTGGAACGCCGCCCGCCTCGATGGCTACCTCGCCGCGCTCCTGCCGCGGGACGGTTCGCCACCCGCGCTCCCGCCGGCCGCCGCGGACGCCGATCTCGCCGCCGCCGCAACCGGCCCCGGCGAACCCGCGATGCTCGCCCTGCGAACCAGCGACGGGCTTCCGCGCACATCGGTCGACGATCCGGGACTGAGCGAGACGCTCCGCTGGGCGCTCGACGGCGGGCTCCTCGAGGAGGCCGGCGGCCGGCTGCTCCTGACCCTTCGCGGCCGGCTGCTGTCGAACGAGGTCTTCGCGCGCCTCGTGTGACCGAGCCGCACCGCCCGTTCGCCCCGCGTTGACACTCCTGGCCCGTCGGACTACGATCCTTCCAACGCGTTAGCACTCTGGCAGGGAGAGTGCTAACGGAGAGCCAATCGAACGGAGAACAAGCCCTTGGCGCGCCGGATCCGTCGCTCCAGCGGCCCGCTGGACCTTCGCGCAGCCGCGATCCTCCGGGCCGTCATCGAGGAATACGTCACCACCGCGACGCCCGTCGGCAGCCAGGCGCTGGTTGATCGGTATCGCCTCGGCGTGTCCAGCGCGACGGTGCGGAACATCCTGGCCGAGCTTGAGCTGGCCGGCCTCCTCGACCATCCCCACACCTCGGCCGGCCGCATCCCGACCGACGCCGGCTACCGCTGGTACGTCGAGTCGGTGATCGACGCCTCGCCGCTGCCCGAGGTAGAGCAGCTGATGATCCGGCACCAGTTCGGCCAGGTGGAGTTCGCGAGCGAGCACTGGTTCCGCCTCGCCGCCTCGACGATCGCGTCGCTGACGCACGTCGCGGGCCTGGCGACCCCGGCCAAGCCCGTCGCGGCCCGCGTGCGCCGGGTCGACCTCGTCCTCATCAACGACCGCCTCGCGAGCCTCGTCGTGGTCCTTCGCGAAGGCTCGATCAAGCAGTCGCTCGTGACCCTCACGACGCCCGAGGACCAGACGACCCTCACGACCGTGGCCGCGATCCTCAACGAGCTCGTCCACGACGCGACCGCCGCGGAGATCACCGCGGCCCTGATCCGCCGGAACGCCGCCGCGCCGCATGCCGAGCTGGCGATGCGCGTCGGCGAGCGGATCGTGAGGGTCCTCGACGACTACGACCGCACCGCCGTCGAGGAGGTCTTCAGCGACGGGCTCCTCAACGTCATGGGTGCGCCGGAGTTCGCCCACAGCGACAAGCTCCGTCGCGTCTTCACCGCGCTGGAGAACCGCGCCTACCTCGGCGAGCTCGTCGGGGCGGTCGCGGAGTCGGGCGTCGTGACGGTCTACATCGGCCAGGAGAACGAGCCGCCCGACATGCAGGAGGTCGCGCTCATCCTCGCGCCCTATGGCCGGCCGGACCGGGCCGTCGGCGTTGTCGGCGTCCTCGGACCCACGCGCCTCGCCTATCCCGAGGCCATCGGGACCGTTCGTTTCGTCTCCGGGCTCATGAACGAGCTCGTGGACCACCTCTACAACTGATCGGGAAAGAGATCGAAGGCATGGATCGACAGACACGCGCACAGCAGCGAGCCGCCGCGATCGACGTCTCGCCGGCCAGGCTGGCCGCCGAGATCGAGCGGCTGACGCGGGAGCGAGACCTGGCACGGCGCCAGGCGGAGCTGGCACGCCAGGAGCTGGCCCAGCTCGCCCTCGGGGGTCCCGGCGGCCCCGGCGGCCCCGCGGGCCGTGGTGGCCCGGGCGGACCCGATGGCCCTGGACGGGCCGCCGAGTCGCGCATTCCGGGCGTGCTCAAAGGCCGCGACGGCGGCAAGCAGGCCAAGGCGATCGACGAGCTGACACGGGAGCGCGACGACTACCTCGCCGCCCTGCAGCGCGAGCGGGCCGAGTTCGTCAACTTCCGGCGCCGGACCGCCGAGGAGCGCGAGGCGATGCTCGGGCTCGCCGCCGAGGGCCTGATCCGCAAGGTCCTGGGGCTCGCCGACGACTTCGACCTCGCGGTCGAGCACCGGCCCGACGACGGCGGCGCGGACGGCAGCTGGGTCGAGGGCATCGTCGCCATCGACCGCAAACTGCGCCAGCTGCTCGAGAGCGAGGGCGTGAGCGCGATCGAGGCCGCACCCGGCACGCGCTTCGACCCGCGCGAGCACGAGGCCGTCGCCAACGTCCCGAACACCGGGCGGCCCGGCGGCGAGATCGTCGACGAGCTGCGCCGCGGGTACCGGCTCCGCGACCGGGTCATCCGGCCGGCGCTGGTTGCCGTCGCCGAGGACACCGGTGAGGAGGCCGCGAGCGGCCCCGAAACCTCCGAATCACACGAACCCATCCACTGACCAACCGAAACCTGAAGCACTGAGAGCAGGAGTCCAGCAACCAATGGCAAAGATCATCGGCATCGACCTCGGGACGACGAACTCCGTCGTCGCCGTGATGGAGGGCGGCGAGCCCACGGTCATCCCGTCGGCGGAGGGTGGGCGAACCATCCCGTCGGTCGTGGCGTTCACCAAGGGCGGCGATCGACTCGTTGGCCAGCTGGCCAAGCGCCAGGCCGTGACGAACCCCGGGAACACCGTCTTCTCGATCAAGCGCTTCATGGGCCGCCGCTGGGACGACCCGGAGGTCCAGCGCAGCAAGGATCTCGTCCCGTACAAGATCGAGAAGGACCCCAAGACCGACGGCGTCCTCGTGCGCCTCGCGGACGGCAAGACCTATTCGCCGCCCGAGATCAGCGCGATGATCCTGCAGAAGCTCAAGAGCGACGCCGAGGCCTACCTCAACGAGAAGGTCACCGAGGCGGTCATCACCGTGCCGGCGTACTTCGACGACACGCAGCGCCAGGCGACCAAGGACGCCGGGCGGATCGCCGGGCTGGATGTCAAGCGGATCATCAACGAGCCGACCGCGTCCGCGCTGGCCTACGGCTTGGACAAGAAGGTCGATGAGAAGATCGCCGTCTACGACCTCGGCGGCGGCACGTTCGACATCTCCATCCTGGAGCTCGGCGAGGGCGTGTTCGAGGTCAAGGCGACCAATGGCGACACCCACCTGGGCGGCGACGACTTCGACCAGCGCGTCATCGACTGGCTGCTGGCCGGGTTCAAGAAGGACCAGGGCATCGATCTCGGCAAGGACCAGCAGGCGCTCCAGCGTCTGAAGGAAGCGGCCGAGAAGGCCAAGATCGAGCTGTCTTCGACGGCCTCGACCGAGATCAACCTGCCGTACATCACGGCCGATGCGGCCGGACCGAAGCATCTCGTGGTCACGTTGACACGGGCCAAGCTCGACGATCTCGTGGCCGACCTCGTGGCGAAGACAGCGGGCCCGGTCAAGGCCGCGCTCAAGGACGCGGGTCTGACGCCAGCCGACATCGACGAGGTGATCCTCGTCGGTGGGATGACCCGGATGCCGGCCGTCGTCGAGGCGGTCAAGAAGATGTTCGACGGCAAGGAGCCGCACAAGGGCGTCAACCCGGACGAGGTCGTGGCCATCGGTGCCGCGATCCAGGCCGGTGTCCTGGCCGGTGACGTCAAGGACGTCCTGCTCCTGGATGTCACGCCGCTGTCGCTCGGCATCGAGACGCTCGGTGGCGTCATGACCAAGCTCATCGAGCGGAATACCACGATCCCGACGTCGAAGTCGCAGGTCTTCTCGACGGCGTCCGACTCGCAATCGCAGGTGGAGATCCACGTGCTCCAGGGCGAGCGCGACTTCGCCGCCGATAACAAGACGCTTGGTCGGTTCATCCTCGATGGGATCCCGCCAGCTCCCCGAGGCGTGCCGCAGATCGAGGTCACCTTTGATATCGATGCCAACGGCATCCTCGATGTCAAGGCGAAGGACCGGGCGACCGGCAAGGAACAGCAGGTCCGGATCACCGCCTCGTCCATGTTGGACAAGTCGGCTGTGGACCAGATGGTCCGCGACGCGGCCGAGCACGCCGAGGAGGACAAGGCCCGGCGCGAAGAGGTCGAGACGCGCAACCAGGCCGAGGCGCTGACGTTCCAGGCCGAGCGCACGATCAAGGACCTTGGCGACAAGGTCGCCTCTGAGGACAAGCTCGAGGTGGAGAACCAGGTCGGCTCGCTGCGCGAGGCGCTCAAAGGCTCAGACATCGAAGCGGTCCGCGGCGGCATGACGGCGCTCGCCGAGACGCTCCAGCGCATTTCGACGGCGGCCTACCAGGCATCGGCGGCCGAGCCCGGGTCCACGAACGGGTCGTCGTCGGACGACGCGGATGGTGCGGATGGTGCCGGCGGTGCCGAGAGCGAGGCGGCTGCGGGCGAGGCCCCCGAGTCGGCCGAGGCCACGCCAGAGGGCGAGGAGGCCGTCGAGGGGGAGTTCAAGGAGGTCTGACGCCCGAAACGCCTGCCGCCCGATTCGCGACCGGCGCCGATCTTGGAACCGTCCGCTTCGTCGAGGAGCGGGCGGGCCCGTCGTCTCGGTGGGGGCAACCTGGCCTTCGTAACTGATGCCGGACGCGCGATCGGCACCGACCGAGTGACCGGAGCTGCCACATCTGCCTATACCGTGATCACGGACCGCGCGGGCTACTTGATAACCGCGTTTCCAGGGCCACCTTAGGAGCCCACCAATGGCACATATCACAGTCGAGGCACGGAACTCGCCAACAGGTCCAGGGGTGGCAACTCTCGACCCGGCAGGAACTGATATCGCGGTGGTGTTGCCCGACTTCGAGGATCGGCGCTACCCGCTGCTGCGCCTCGTTGATCCGTATGGAGACACTATTTTCTCGACGTATCAGATGGCAGGCGTCCTGGCCGAGCTCGAGAGCCTTCGGTCAGAGACCGGCAATGTTCTGCTAGATCAATTGATTAGACTTGCCGAACGATGTCGAAGCAGGCCTCACTCCTACCTCGCCTTCATCGGCGACTAGTGTTCCACTGGACGATCGGTTTGTAGCTGAACATCGGACAACCGTGATTTCCTCTCTACGACGGTCGATACGCTTTGTAGGCGACCCACATCAATTTCGATCGATCAGGAGGTGTGGGTGGC
>JBKKDM010000207.1:0-11951 GCA_046707905.1 Candidatus Limnocylindrales bacterium
GGTCGCGAGCGAGATGCTCGAGCCCGAGATCGCCGTGATCGTGATCTCGCCGAAGCCGGGCCCGCCATGGCCGCCGCGCAAGCCGGGGCCGCGGCGCATGTCGGTGGTGTCGTTCGCGGCCGTCGAATCCGTGCCGGTCGACCCGGCCAGCGTGCTCGCCGGCGAGGCGGTCGTCCCGAAGGCGAGGGCCGCGACGGCGATCAACGCAGCCGCGCCGATCCCCGCCAGCCCGATGCGGGCCCAACGGGCCTGCGCCGCCACCGGGTGGGTGAGCGCGACGTGTCCCGGCGCCACCGCCTCGGTGACGGGAGCTTCCGGATCGTGGGGTAGCTGGTGGTTCATGGTTTCTCCGCTGCTTCGGCCACCTCGCCCTGGTGGTCCGTCGTCCCGAACCATCGAGCCCGCACCTGACAGGTTCCTGAGAAACGCGGCACGATTCGCGCCATGACCGACATTCGAAGCATCGAAGCCAACGAAGATCCCGTCTGCGGGATGAAGATCGACCCTGACGCGGCGAGCGCCAAGGGCCTGACCCTCGACTTCGAGGGCCGGGCCTACGTCTTCTGCGGGAAGGGCTGCTTCCTCGAGTTCACTGACGACCCCGCCCGCTACCTCGACCCGAGGTACGTCCCTGCGATGTAGGCCTGCCCGCGTCGCCGCCGGCCGGCGCTAGGGCGTCAGCCAGACCGGGTACTCGGTGAGGTTCTCGACGGAGCCGTCCTTCGCGGACAGGACGTAGACCTGGAGCGTGCCCCACCCGGCGCGCCCGACGTCGTAGGCGATCGTCTCGTCGAACGTTCCCCAGCAGCCGGTGCCGCACGACGCGTTGACGATGCCGTCCGCGATCGACCGGCCCTCCGCGTCGAGCAGGCGGAGCTGGAAGGTCGCCTCGAAGACGTTGCCGAGCCCGACGATCCGCGCCGGGTTGGCGAGCACGCCACCCCATGCCGGCCGATCGACGAACACCGCCGGAAGCTGGTCCGTGTAGTCCTCCCGATCGACCGGGGCGTCCAGGACGACGCCCTCGCCGCTGAAGACCGTGACCGGCTCGCCGTCGAGCTCGAACTTGACGCCGTCGACCGTCGGGAACTGGGTCAACGTGTAGACGACCTGGGCGAGGCGACCGAGCACGGCGGCCGAGCCGCCGCCTTCCTCGAACTCGCGCGAGAGGTTGACGGTCGCGATCCCGTCCTCGATCCGGAGGCCCAGGAAGCGCGTACCCTCGGGGACGACCGTGTACATCGCGGGCCGGGCGCCCAGCTCGGCGTCGTTGGGACCCTCGAGGAGCGCCCGCATCGCTGCCGCACCGACGGCCTGGGTCTTCGGGACCTCGCGCAGGACCGGGACCAGCCCGGCGTTGTCGACGAAGCTGCCGAGGAAGAAGTAGGCCCGCACGGTCGTGGTCCCGCTCGGGGTCGGCCGGGGGGTGGCGATGGGGGCCGGGGTCACGCTCGGGCCGACGATGTCCGACGGGAGCGGCGAGCCGCCCGGGGTCGGCTCGGTGCTGGGGAGGTCGAGCGAGGGCTGGTTGGTGGCCGCCGGCGGCGCCACGGTGCCGAGGTCGCCCGACGGCGTGCCACAGGCCGCGACGACGATGGCCGTGATGGCGAGCGCCGCGACGGCAGGCAGCAGGGAGATTGCCCGGGTCCCGGGTCGGACGTCCGGTCGGTTGCTCGGTTGGGTTCTCATCGTTCGGGCCTCGTTGCCGGATCGGGGGCCCGGCTGGTCTCGCGTTCCGGGCTCGTCTCGATCGTGGCCACAGGCTCGACCTCGGCCGTGTCTCCGGGATCGCCCGCGGGTAACGAACGGGTCACGGGCAGGCGCAGGGTCACCGACAGGCCGCCACCGTCGCGGTTGGCCGCAGCGAGCACGCCGCCGAGCAGCGCCGCGTGCTCCGCGGCGATCGCCAGCCCGAGACCGGAGCTCCCGGCCGTCCTGGAGACGTCGGCCTTGAAGAACCGGTCGAAGAGCCGCGGGATCGTGGCGGCGTCCACGCCCGGCCCTCGATCCGAGACTCGCACGGAGGCCGTGCCGGTCGCGTCGTCGGCGGCGACGTCCACCTCGACCGGCGCCCCCGGCGCGTGCTGGCGGGCGTTGTCGAGGAGGTTGCCGAGGATCCGGTCGAGTCGCCGGACGTCGGCCTCGACCACGAGGGGTCGCTGCGGCAGCGTCAGCACGGCCGCCGGGAGTCGCGACGTCACGATCGACCGGACCGCCGTCCCGAGGTCCAGTGGCTCCAGGGTCGCGAGCTCCGCGCGAGCGTCAAACCGCGAGATCTCCATGAGGTCCTCGACCAGGAGGCGAAGCCGCCGGACGTCCTCGACGAGCAGCTGGGCGGCGCGGCGCGCGTCCGGCTGGAGGCGCTCGAGGTCGGCCTCGATGAGCGCCGCCTAGCCAACGAGAGCGGTGAGCGGCGTCCGCAGCTCGTGCGAGACGTCGGCGACGAACTGGCGATTGCGGCGCTCCGAGGCCTCGAGCCGGCCGACGGTCTCGGCCAGCGAGTCGGCCATCCGGTTGAACTCCGCCGCAAAGCGCGCGAACTCGTCGGCGCCGCCCGCCGCGACGCGCGCCGAGAGGTCGCCCGCGGCGATTCGCGCCGCCGCAGCCGAGCCGGACGAGACCGGTCGGAGGATGCCCCGAGCGACGAGCCTGGCCATGGCCAGGGCCAGCACCACCGCCACGAGCGCCGCGCCGAGCAGGCCGAACCGGAGCTGCTCGAGGGCGGCCTCGATCGTCTGTGCCGGAAAAACGAAGTAGAACGCCGGGCCCTCACCGGCCCGACCCGCCAGAACCAGCGACGGCACGCCGGCGACGGGGCGCCAGGCAAACCCGAGCCGGCCCGCCTCGGCCAGCTGGCGGAGCTGCGCCGGAAACGCCTCGAGCTCGCCGTTCAGGTTGAAGCGCGAGACGTCGGGCGCCTGGCCGTCGCCGAACTCGACGATGGTCTCGACGTCGCCGCGGAGCCGGAATGCTTCTTTCAGGCCGCTCGACCCATAGGCCTCGCGGGTCACGCCGCCGGGCAAGCGCTCCGGAACGAGGACCGAGAGGTTGAACTGGGCCTGGCGCGTGGCGTCGCCCAGCAGGCCGTCACGCAGCCGGGCGTCGACGAACGCGTACGTCCCGAGCCCGATCGCGGTGACGGTCACGGCGACGAGGGCGACGAGCGCGAGCGCGAGGCGCGTGCGGATGCCGCGCACGGGGTCGGTGGCTCAGCCCGGGACGCTTCGGGGTCGAGTCAACGCGTCGGCCGCGCAGCCTTGTAGCCGCTGCCGCGGATCGTGAGGACCAGCTCGGGGTTGACGGGATCGGTCTCGATCTTCGCCCGCAGCCGCCCGATCGCGACGTCCACCAGGCGCGAATCGCCGAGGTAGTCGTACCCCCAGACGCGGTCCAGGAGCTGGTCGCGCGAGAGGACCTGGCCGGGCCGCTGGATCAGCTCGGTGAGCAGGTCGAACTCGGTTCGCGTCAGCGGGATCTCGTTGCCGTCGCGGCTGACCGAGCGCCCCGCGAGATCGATCTGGAGCGGACCGAAGGCGGTCGGCGCCGGCGCGGTCGTGTCGCCGCCGCGGGTCCGACGCAGCGCGGCTCGGACGCGGGCCACCAGCTCCGGCATCTCGAACGGTTTCTTGACGTAGTCGTCCGCCCCGGCCTCCAGCCCGACGACCACGTCGATCGTGTCGCCGCGGGCGGTCAGCATCACGACCGGGGTCGTTGATTCGCGGCGGATCTCGCGGCACACCTCCAGCCCGTCCATCCGCGGCAGCATCACGTCCAGGAGCACGAGGTCCGGCTCGGCGCGGCGCCATTTCTCGAGGCCCGCGACGCCGTCCGCGGCCGTATCGACCTCGAAGCCGGCGGCGCGCAGACCCATCGCCGTGACCTCGCGGATCGACGGGTCATCCTCGACGAGCAGGATCCGGGCATCCATCGCTGACGATCGTACCCGGCGCAGCGCCGCTGTCCACGTCCGCGCGGCGTCCCCCGCTAGCATCGGGCCATGCCCCTCGACTTCGACGACTACGACGTCCTGACCTTTGACTGCTACGGCACGCTCATCGACTGGGAGGCCGGGATCCTGGACACGCTGCGGCCGCCGATGGCTGCGCACGCTGTTGCGGTCACGGACGACGAGCTGCTCGAGACGTTTGCCGGCCACGAGGCGGCGGCGGAAGCGGGACCGTACCGCCGCTACCGGGAGGTCCTGGGGTCGGTCCTGAGCTCGATGGTGGCGGAGGCGGGCGGCGTGGCGACGCCGGCAGAGGTCGCGGCCTTCGGCGGATCCGTGGTCGACTGGCCGGCGTTTCCCGACAGCGCCGCAGCGCTGGCACGGCTCCACCAGCGGTTCAAGCTGGGGGTCATCACGAACTGCGACGACGACCTCTTTGCCGCCTCGGAAGCGCGACTCGGCACGACCTTCGACTGGGTCGTCACGGCCGAGCAGGCCAAGCGATACAAGCCCAACCCGCGGGGCTTCGAGCTGATGTTCGAGCGGGTCGGGCTGCCGCCGGCACGGATCCTGCACGTCGCCCAGAGCCTCTTCCACGACCACGTGACGGCGAAGCGGCTGGGGCTGTCGACGGTCTGGGTCGACCGGCGAGGCGACCGACCCGGCTCCGGCGCGACGCCGCGGGCCGAGGCGACGCCGGACCTGCGCGTCACGGACATGGCCTCGCTCGCCGACCTGGCGGTCCCGGGTTGAGCGCCGACTCGGCGCGGGAGGACCGCGCGCGCGGCGACGATCCGCTGCGCGAGACCCTGATCTCGTCGGAGGTCCTGCGCCAGAGCCGGATCCTGGAGTTCCGGATCGACACGGTCGAGGCGGCGGACGGCCATCGCTCGACCCGCGACATCGCCGCGCACCCGGGTGGCGTGTGTGTCGTCGCGATCGACCCGGACGATCGCGTGCTGTTCGTCCGACAGTGGCGCCACGCCATCGGTGGGCCGCTGCTCGAGATCCCTGCGGGAACGCTCGACCGCGGCCCCGACGGCTCGATCGAGGAGCATGCCGGAGCGGCCGCCCGCGAGCTCGAAGAGGAGACCGGCTCGCGCGCCGGCTCGTGGCGCTACCTCGGCCCGTTCTACACGGCGCCGGGATTCACGAGCGAGGTGATGCATCTGTACCTGGCGACGGACCTGGTCGCGGCCGACGAAGGTGGGCTCGGGCCCGACGAGGACGAGCGCCTCGAGCTTCGCCCGATCGCCTTCGGCGAGACCCTCGCGATGGCCGATCGCGGCGAGATCCGCGACGCCAAGTCACTGATCGGGCTGTTCCGGGTCGCGCGCCTGCGCGAGGGCTGATCGACCGTCTCCGGCGGCGGTCAGGCCGAAGGATCCGGCTCGGCCGGTGGCTCGATGCGAGCGAGGGCCTGACGGTAGAGGTTGGACGTCGGGCAGAGCGCGACAGCCAGGCGGAGGTGGGTCCGGGCTTCCGGAACGCGATCCAGCTTCCGCAATGAGGTCGCAAGCGCGAAGTGGGCCCAGTGGGCCGACGGATCGACCTCGAGGAGCGCCTCGAAGGTCTCGCGAGCGCGCTCGAATTGGCCGGAGTGGTGGTACGCCCGCCCGAGCGGCTCAAGGATCGAGCCCTTGCCCGGCTCGGCCCGAGCCGCCCGCGCCAGCACGATCGCAGCCTGGGCGTGGTGGCGCGACTTCGTCAGCGCCAGCCCGCGCTGGAGCAGGACATAGGCGCTCTCGCGTTCCTCGTCGTCAGGCGGGGAGGTCGCCAGGTCGCGTGGCTCGGACATCGCCTCCCGATGGTCGCATGGACGCACCCGGAGGTCGTCGAGCGCGCCACGCCGAGGGGGCGTGAAAGCCTACCATCCCGAGCGCCGGCGGGCCGGAGCTGAGGCTTCGAAGTCCGCCCACCGCATGCCCGCTATGGCCGCACGCTTCCTGCGGAAGACGGTGACTCACAGACACGATTTCGACGCCAATCGGGGTGACACGGGCTGTATGGGGCCTGTTCGGGGCGTTGGTTGACACACAGACACGATTTCGGCCAGAACCGGCCGAAATCGCGCGATATCCGTCGGTTTCGTGTCTGTCAGACATGGACCAGACCGCAGGGCCTCTCGAAACGGGTGGTCCTGGGTCGTTCCGGCACGATTCGTGTCTCTGAAACACGAACGCCGATCGGCCAGTCCGAACTAGCTCTCGCGCCAGTCCTCGAGGCGGACTGGGCGGAGGCGCGGCGATTCGGTCCGGCCGGGGATGCGGCCGCGCTTCGCGATCGGGCGGCCGTCGATCTCCTTGATGTAGCCCGTGAAGTCGATGGGCGTGGCGCCGCTGATGTAGGAGCCGACGGCATACGAGTCGACCGGCGCACCGGCGTCCTTGAAGACCTGCATGCGCTCGGGGTTGAGCCCGCCCGAAACGACGATCTTCACGTGGTTGTAGCCCGCCTGGTCGAGCCGGGCGCGGATCTCCAGCACCAGGGCCGGGGTCACCCGGCCGCGCTCCGATGGCGTGTCCAGCCGGATGCCGTAGAGCCGATCGCCGAGGGCGTGCGCGACGCGCAGCGTCTCCTCGGCCTCGTCCTTGAAGGTGTCCACGAGGACGATTCGGGGCACGTCGGCCTCGAGATCGCGATCGAACGCCTCCGCGGCCTTCACGGTGTCGCCGATGATCAGGACCAGGGAGTGTGGCATCGTGCCCGTGGGCGAGAGGCCGGCCAGGCGCGCCCCCGCGGGCGTGGAGGCGCCGACGCAGCCGCCGACGATGGCCGCGTAGTCAAGGACGTCGGTGATGTCCGGGTGGACGTGGCGGGCGCCGAACGAGATGACCGGCTGCGGTGCCGCGGCCACGACGCACTCCCGGGCAGCGGTGGCCCAGCCCGTCGATTGGGCGAGCATCCCCAAGAGGGCGGTCTCGTACAGGCCGAAGGCCCGGTAGCGGGCCGTGATCCGGAGCGCGACCTCCTTCGGCGTGATCGAATCGCCGTCGTCGAGAGCCTCGACCGTCACTTCGGACGGATCCGCGCTCGCGAGGGCATGGGCGAGGAGATTCTTGACCTCGTCGATCCCGCACAACAGCGCCTCGCGGCGCGCGAAGACCTCCATGGTCACGACGGGATCGAGGCCCTCGCGCTCGAGGATCCGATCTGCTCGCGCGAAGTAGACGTCGGCCGATTCTCCGGACAGGATCTCGCGGGAGGGCCGCGTGCGACGAACCACCATCAGGTTCTGGTGGGCCCTCCCTCGGTGTCCGACGAGTCTCCGCCGAGCGGCGAAGGCGGCGTGGCCGGATCGGCGCCGAGTGTACCGGAGGGGGTGCCGGGCTCGGCCGGCGATCCATCGATCCCGGGGCTCGCCTGCGCGGCTCCCGACGTCCCCGGCGCGAAGCGGTTGTCGAGGGCCAGGAAGGCCGCGCTGCCCGGCGCAACGCCGAGTGGTTGGCGGCCGCGGCGCCGGCGCAGCAGCACGACAAAGAGCAGCAGGATCACGAGCGCCGCGAGGACGATCGCGCCGAGCACGATCCGCTCCTGACCGACCACCGGGGCGCGCTCGACGATCGAGGCTGCCATCTGGGCGTTGGTGACGGCGAGGCCGAGGCCGCCCGCCGCGAACGCGGAGCGGGCAGCCTGGTACGCCAAAGTCGGCGGGGTCTCGCCGAGGAGGCCCAGCTGGGCGACGAGGTCCGGCTCCGCGTCGACCTTGCCGTGGGCGTTCGCGATGGTGGCGACGGCAGCCAGCTGCTCCTGGCCGAGCTCCATCGCCTCGGAGAACCCGTCCTCGGCGCCTTCGTACGCCTGCTCGAGCTTGTCGTCGACCGGCAGGCCCTCCGCGTTCGCGGCGGCCTCGACCTCGTCGCGAAGCGCCAGCACGGCGGCCGCTGCCTCCATCCGCGGCGTGGCATCGGGGAACAGCCACAGGCCCATGGGCTCGCGGATGTACCAGGGCGGGGTCCATCCCTCGCCGGACTCGAGGAGGTCGCGGTACGCCTCGCGGGCGGCGACGCGGTCGCTCATCTCCGTGGCCGAAAGGCCGCCGAGAACGTAGGTCGTGACGGCCTGCAGGACCGGCTGCGGGTCGGGCTCATCGATCGGCTGGGTCAGGTCGAGGAAGCGGCGCCAGTCGTCGTCGGCCCGGACCGTCTCCGCCGGGCCCTCGCCGGGGTAGGCGGTTCGATTCGCCTCGGCATTCGCGAATGCCTCGCGCATCTGGTCCGCGCCGGCCGTATCGGCGATCAGGTGCACCAGCCAGAAGGACGTCCGGTAGCCGTAGGTCTCGACATCGTTCGTGTCATCACGCACGACGTCCGGGAAGGTCCACGTGTTGAGGGCGAGATGGCCCTTGCCGTCCTTGTCGGGCGTCTCGGGCAGCTTGACGTTGTCGCCACCGACCGCCTCCTGCACCCGCCACGCGTACTCCTCGGCGAGGCCCTCGTAGATCCAGCGGTAGCCGAAGAGCGCGTCGTTGAACCAGGCGTGCGAGGCCTCGTGCATGATGGTGACGGGATCGAGGTCCTCGCTGACGTCGATTCGCTGCTCGTCCGTGAAGAAGAGTCCCGCGTAGCCCTCGAGCGACGGGGTGTACCGCTCGCGAACGTCGAGGACGTCGTCGACCGGCCACTCCAGGCCGATCTCCTCCTGGAGCTCGGGCATGCCCTCGCGGAGCGTCTCCGTGACCGTGTCCGACCACCTGGCGTCCTCGGGCCACGACAGGACCGCGATGTCCACGCCACCGCCCAGCGACAGCAGCTCGCGCTCGTACTCCGTGTTGTTCTCGCCCGTGATGACCGCGAAGAACTCGTCCGGCGACCCCGGCGAGGCCTTGAGGACGTTGCCCGACGCGCTCGTCGTCGTGGTCATCGGGCCGCCCTCGATCGTCGAGGTGAAATGCGCGGGCATCCGAACCTCGACCGTGCCGAGATTGCGATCGCCGAAGGCCCAGACGCCAAAGGTCACGAAGGCCTGGGTGACCCGGACGGGCGAGGTCGAGCGGGGTTTGCCACCCACGAGGTCGTAGCGGAGCGTGAACGTCGTGGTCCGGCGGAAATAGAGGTTGGCCCGCAGGCGGACGCGGACCTCGGTGAAGTTCTTGTGGTCGACGGTCGTGACGCCGATGCCGCCCTGCGAATCGGTCGCCCGAATGGAGCGCGCGTCGGCCTGGATCCCGAGGTTCAGTGTCCGGTAGTAGTAGATGATCGTCGAGGTGTTGGGCTTGTTGTTCGTGACCGTGTACTTGAGCGCCACATGGATCCGGCCGCTCTCCGGGTCTACCGTGTAGGTCGTGTCGCCGGCGATCCGGAGCGGTCCGGCGGCCTGGGCCGGCTGCACGCCGAGCGGCGACCAGGCGACGAGGGTCGCGAGCAGCGTGCCGACGAGGACGCCGCCCACCCGGCGTGCTGAGGCGTTGGCCATCCCTCCCCCTCCGATTCCGCCGCGCCCGCTCAGCCCGCGGCTGCCGTCCGTCGCCGCAGCCACTGCCCCCGGATCAGGCCCAGGAGCAGCAGGACCGCCACGAGCAGCAGCACGCTGCTGACGATACGCGACCGGCCAACCTGCGGCGCACCCGCCCAGGCGGCCTCTGCCTGCAGTGCGGAGGCGTATGCGACCTGGACGTCCCCCGCCGCCAGGGACGCTGCCGCGCTCGTGGCGTCGGCCGCGGGCGTCGCGCCCAGCAGCCCGATCGCGACGATGAAGCGATCGCCGATCCCGGGCTCCCTGGGCTCGAACGAGCGGGCCCGCACGATCGCGTCGACGACGACCTGCTCCGCCTGGGCCTCGGCTGCGGCCGCATCGATCCCGGCGCCGCCCTCGAACGCGACGCGCAGCCGGTCCGGGAGCTTCAGCCCGGCCGCCGCGGCCTTCGCCTCCAACGTGGCTCGCTCTTCCGTGACCGCGTCGACCGCCTTGAGGATCGCAACGGCCGTCTCGAACTGCCAGGCCCGCATCGCCGCGCGGGCCGCGGGCGGGAGCCGCCACTCCCCGGCCATCGTGACGGAGTGCCGGTACGCGTCCCGCGCCTTCAGCCGCGCGTCCAGGGCCGTCACGTCCGCCGGGCGCGCGACCACCTCGCGCCAGAGGTCCCCGAAGTCCTTCGCCGTCGTGTCCTCGAGGAGGTCCAGGAGGCCGCGCCAGTCCGGCGGCCCCTCGGCGGGCTCCGGCGCTTCGCCGGCCTGCTCCGCGGCATTCGTGGGCTGGTAGGCCCCGACGCCCGCCGCGGCCTTGCCCCAGACGCTCTTGAGGGCCTCTGGCCCGGCGCGCGACGCGATCGCCTCCGCCAGGCCGAGCGAGGCCGCATAGGCAAACTTCTCCGTCTCGATGGTCTCGCTTTCGCTCGGGCCCCAGTCGTTCAGCGGGATCGAGCCGGCGTTGGGATCCGGCGGTGGCGCCGGCGGGTCCGCGTCGATCTCCAGCTCGGCAGCCGCGAGCTCGGCGTAGTACGACGCGAAGCCCTCGGCGGCCCAGCGGTCCGCGACGAGCCGGCCGTTGAACCAGGCATGGGCCAGCTCGTGGAGGATCACGCCATCCGAGGCGGTGTACGCGATCTCGATTCGGCGCTCCTGCGGCGCGTACACCCCGGCGTAGCCGCCGGTGCTCCTGACGAGAGCCTCATGGACCGCGAGCGGCCCCTCGACCGGCCAGGGCACGCCGATCTCGCGCTCCAGGATCGGCAGCGCTCGCTCGATGAGTGACGCGACGCGATCACGCCACGCCAGGTCGTCTGGCCAGGCTCGCAGGAGCACCGCCGCCGGTCCGTGCTGGAGCGGGATCGCCAGCGCCGTCTCGGCGTAGTCGGACGGGCGGTCGGCCACGATGTCCGCCACGAACTCGAGCGGCGACCCCAGGCGCCCGCTGGTCCAGCGCTGGTGGTTCGCCCCATCGGGCGTCGGCCCGTCCAGCGGGCCCCGGCCGATCGCCACGCTGTAGCCCGCCGGGAACCGGACGTCGACCGTGGCGCCGGGCGTCTCCGGCGTCGCGTAGGCCCACGCGGCGAACGTGGCGAGCGACGGCGAGATCCGAACCGGCCGGTCCGGCGCGCCGCCGGGATCCTTCAGGTCGAAGGTCAGGGTCAGCTTCGTCGACCGGCCCGCCGCGAGGTTGGCCCCGAAGTCGAGCCGGATGTTGGTGTAGGTCTTCGTCTTCTTCGTGACGCTGACCCTGGGCGTCCCGGACCCGCCCCTGAGCTTGAAGCCGGACGTCCCCGGCAGGACCGTGAGGATCGCGGTCCGGAAGAAGAAGCGCCTCGTGGCCGTGTTCTTCAGGTGGTTCGTTGCGGTCAGGCCGACGGTCACCTTGACCCGGCCCTCGGCGGGCAGGACGTCGTACGTGCTCTCGCCGACGATCGTCAGGCTGGGGGTGGCTGCCCGGACCGAGGCAGGAGCGAGGGCCGGGACGAGGCCGAGGAGGAGCGCGACTGCGATCGTCGCGGCGCGGGCCAGCCGGACCGCCATCAGGCCTCGACCAGCTCGCCGAGGCGGCCCGCGTAGCGCTCGAGCAGGGGCGCATTGCGAATCTCCCGCTCGGCGTACTTGTCCGGCACCCGCCCCCCGATCCAGATCCAGCCGCGGGTCTCCTCGAACAGCCGATCGGCGACCCCGGCGACGCGGGCCAGCGCGAGACCCAGCTCGTCCGCGTCGAGCCAGCGCGTCGGGATCTCGACTGCGGCCGTGGGCCGGCCGTCATCGGCGATCGAGAACTTGACCAGCGGGTACTCATCGTTCCAGCGCAGGAGCGTCCGGTACGACTTGCGGAGGCCGTCGAGCAGGGGTGGCGCGAGGTGCGCCCACACGATCACGCCGATCGTCGGGTCGAGGATCAGGGTGACGCGAAGGTCGCGGCGGACGCGGCCATCGATGGTCAGGTCCCAGGCCGAGACGCCGTCACGTTCGACGCGGGCGCCCGGCGCGAGCGTGAGCTCGGCGAGCCAGGCCTCGATGGCCTCCGGGGTGATCCGGGGCATGGCGCGAGAGTCTACCCGGTGCCTCAGGCGAGGAGGCGAGTCGAG
>JBKKDM010000208.1:0-7167 GCA_046707905.1 Candidatus Limnocylindrales bacterium
CCCTGTAGTCGCCGCCCGCGGCCGAGACGCGCTCGCGGACCTCGTCCGGCGCGGCCGCCCAGCCCCACTCGGCGGCAACCTTGTCGACCGAGGCGCCGTAGGCCTCCGCGATCTTCGCGAACCGGTCCCCGAACGCGCCGATGGAGACACCCAGAACACGGTCGCCCGGCGACAGCGTGTTCACGACCGCCGCCTCGAGGCCTCCCGTGCCGGCACACGACAGGATCGCGATGTCGCCGCTGGTCCCGAAGTACGGCTTCATGCCGGTCTGGACCCGATCCAGCAGCTCTTTGAACTCCGGACCGCGGTGGTTGATCATCTGGCGCGCCCCGGCCTCGCGGACGCTCGGCGGGAGCGACGTCGGGCCGGGAATGCGCAGGTTCGGCTCGGAGCGGGTCAAGGACTGGGCCTCCGGAAGCGGTTGGACGTGCGTGGGGCCCCGGCCATCCGGGGCGCTCCGCGACGGGTGGATGGTCGCACGGCCGCCGCCGCTCCGCCATCGAACGCCGGTTACACGCTTGTTGCATACGCGACACCGCCGCGGCGCGCAGCGACCGCCATCCTGCCGGTCGATAGCTTGCCTGCCCGAGTGCGCGGTCGGGCCGTTGAATTCGGGCCCTTGGCATTCGGGCGATCGATCGAGGAGAACAAGGCGTGGAGCGATTCCTTCGACGGGGCGCGGTCCTGGCGTTCCTGGTTTCGCTCGCCCTCGGCCCGACCGCGGGGGTCGTGCTCGCGGCCACCGTCGCCAACCCCGACGCCTACACGATGAACGAGAACGGCACGTTGACCGTGCCGGCGCCTGGCGTCCTCGCCAACGACCAGGGCGATGCCGGCGCCGGGATCTGCGTCGCCGGCTACGACTACGAGAACCTCGAGGGCACGGTCACCGATTGGCGGACCGATGGCTCCTTCACCTTCGAGCCCTGGGCCCACTGGACCGGCACGACGAAGTTCACCTACGGGATGAAGGTTGGCGATGGGCAGTGCATTGGAGCGTCGGAGGTGCAGGCGATCGTCCAGGTGACCGTCCTGCCGGTCAACGAGCCACCGACGGCGGTGATCCAGGGCGGCACCTGCGACGTGGGCGTGCGGGTCCGCGAGGACTCCGGGCGGTTCGAGGATCCCGCGCACTGCGTGGAGAACCACAACTGGGGGCAGTCGCTCGACGAGATCACCCAGCTCGTCGAGGAATGGGTCGTCACGAACGACAACCCGGACCTCTTCACGGAGCAGCCGCACGTCGAGATCTTCGACACGACGTTCGGCAAGCTGTACTTCAAGCCGGCTCCCGGCGCCCACGGGCAGGCGAAGGTCTCCGTCCGGTCGCGCGACAACGGCGGCACGGAGCGTGGCGGCGACGATCTCAGTCCGCCGGTGCGATTCACGATCACGATCAGCCCGACCCCCGACCCGACCGCCGAGCCGACCGTGGCGCCCGCTGTCTCCGCGCAACCGTCCCTGCCGCCGACCGTGGCGCCCTCGCTGCCGCCGGGCACCGTCGCCGCCAGCACCGCGCCATCCGTGGCCCCGACGGTGGGACCGGACCCCGGCAGCCCGACCGGCGAGGCCGGCTCTGCGCCGATGCTCGTCGCGCTGGCCCTCGTCATTGGCGTCATTGCGATCGGCGCGGGGCTGCTGGCGCCGCGCCTCGTCCGCCGGTCGCGCGAGGGGCAGTAGGTCCGTTCACGGGGGCAGCTCGATCCGACGCTTCGCGGTCCCTGGTCCAGCTCGCCCCGCACGCCGGCGGAGCTTGCGGTCACGGACTGACCGACCACCGGCTGACACCGGACCGACGGTCCACGACCGAGAACCCGTCCACCTCGACCGCCTGCCATGCCCCGAGCTCGCCGTCCGGCCAGCGAACTCGCAACTCCGCCGCGGTGGCGGCTCCGAGCCCGACGTGCAACCACCCAAGGCGCCCGCCGGCGTGGCCACCCCCGACGACGAACTCCCGGGTCTGCCGCCACTCCCCGGAGCGAACCTCAACGACGGCCCCGATCGCATCGCCGTTGGGAGCCGGCTGGCGCACCCGCACCGCGACCCAATGGGCCGTTGCTCCGCCATCATCGTCGCCATCGGCTGCGCCGGCGTTCCTCCAGACCCGCGCTGGCGCCCCATAGAAGGACTGGACGAGGTCGAGCCGACCGTCGTGGTTCAGGTCGACCAGCGCAGCCCCACGTCCCCGGTCAAAGACGACGATGCCAGCCTCCTCGGCGGCCTCCACGAAGGTCCCGCTCGGCTGCCCGAGGAGCAGGTTGCTGGGGTCGGCCATCGCGAAGTCGGGCTGGTCGCGGACGTTGCCCTTCGAGACGAACAGGTCCATCAGGCCATCGTTGTTCACGTCCGCGAACTCCGGATGCCAGGCCGTCGAGGGCAGGTCGATGTCCGGCCCCGTGAAGGGCCGCGTGACATTCACCCCCCGCGCCAGGCCGATATCCTCGTAGGTCGGCCCCGGAGCACCCGCTGCGAGGGTCTGGAGCTTGCTCGCCGCCTGGCTCGTGAGGTAGACCTCGGGACGGCCGTCGCCCGTGAGGTCGTGGCTCGCGATGCCCATGCCCTCGACCTGGACGCGGGCCCAGCCGTCGGCCTCGCCGTACAGCCGCGGCCGCTCGCCCGGCGCGATTCGCCACAGCTGCTCCTGCCCTGCCGACTGGCGGTAGTAGGCGCGATCGTTGCTGACCCGCAGGTCGGCCCGGCCGGAACCGGACCAGTCGCTGAACAGCATCGACAGGGCACAGAAGCTGGGCTCGAGCGGGAACGGCTCGCCGAACCTCGGGCCACTCCCCTCATCGGCCTCCGGTCGCAGGAGCACGTTTGAGCGGCAGCGCGTGTCGAGATCGAAGTCGGTGAGCTCCACGTAGTTGCCGAAGGCCAGGGTTGGGTGTCGGCTTGCTGCCTCCCAGGTGGCGCTGAAGGCGGTCGTCGGCGCGTCGCCGCCGTCGAGGCCCCAGCGATCGTTGGCCCGCTCGAAGCGGCAGTCGCCGATGCCCCGCAACGCGACGTTCTCGCCGTGGCGGAGCGTGATGACGTCGACGATGCCGTCGTCGTCGACATCGATGGGGTAGGCGCCGTTGACCGAGGCCAGCTCGATGGCCGGCCCGGCGACCCGCTCGAAGCGCAACGCGCCTCCCGCGGCGCTCAGATTCCGGAAGAGTGCCGCCGGCCCGGCACCGCCGGCGAAGTAGAGGTCCGCGAACCCGTCGTCGTTGCAGTCGAAGACCGCGACACCGCCGCCGACGGCGTAGCGGAGCTCGCCGTCCCACGTGAAGTCGAGGCCCGACGGGCCGGTCTCCTCGACGAACAGCGGGATGATGTTCGCCGTACCGACGTTGGTCCGCAGCAGGCCCGGCGCAATGAGCACGGTGCCAAGCGCGAGCGCGAGCACGGCGGCGCCGGCGACCACCAGCGGTGCGCGCGCGTCCCTGCGTCGTTCGATCACGCGCAGGAGTATCGGGCCGCGCCGACGCTCCAGCAGGTGGCTAGCTTCGGATCGGGCCCGGCCCCGCCGCTGCAACGACTCGTTCGATGACTCGCATGTTGGCGACCGCGTCCTCCGGCGGGATCGGGAGCGGCGCTTCACCGAGGACCGCGGCGGCGAACGCATCGGCCTCGACGCCGTACGGGTCGGCGACGTCGAACGAGACGCGCTCGACCGCAGGCCTCACCGGGGCATCGCCACCGTGCGTCACGAAGACATGCGTCGGGCGGTCGGGCGGGATGTTGAACGGGATGCCGATGGAGATGTGTCCATCGGTCCCGTAGAGATGCACACGCTGGTCCGGCTCGCTGCGTGTCGAGCAGGTGAAGGAGGCGCTGCCGCCGCCCGGGAACACCAGCAGGCCGCTGGTGAGGACGTCCACGTCCATGTCGGGGTCGCGCACGATCGATGCCTCGACCCGGTCCGGCTCGGCGCCGAAGAGCATCCTCGAGAGGTTGATCGAGTAGCAGCCGATGTCCATCAGCGCGCCGCCACCTGCATCGGCCCGGTTGCGAATGTTGGCTGGGTCGTCGTTGTAGTAGGAGAACCAGCTCTGGACGGCCTGTAGCCGCCCGATCCTGCCCGCGGCGACGAGCTCCCGCACGGCCAGCCACGACGGATGGAGGCGGTACATAAACGCCTCCATGAGCAGCACGCCCTCCCTCGCGGCGGTGTCCACCATCTGCTGGGCGTCGGTCGACGACAGGGCGATCGGCTTCTCGCACAGCACGTGCTTGCCGGCCTTCGCCGCGGCTGTTGCCCATTCCAGATGGAGGTGGTTGGGAAGCGGGATGTAGACGGCGTCGACGTCCGGGTCGGCCAGCAGCGCCTCGTACGATCCGTGCGCCCGCGGGATCGCCAGCTCGGCCGCCACTCGCGCCGCAACGGCGCCGTCACGAGACGCGATCGCGACCACCTCGCCCCGCTGCCGGGGCGAGCGACGCACGCCGGGGATCCATTTTTTCTGGGCGATGTCCGCGGTGGACAGGACACCCCAGCGCACCCGGCGGTCGAGCGTCCCGGCCTGCCCCACGCTACCTCCTCCCTGGCACCAGGAGATTCGCGCCGAACGCGGCGCGCCGATCCCGCTTGACACGGGTCGGGGGATGCCCGAGCCTAGCACGGTCGGTTTGGAAGATAGGACTACAAAATGCACCCTGGCCCGGACCTGATCGGGCAGCGCAGCGAAACCGTCCGTCGCGCAAACCTCGGGGCGATCGTGCGCGAGCTGCATCTCCACGGGCCGCTGTCGCGGTCGGAGCTCGTGGCGCGGACCGGGCTGACGCGGACCGCGATCAGGGCCCTGATTGGCGAGCTCGTCGCCGGGGGAAGGTTCGTGGAGGAGCGCGGCGCACCGGTCGGAGCGCCCGGGAGGCCCTCGCCGTTGGTCCGGCCGAGTGACGCCGGTGCGGTCGTCATCGCGCTCTCCATCGCGGTGGACTCGCTCGCCGCCGCGCTGGTCGGCCTCGGCGGTGCGCCCATCGCGCGGGTTCGGATCCCGCGGCCGCGCGGGCACCTGTCCCTCGACGCGATCGTCGACGATCTGCGGAGCCTCGTCGACGCGCTGCCGCTCGACGATCACCGCGACGAGATCATCGGCCTGGGGGTGGCCATGGCCGGCCTGGTCCGGCGGAGCGATGGGAGCGTCTCGAGCGCTCCGAACCTGGGGTGGCGGGATGCGCCACTGGGCGAGCGCCTGTCGGCGGCGCTCGGGCTCGCCGTCCCGGTCCATGTCGCCAATGAGGCGGACGTCGCCGCGGTCGCCGAGCTTCGACGCGGCGCCGCACGGGGTGCGGACGACTTGCTGCTCATCTGGGGCGAGGTCGGTGTGGGCGGCGGGATCATCGTCGACGGGCTGCCGTTGACCGGCGCGGCGGGCTATGCGGGTGAGGTCGGCCACATGCCGGTGAACCCGGCCGGCGCCACGTGCGGCTGCGGCTCGGTGGGCTGCTGGGAGACGGAGATCGGCGAGCGGGCGCTGCTCCGGCTCGCCGGGCGGCCGGTCGACGGGGGCCCCGACGCGGTGGACGCGGTGCTCGCCGAGGCCCATGACGGCGAGCCGGGCGCGCTCGTCGCGCTCGCGCACGTCGGCCGCTGGGTCGGCATCGGCCTCTCAGGCCTGGTGAACATCCTGAACCCGCGGGTCATCGTGCTGGGCGGGCTGTTTACTCGCGCGTACCCGTTCATGGAGGCCGCCATCCTCGCCGAGCTCGACCGGCTGGCCCTCCGCGGGCCCCGCAGCCTGGTGCGCATCGAACCGGGAACGCTCGGCATGGACGCGCCGCTCATCGGTGCCGCCGAGCTGGCCCTCGAGCCGTTCCTTGCCGATCCCGCCGCGTGGCTCGCTCCGCGAGCGCCGGTTGCTGCTGCTGCCGGGTGATGCAGGACGGCCGCGAGAGCCCCGAGAGGAGGGTGATAGCCTGACGACCGCACCTTGAACATTCGCACGTTGATGTGCGTTATCCCTGGATTCAGGTGGTGGAGGAGTGAACATGCACAAACGCCTCATTGCGATGGCGGCGCTCGCGACGTTGGTCTTCGCGGCCTGCGGGCCAGCTGGGACCGCGACGACCGGACCGGGCAGCTCGACGCCCGCCGCGACGACCCCGGCCGGTTCCGCCTCCGCGGGCTGCCTCGTCGGCGTGTCGTGGAACAACTACACCCAGGAGCGCTGGGCGAAGGCTGACGAGCCGAACATCAAGAAGGCCGTCGAGGCCGGTGGTGGCTCGTACACGCGAACCGACGCCAAGGACAACAGCGAGACCCAGCTTGGCGACATCGACAACCTGATCGCCCAGGGCGCCAAGGTTCTCATCGTCCTCGCGAAGGACGCCGAGGCGATCAAGCCCGCGATCGAGAAGGCCAAGGCGGCCAACATCCCGGTCATCGCCTATGACCGCCTGATCGAGGACCCGTACACCTTCTACATCACGTTCGACAACAAGCGGGTCGGGACGATCATCGCCCAGGAAGTCATGAAGGCTGCCCCGTCGGGCAACTACGTGATCATCAAGGGCGACCCCGGCGACGCGAACGCCCAGTTCCTGCGCGATGGCATGACCGAGGCGGGCATCCCCGCGCTCAACGAGACCAACGCCGCGGGCATCAAGGTCGTGTTCGAGCAGAACACCGCCAACTGGGACACCGCCGGTGCCCGGACGAACATGGACGCCGCCCTTGCGGCGACCAGCAACGACGTCGACGCGGTGCTGTCCCAGAACGACGGCATGGCCACCGGCGTCATCCAGGCGCTCGAGGCCGTCGGGCTGAAGATCCCGGTCGGCGGGCAGGACGGCGACAAGGCCGCCCTCAACCGCGTCGCCCTCGGGACCCAGACGGTCTCCGTCTGGAAGAACGCCAATGACCTCGGCACCGTCGCCGGCAGCGCGGCGATCCAGCTCTGCAACGGGACCAAGGGCGACGCCGTCACGGCGCCCGATGGCCTCTCCACGAGCGCCGCGCCGAGCAGCAAGAACTCGGTCAAGTTCACGACGCCTGGTGGCAACTCCGTGGACTCGATCACCCTGAACCCGACGCCGATCACCAAGGACAACCTGTCCGAGGTCGTCGACGCCGGCTGGGTCACCAAGGAAGAGGTCTGCGCCGGCGTCACTGCCGGGTCGGTCTCACCCTGCTGATCCGCTGAACCAGTGATGGTTGAGGCGGCTCGGCTCGCGGTCCCCGCG
>JBKKDM010000209.1:0-10889 GCA_046707905.1 Candidatus Limnocylindrales bacterium
GTCTGGGGCTCGCCGGCGCCCGGAAGCTCGCCGGCCTGCGGCGCAGCGGCGGCGCTGGGGGAGGTGGCGCAACCGCGCGAAAGCCGCGCGCGAGCGCCTGAGGCTCAGCCCTCGGACTTGCGCTGCCAGAGGGCGATCTCGTTGCCCTCGGTGTCCTGGACGGCGGCGTACCAGCCGATCCCGATGTCGGTCTTGGGCGTCACCAGGGTGCCGCCGTTGGCCTGCACCGCCGCCAGCGAGTCGTCGACCGAGTCAACCCGCAGGTAATTGCGGACCTGGTTCGGCGCCGTTTGCCCGCGCAGCCCGAAGCCGCCGCCGAGCTCGCCCGGGCCGGCCTCGTAGAGCCAGTAGTTATCGAAGCCCTCCATGGCCTCGAACTTCCACCCAAAGACCGTGCCGTAGAACGCCTTCGCGCGCTCGAGGTCGTCGGCCGGGAACTCGATGTGGCTGAACTCACCGTGCTTCTGCATGGCTGGACCTCCTGCGGGCGGCATTCACCACCGCCTTCACGAGTACGACGATCAGCCCTCGCCCGAATCGACAGCCTCGGTCTCGAGCCGTGGGAAGAGCGGCTCCGCGGCGCCGAGGCGACCCGGCTCGCTCGCGTGGCGGCCCCAGGCCAGCTCGTCGAGGAGCGGCGGCCCGCCGTTCCCGTCGGCCGCGTAGCCGTAGTCGAATCCGAGCTGGGCCAGGGCCCGCGGGGCGATCGACGGCAGGTAGGGCGCAGAGGCGAGCGAGACGAGTCGGACGGCCTCCACCAGGTCGCCGAGGACGCCAGCGAGGCGCTCACGCGCCGCGGCGCCGTCCGAATCGTCACCCTTGGCCTTCTTCGCGAGCGCCCATGGCTGCTCGGCCTCGACGAAGCGGTTGGCCTCGCCGACGAAGTCCCAGAGCGCCCCGAGGGCCTCGTGGAGGAGGAGCCCGTCGAGCTTCGCGACATAGGTCCCGCGCGCGTTCGCCCAGGCCGCGGCGAGCGGCGCGTCGGCAGGCCCGCGGGGCGCCGGGCGGTCGTTGTCCAGGTACCGACCGGCCATCGAGACCGTTCGGTTCACGAGGTTCCCGAAGTCGTTCGCGAGGTCCGC
Source organism: Candidatus Limnocylindrales bacterium (assembly GCA_046707905.1). Taxonomy (GTDB): domain Bacteria; phylum Chloroflexota; class Limnocylindria; order Limnocylindrales; family CSP1-4; genus UBA5189. The sequence goes on from JBKKDM010000209.1 coordinate 1,083, forward strand.
GTTGTAGCGCCGGACGAACGAGTCCCACGAGACTTCGGCGTCCTTGTCGAAGGGCACCTCGCGAAGGGCCACGTAGCGGGCGCCGTCGGCGCCGAACGCCTCGACCACGTCGTTCGGGTCGAGCATGTTGCCGCGGCTCTTGCTCATCCGGTCTCCCCCGGCGGCCATCAGGAACCCGTGGACCCAGACCTTACGCGGCGGCTCCAGCCCGGCGCTCATCAGCATCGCCGGCCAGATGATCGTGTGGAACCGGCTGATGTCCTTGCCGATGACGTGGAGGTCGGCCGGCCAGTAGCGGGCGAACGACGCCGGGTCGTCGGGGAACCCTGCCCCCGTGATGTAGTTGATCAGCGCGTCGAACCAGACGTAGATGACGCCCGCCTCCGGATCCCAGGAGCCGTCCTCGCGCTCTGCGGACTCGCCGTTCTCGGCGATCGGGAACGGGATGCCCCAGTGGAAGGTCTCGCGGCTGATGGAGATGTCGTCGAGGCCCTGGCGGAGGAACGCCAGCATCTCGTTCTTGCGGTACTCGGGCTGGACCCACTCGGGGTTGGCCTCGAAATGGGCGAGGAGCCGGTCGCGATAGGCGGACAGCCGGAAGAACCAGTTCCGCTCGGTCAGCCACTGGAGCTCGATGTTGGGATGGTTCGGGCAGCGCATCCCGTCGGGCGTCTCGTGGAGGTCCGACGGCGCCTTGAAGCCCTCGTTCGGGCAGTACCAGCCCTCGTACTTGCCGAGGTAGACGTCGCCGTTCGCGTGGGCCCGCCGGACCATCTCCTGCGACGCCCGTCGGTGGTCCGTGTCCGTCGTTCGGATGAACCGGTCCGGGGCGATCAGGAGCTGGCCCTCTGCCTCCGTGAACAGCTCGACCATCTCGTCGACGAACTCGCGAGTGTCGCGTCCAAGCTCGGTCGCGCGCTGGGCGATGTTGACGGAGTGCTCGTCCGTGCCGGTCAGGAAGCGCGTGTCGTCGCCCTTCATCCGATGCCAGCGCGCGACGACGTCGGCCCCGATGACCTCGTACAGGGTGTGGAGGCCGGGCTTGTTATTGGGATACGCGATTGCGGTCGTCAGGTAGTAGCGCGAGCGGTCAGGCATGCGGTCCTCGGGATGGTTCGAAGAGGGCGGTGGTCGGCTCGGCGCGCGGTCAGCGCGCGGGTCGAGATCGGCGGCCGGTCGGCCGTCGGTGGCTCGGTCAGCCCCGCCGGCGGATCGGCCGCCCCGGCATCGCCATCAGGCTCCGGCGGCGGATCACGCGCGGATGGTACGTCCCTTGGCAGACACGCCGCGAATCGCGCCCATATCCTGCCCGCGGCTCGCCCTGAGCCGAGGAGGTTCCGTGCGCCCTTCGCGCCCTTCGCGCCCTTCGCGCCCTTCGCGTCCTTCGCGTCCTTCGCGTCTCGCCGCTGTTTCCCTTTTCGCGACGCTCGCCCTCCTCCTTGGGGCTTGTGGCGGCGGGACGACACCGACCGCGGGGCCCGTGCTGACCGTGCCGCCGTTCTCGTTGCTGCCTGCGACAGCGACGTCCACGCCGGAGTCGGTCGAGACACCCGGCGCGCCGCCTCCCGTCGGGCCGCCCAGCGGCGTGCCGCCTCCCCCTGATGCCCCGGTCGGGTACTCGGGGTCGCCCGAGGATCTCGCGGCATTCATCGGCGGCTACCGGAGCGCCTTCCAGATCCCCGAGCTGACGGATCAGCAGATCGCCGATGCGGGCGCGCGGCTGTGCTCCTACCTGCAGGGCCAGGCCGGGCCGGACGGCGTCGTGGATGCTGCGCGGGCGCTGGCCGATGCGGAGATGCACGAGCCCGGCTACCCCCGCGAGGCCTGGGTCGCGGCCTTCCGGGTCGCGAGCGAGACCTACTGCCCAGCGTTCTCGTTCGACGTCGAAGGCGAGGGCTGAGATGGTGCGCCGATCGACCGCCGTGATCGTTGCCGTGGCGATGGTTCTCACGATGGCCTCGCCCGTCGCCGCCTCAACCTACATCGGGTACTACGACAAGAACGGGAACGGGACGACCGACACGTGGCTGGTCGACGACGATGGGAACACCAGCACCGCCGAGCGCTGGTTCCTCGACAACAACGAGAACGGCTACGTCGAGATGCAGGTCCAGTACGCAGCGAACGGTCTGATCACCGGGATCTGGCTCGATGCCGAGGAGAACGGGTCCCACGAGATCCTGGTCCAGGGGGCCTACGCCAGCAACGGGGCGGTCATCGGCAGGTACCTGTGGTACGACCCGAACACGGACGGGCGCATGGACATCGGCTACTACGACGGGGATCTCGACGGCTACTACGAGTGGGTCTGTGTCGACACCGACTACGACGGCGTCGCGAACCAGTGGACCGCCAATACGGCGCCACGAGGGCATACCGCCGTCGATACCATCGCCCGCAATGTGTCCTTCCACAACTGGGTCGACTTCATGCACGCGCGTGGCCACGCCGTGTTCTTCCCGACGGTGAGCGTGCCGCTGCCCTAGGAGCGGTTGGCGAGCTCCACGTAGGCGCGGCTGACGGCTTCGTCGATCTGGCGCGGCACCGGCACAACACAGGACTCGGGACCGACCGTGCCGGTCGCGACCGCCTCGAGGCAGCGGACCTGGAGGCTGAAACCGATGTCCATCGACTCGATCGAGTTGCCGAGAGGTCGGGGGCCGGCGAGGTTGACCATGTGGCCGTCCGTCAGGAGATGGATGGAACGCCCATCGCGGAGGCGGAAGGTGGTGATCCCATCGTCGGCTCGTTCCTGCGCCTCGACGAGCGGCGACGCCGCGATCCCCGGGACGTCGATCTCGACGGGCAGGTGGCCGACGTTCACGAGGATGGCGCCGTCCGGGACCACGTCGAGGTCCGTAGGCCCGATGACCGCCGATCCAGCCGTTGCCGTGAAGATGATGTCCGCTCGCCCCAGCGCGGTCTGGCGATCCGGAACAGCGAAGCCGTCCCAGAGCGCCTCCATCCGGAGGACCGGGTCGAGCTCCAGCACTGAGACCTGCGCGTGGTTGTTCCGGAAGTTGCTGGCGAGGCCCTTGCCCACCCCGCCATAGCCCAGGACCACGACCCGGCGGCCGTTCGTGGCCATGTTCGTGAGGCGCATGAATGACTCGACGGTGCTCTGGCCGACCGCGTGGCGGTTCTCCGCGAACTGCTTGATGGGGCTGTCGTTGATGACGAGGATCGGCATCCGAAGCCCGTCGCGGCGCGGCGCGAGCAGGATCCGGCCGCTGGTGGTCTCTTCGGTGCCACCGCGAAGCCCGTCGTACGGCCGCTCGAGCCAGCGAACGAACATGTCGCCGCCGTTGTCGAGGATGAGGTCGGGCCGCTGGTCGAGGATCTCGTCGATCCAGCCGAGACGCTCGGCGACGTCCTGGGTCGGGCCACCGACCGTCTCCACGCCGTGCTCCCTGAGGTAGTCGAGGGCGCCCGGCTGCGTCGAGTTGAGGTTGCCGGTCGAGATCACGCGGGCGCCGCCACGGCGGAGCGCGAGCATCAGCGCGACGCCCTTGGCCTCCAGGTGGATGCCCGTGCCGATGGTCAGCCCATCGAAGGGGCGAGTCCGTTCGAACTCGTCGCCGATGGTGTTGAGGAGGCGGCACTGGCAGACGACCCAGTCGATCCGGGAGGCTCGATCCGAGCCGCGAACGACGCCCCCCGCCTCGATCACGTGCGCTCCACCCACGGTGCGCGCCAGCTCGGCGCCTCGAACGGCGCCGCCCAGTAGGTCGTCTCGTGGAAGACGAGGCCGTCGCGCAGCTCCATGAGCGTGACCGACAGGTAGACCTCGTCGTTGGGGTACGTGACCCGCCACTCGGCCCACCAGAAGTCGCCGCTGCCGGCGACGCGCAGGACGGTGTTGCCCGGCGTGATGACCCAGCGGTCCTCGGAGCCGACGATTCGCGTCACCTCGGTCCTGGGCTCGCCGCCCGGGTAGTTCCGGATGATCTCCGCGAACGCCTGGTTGCCTCGGACCCGCTCCCCCGACTGCGGCCAGTACACGCCCCACTCTGGATGGCGAAGGCGGGTGAGGGTCTCCATGTCGAACGCGGCCATCGCGGCCCCGTACTGCTGGACGACCTCCTCGTTGGTCAGCTTCGACATGGACCCAGTATCGGCGCTTCCGCTCAGTGGCGGAAGTGGCGCCGAGCGGTTATCAGCATCGCGGCGCCCGCCTTCTCGACGGCGGCGAGCACCTCCGCGTCGCGCAGCGAGCCGCCGGGCTGCACGATGGCCGTGACCCCGCCGCCGAGGAGGAGCCGGGGGCCGTCGGCAAACGGGAAGAAGGCGTCCGAGGCCGCGACGGCGCCGCTCGCTCCGTCTGGCGCGTGGAGCCGCTCGGCCTTGGCGATGGCCTGACGGCAGGCGTCGACGCGGCTCACCTGGCCCGAGCCGAGGCCGACCAGCTGGCCGTCGCGGACGAGCACGATGGCGTTGGAGACGACGCCACGCGCGAGCCGCCAGGCAAGATCGAGGTCGGCGAGCTCGCCCGCCGTGGCCGAGCGCGTCGTCATCGCGAGCCACTCGGCGGGGTCGTCGACGAGGTCGTCGGGGGCACCGACCAGGACGGCGCCACCCGCGGTTCGGATCGCGCCGAAGTAGTCCATGCGAATCGTGCCGTCGGCGCGGGGGGCGAGCGGCTCCGCACCGAGGCCGACGTCCTCCACGAGGCGAAGGTTCGGCTTCGAGGCGAGGACCTCCAGGGCGGCCGGCTCGAAGGCGGACGCGACGACGACCTCGAGGAAGATCTCCGTCAGCGCGGTCGCCACGTCGGCGGTCACGGGGCGGGTCAGGGCCACGACGCCGCCGAACGCCGCGTCCGGGTCGCCGGCGCGAGCGGCCCGCCACGCCTCGAGGAGCGTCGACCGCTCGGCGGCGCCGCAGGGGTTGGCGTGCTTGACGACCACGCATGCGGGGCCACGGAGTTGCCGGGCAATGGCCGCCGCCGCCGAGGCATCGAGGACGTTGTTGTAGGAGAGCGCCTTGCCCTGGAGCGGCGGCACACCGCTCGCGAACGGCCCATCGGAGGGCCGGGCGCGGCGATCGGCCCGGCGGTAGCGCGCGGCTGGCTGGTGCGGGTTCTCGCCGTAGCGGAGGGTCTCGACCTTCTCGAGCGGCACCACGAGGACCGGAGGGAAGGGGTCATCGGAGCGCGGCAGGCCCGCGTCCGCTGGGAGGGCGATCCCGGCGTCATCGAAACGGCACGGCAGCTCGGCGGCGATCCTGGCGTCGTACGCGGCGGTGTGGCGGAACGCCTCGACGGCGAGCGCGGATCGAAGTCCCAGCGGGATGCCCTCGGGCCTGTCCAGCGCGGCCAGGATGCCTTCGTAGCGTGCCGGGGACGTGACGACGGCCACGGAGGCGTGATTCTTGGCCGCCGCCCGGACCATGGCCGGGCCGCCGATGTCGATCTCCTCGACCAGCTCGTCGAGCGAGATGCCGTCGCGCTCCGCGGCAGCCGCGAACGGGTAGAGGTTGACCACGACCACCTCGAACGGCGCGATCCCGGCCGCGAGAAGCGTCGCGCGATGCTCCGGCCGACGCCGGTCGGCGAGGATTCCGCCGTGGATCGCGGGGTGGAGCGTCTTGACCCGGCCGTCGAGGATCTCCGGCGAGCCCGTGACGGCGCGCACGTCCGTGACGGACAGGCCCGCGTCGCGCAGTGCCGTCGCGGTGCCGCCGGTCGAGACGAGCTCGAACCCCCGCTCGACCAGGCCCCGGCCAAGCGCGGCGAGACCCGACTTGTCGCTGACGGACAGGAGCGCCCGCCGTGGCGTTGGCTGCGCCGCGTCAGCCCGGGCCGTGTCGAGGCGGACGTGGCGGCCCTCGATCGAGACCGCGCCCGCCAGGAACCGGGCGACGGCGAGCGGCAGGAGCCGGTGCTCCACCGCCTTGATCCGCTCGTGGAGCGACGACGCGTCGTCCGTTGCGAGAATCGTCACCGCCTCCTGCGCGACGATCGGCCCGCCGTCGAGCGTTGCATCGACCACGTGGACCGTGCAGCCCGTGACGTGTGCGCCATGCTCGAGTGCGTCGCGGACCGCGTGGCCCCCCGGGAAGGCGGGCAGCAGCGACGGATGGGTGTTGAGGATCCGGCCCTCGAACGCGGCAAGCGTCCCCGTACCGACGAGGCGCATGTAGCCGGCGAGCATGACGAGGTCGACCTCGACGGCCTCGAGGGTGGCGGCGAGCGCCCGGTCCGCCTCAGCTCGCTCGTCCGCGTCGCGGGCCGCGAGGCCCGGCAGGATGGCGGTCTCGATCCCCTGCTCCGTCGCCCAGGCAACCGCCGGGCATGCCCGATCGGCGAAGACGAGGCGAATCTCGCCCCCGAGCTCCCCTCGCCGTGCCGCCGTCACGAGGGCTCGGAGGTTGCTGCCGGCGCCCGAGACGCCGACGGCGACGCGACCCGCCACCGGAGCGCTCAGCCCGCCACCGTCAGGGAGCCCTCGACGTAGCGCCCGCCCAGCTCCGCTGCCGGCAGGACCTCGCCGACGAGCACCGCATCGGGCAGGGCCGCCTGGAGCGAGGGCGCGGCGGAGGGTGCGACGACCACGATCATCCCGAGCCCTCCGTTGAACGTCGCCCGCATCTCGGGCTCCTCGAGGCCGCCGAGGGCCGCGACGAGCCACATCGCCGACGGCATCGTCCAGCGGGGCGGATCGAGCCGGGCGCCGAGGTCGCCGGGGAGCGCCCGCGGGACGTTGCCGGGCAGCCCTCCACCGGTGACATGCGCGAGGCCGTGGATGTCATGGCCGCGAGCTCGGAGCGCGCGCCGCGCGTCGAGCACCTGGCGGGCGTAGATCCGGGTCGGCGTGAGGAGGACGTCGCCGACGCTCACCAGGGCCAGGCCCGGCTCTGCCTCGAGGGCCGCATCGCGGCCCGCGTCACCGAGGGTGAGCGCGAGCTGCTCCTGGTAGGGGCGCTCCAGCGGGATCGCGAACTCGGCGAGGAGCGAGCGAACCAGCGAGTAGCCGTTGGCGTGCAGGCCGGACGATGGCAGGCCGAACACCAGGTCGCCGGCGCGCGCCTGGGTGCCGTCAAGGAGGTCGTCGCGCTCGGCGATCCCAAGGCACGTTCCCGCGAGGTCGAACGTGCCCGCCTCCATCAGCCCGGGATGCTCGGCGGTCTCGCCGCCGACGAGGGCACAGCCCGCGTCCCGACACCCCGCCGCCACCCCACCGACGAGCCCGGCGACCGCGTCGGGATCGAGCCGGCCCACGGCGACATAGTCGAGGAACGCCAGGGGCTCGGCGCCCGAGCAGACGACGTCGTCGGCGCACATCGCGACGAGGTCGATGCCGATCGTGTCCCAGCGCCGCATCGCCGCCGCGATCGCGGTCTTCGTCCCGACGCCGTCGGTCGACGAGACGATCACCGGCTCGCGGTAACCCGAAGGGATCGAGATCGCGCCACCGAAGCCACCGAGCGCCCCGATAACCTCCGGGCGGCGTGTCGACTCGACCGCCTCGCGCATCAGGTCGACCGCCCGCTCCCCCGCCTCGACGTCGACGCCCGATGCGGTGTACGCCGTGCGGGTCGGGGCGCCGCGGTCCTCAGCCACGCGCGGGCACCGGCTCCTCGAGCATGAACTTGCGCTGCGAGGCGTGGTACGGGACCGGCTCGGGGTAGCGGCCGTCGAAGCAGGCGAAGCAGAACCGGTCGTACGGCAGCTCGAGCGCCGCGAGGACGCCCTGAATGGAGAGGTAGCCCAGCGAATCGGCGCCGATGAAGTCCCGGATCTCGTCCACGGACTTCGTCCCGGCGATCAGCTCGGTCTCGACCTGGGTGTCGATGCCGTAGAAGCAGGGATGGAAGATCGGCGGCGCGCTGATCCTGACGTGGACCTCGGTGGCGCCGGCCTTTCGGAGGAGGGCGACGATCTGCTTCGTCGTGGTGCCCCGCACGATCGAGTCGTCGACGACGGTCAACCGCCGGCCGCGAACCGTCTCGCGGAGCGGGTTGAGCTTCATCGTCACGCCCCGGTGGCGGAGCGTCTGGGATGGCTGGATGAACGTTCGGCCGGTGTAGCGGTTCCGAACGAGGCCCTCGCGGTACGGCAGCCCGCTCGCCTCGGCGTAGCCCGCGGCGGCCGGGGCGCCGGTGTCCGGGACCGGCATGACGAGATCCGCGTCCGCGGGGTGCTCGGCGGCCAGCTGCTCGCCCATCCGTCGCCGCACCTCGTACAGGCTGCGACCCTCCATGTACGAATCGGGGCGGGCGAAGTAGATCATCTCGAAGACGCACAGCGCCGGGGTCGCCGGCGCGAATCGCACCGAGCGGGGCTCGCGACCGGACTCCAGGATGACCATCTCGCCCGGCTCGACGTCGCGCACGAACTCGGCGCCGACGATGTCGAGCCCGGTCGTCTCCGACGACAGGATCCAGCCGTCATTCGTACCCGCTACCGCCCAGGGAGCGGCGTCTCCCGCTCCCGTGGCCGCGTCGGGGATGCGCCCCAGGACGAGGGGCCGGAAGCCGTGGGGGTCGCGAATGCCGATGATCCGGTGCTGGTCGAGGACCAGGAGCGAGTAGGCGCCTCGGACGCGCGGCAGGAGCTGCAGGAGCGCCTGGACGGTGTCCGGCGCCGGCTCGTCGGCGAGGAGCGTGGTCAGGAGCTCCGTATCGGTCGTCGCGGCCAGGCGCGCGCGCCCGCCCTCCAGCTGGGCCAGCAGCTCGCGGGTATTCACGAGGTTGCCGTTGTGCCCGATCGCGACCGGCCGCCGGGGCCCCAGCCGGAACGTCGGCTGGGCGTTCTCCCAGATCGTGCTGCCGGTTGTCGAGTAGCGGCAGTGGGCGATCGCCATGTCGCCGCGAAAGCCCGGGAGGCGCCGGTCGTCGAGGACCTGGGCGATCATCCCGAGATCCTTGTAGAGGAAGATCTCGGCCCCGTCGCTGACCGCGACCCCGGCCGATTCCTGGCCGCGGTGCTGGAGCGCGAACAGGCCCGTCGCCGCGACCGAGGCCGCCTCCGTGCCCGATCCGGGCGGCAGCGACACCCCGAACACCCCACACACGTCAGTGGACTCCAGGGCGGCTGAGGCGTTGCGAGGCCAAGGCGACGCCGAGGACGTGCAGCGAGCGTACGCAGGTACGTGAGCAAGCGACCGGAGGCGCCAACGCCGGCATCGTGCGCATCAGCCGGCCTGGTCCCAGCCAAGCGCTCTTGGGAGCCCATGCTCCCAGGCCCGTTCGAGGGCCTCGATCTCGACATCGATCGCGTCAGCGACGCTCGACCAGCGCTCCTCTGCGGCGCCGGTCGCCCCGGCACCCGTGAGCTCCACGACCAGCCGATCGCCGCCCACCGACCCGATCTGCTCGATCGGCAGGCCGTGCTGCCGTGCGAGGAGGGCCACGGCGGGCGCGTGGCGGGCCGCGGAGGAGACGACGAGGCGGCTCGGGCTCTCGCCGAAGAGGTCGACGGCTGGCGAGCTCGTGACCGGAAGGCGGACGCGCGCGCCGATCCGACCCCACATCGCGGCCTCGGCCAGCGCGACAGCGAACCCGCCGCCCGACACGTCCTGCGCGGATTGCAGGAGGCCCCGAGCCACGGCCTCGATGACGAACGCCTGGAGCCGCCGCTCGAGGTCGAGATCGAGGGCCGGCAGGCCGTCCTCGGGCGCCACGCCCGCGACCCGCGCGTACTCGCTGCCCGCCAGGCCCGGTCCGGCCTCGCCGACGATGAGGATCGAGTCACCAGCCTCGCGGAACGCCGGCCCGATCGCCGCCGCGGCGTCGTCGATGAGCCCGACCACGCCGATCTGGGGCGTCGGGGCGATCCGGCCTCGTGCCGACTCGTTGAAGAGGGAC
>JBKKDM010000210.1:0-18792 GCA_046707905.1 Candidatus Limnocylindrales bacterium
CGTCGGGCTCGGCGAGGGCTATCCCGACCGCTACTACGGCGAGACGGTCGAGACCATGCCCGTCGTGCTCGATGTGCTCATCGACGCGGTCGGCCCGTACGAGCCGACGGCAGAAGGGCTGCGCACGGCGAGTGACGGGCTCGCCGCGGCGATCCGCTGGAATGGCGCTGCGAAGTGCGCCCTCGACTCGGCGCTCCACGACCTCGTCGGCAAGGTCACCGGCGAGCCGGCGTATCGGCTGCTCGGCCTGTCGAGCGAGATCCCGCCGACGGACTTCACGCTCGGTCTCGATGAGCCGGCGGTCGTCGCCGAGCGGGCGAAGCGCGCCGGTGCCTTCCCGGCCCTGAAGATCAAGGTCGGTGGGCCGGCGGATCTCGCGACGCTGGAGGCGGTGCGCGAGGTCTACGACAAGCCGATCCGCGTCGACGCCAACACTGGCTGGACCCCGGAGATGGCACGCGAGCTGCTGCCGGCGATGATCGACCTCGGGGTCGAGCTCATCGAGCAACCGTTTCCGGCGACCAGGCTCAGCTGGCTCGCGGACCTCCAGGCGGTGTCCCAGCTCCCGATTGTCGCCGACGAGTCGTGCGTCACGATCGAGGACCTCGATGCCCTCGTCGGGGTCACCGCCGGCGTCAACGTCAAGCTCGCAAAGTGCGGCGGTCCCGGCGCGGCCGCCAGGATGCTCGCGCGGGCGCACGACCTCGGGTTCAAGACGTTCCTGGGCTGCATGGAGGAGACGTCGGTCGGGATCGCCGCGTCTGCCGCGGTCGCCTCCCTCGCGGACTGGGTCGACCTCGACGGCAACCTGCTGCTGGCCGAGGAGCCATTCGAGGGCCTGGAGCTGGGCGAGGACCATCGCTGGCGCCTGACCGATCGTCCCGGGCTCGGGGTGACGCGGCGGTCCTGAGCGTCCCGACCGGTGCCGGGAGGCACCTGTGGATAAGTTCGTGGACGAAAAGGTGGACATCCCCCCTTCCGGCCAAAACAGCTCCGGCCGTACTATCCCGGAGGACTTATCGACCGCGCCGGGAAGCGGGTCATCGACACCTGAAACATGCCCAAGCCGGGGCCACGGTCCATCACGCCGTGGCCCGGGTCAGCCCCGCTGTGCCCCAGACGGGACCGAGGAGGATCTGTATCGATGGTCGCGCGCCCTGCGGCTGCGCCCCACTTCACGGCCGAAGCCGTCGAGTTCATCCGGTTCTGCTACGCCCGGCGTCGGGTCGGCTGGCCGGAGCTGTACGACGAGATGTGCGCGGTCGCGAGCCGGGGATTGTTCCGCGGCTGGGGGCCCGATGACCTCGCGACCCACGGCATCAAGTTCGGCCTCCTGGAGATGGCCCACCTCTCCACCACGGTCTCGGACATCGTCTCCGAAGACCGCGCGAGGGCAAAGGCAGCCACACCAGCCAGCACCCCCGCCCCGGCAACCGCGGACGCGTCGGCCCTCGTCTAGGACCGGGAGCACACGCTCAGGCGCGTGGGGCCGCCGTCCGAGCCCATGCGTCTCCCCGCGACTGAACTCGTCCGGAATCCCGTGATCTGGCGACGATCGAGTCACCCCGAGGCTCAAATCGCCGAGATGAGTCGCCGGGTGACTGCTTTGGAAGGCGTGGCGGCCACGCTGCCCCCGTTCATGCACGGGGCGACTCACGCTCACGCGCGGATGCGACGCCTCGCCATCTCGCCTTCGATCTGGCGCTCGGCCTCGACGTAGCCGTCGATCTGCTCCCGGAGCTGGTTCGCCTCCGGCGTGTAGAGGTGGACCTGCTGCTGGAGGATGTACGACAGCCGCCGGCTGGTCATCCGGACGTGATCCAGGTTCTTCATCAGGACGAGCGGATCCATCGCCGCGAGATCCGACGGGTGGTACATCTGTTTCACGAAGGAAGATGCTAGCAAGCCAGGCGGCGACGATCGACGTCCCCGACCCTGGCCCGCCTGGCGACCGACCGGCTAGCGGGTCGGTCGGCTAGCCACCCGACTTGAGCTGGGACAGCCGAGCCTCGACCTCGAGCTCGTCCTCATCGGCATCGAGATCGGCGAACTGCTCGTCGAGCGACGATGCGGCAACCTCCTCCATGCCCCGGACCTGCGCCTCCTGGCGTCGAATCCGCTCCTCAAAGCGATTGAGCTCGCTCGTCGGGTCCATGACGGATGCGCTCTTGAGCGAAGACTGCACATTGGCCTGCGCCTGTGCCATCTTCGCCCGGCTGACGAGCTCGTCGCGCTTCTGGACCAGCTCCTCTCGCCGTGCCCGCAGCTTGTTCAGCCCGTCCTTCAGCTTGTCGGCCAGCTCGGTCTGCTGCGAGGCCTGCGTCTCGAGGGTCTTGGCCTGGCTCTCGTAGCCGATCTGCCGGCGAAGGGCGATCTTCGCGAGATCGTCGAAACGGTCGGCCTCGGCCGTCGTCCCGGCGCTGCGAAGCTCGTCGGCGCGACGCGACGCGGCGGCAGCCTTGCGACCCCACTCGTCGACGGCCTCGCGCGCCTCGCGCGCGTCGTCCTCCACGAGGCGAAGGTTGCCGACGATCCCGGCGACGGCCTCCTCGGCCTCGGCGATGTTGTCGGTGAAGTCGCGAACGAGCTGGTCGAGCATCTTCTCGGGGTCCTCGGCCGCGTCAAGCATCGCGTTGATGTTGGCCCGTACGAGCTGGCCGATCCGTCCGAGGATCGAGGTCTGTGCCATGGGTTGGTCCTCCTTCAGTCGTTCCGTGTCAAGCGTATCGATGCGCTGCCGAACTCACCATCGGCCGCCCCTGGAGTGACCGCTGCCGCCCCCGCCGAACCCGCCGAACCCGCCGCCGGAGCTGTGGCCTCCGCCCCAGCCGCCGCCACCTCCACCGAATCCGCCGCCGCCGGACGCGCCGCCTCGCGGCGAACCCCACGTGGAGCCGCCCCAGCCTCCGCCGTGGCCCCCGCCGCTGAGGATGCCGCCGATGATCCCGCCGAGGATCGACCCCGCGATGTCGGCCCCCGAGCTGCCCCCGCCGTCTGAGCGGCCCGAGCCGCCCGACGACGCGCCGCCACGGCCGCTGTCCCAGCGGGTGAAGTCCGTGGCTGCCAGGGAGTACGCCTCCTCGGCAAATCGGTCGGCCTTCTGTGCGAAGCCGAGCGCAGCCTTGGGATCGCCCTCGCGGAGTGACTCGGCCTGGTCGAGGAGCCGCTGCGCCTCCGCAAGCCGGGTCCTCGCTCGACGGCCCACGCCGCCGCCACGGGTTCCGATGAAGTGCGCCGCTCGGTCGATCTCCGTCGCCGCCGCGGTGAGGGATGAGTCCAGCGCCAAGGCGAGTCGCGCCTCCTGGTCCGCGTCAGTGCGGAGCTCGGCCAGCAGCTGCGCCGCGCTCGCCTGGGTCATCGCGGCGAGACGACCCGCGGCAATCGGATCCAGCGGCCGGGTGGCAGCAGCGGCCCGCGCTGCACGGATGGCGCGCTCGACGTCCGCCAGCGCCTCGCGCCGACCCGGCTCCGGGCCGGTCGGGTCCGACGCGATGGCGGCCTCTGCCGACTCGGCGTCTCGCTCCGCGGCATTCAGCTGGCCGGGCAGCGCCGCTTCGGACTCCGTCGCGCTGGCGGCGAGCGTCTCGACAGCGTCGAGGAGCCCGGCCGCGCCCGCGATGCCCCGCTGCGCCGTCACGATCTCCCTGACCACGCCACCCGCGCCGCCATCGAGTGCGCGGCGGCCACGGTCGATCGCCGCGCGGGCGCCGTCGAGGCCCTTCCGCGCCTCGGTCACGTTGCCCTCGACGGCCGCCCAGGCCGCCGGCGCGAGGCGCGTGAATCCCGAGAGCGCCCGGTCGGCCGCGGGCAGCCTGGACTCCACAGCGCCTGCCTCCGCCGGCAACGCGGCCAGGATCTTCGCGGCATCGCGCTCGAGGTTTCGCAGCGCCTCGATCCGATTCGTCTCCGCATCAAGCGCCGCGTTGGCCAGACCGGTCCAGTCCACGATCTCGTGGAGCAGCTGCTCCCGCGTCCCCGGAGGCTCGGGCTCCGCGTCGTCGAGCCGCTGGCGGATCGCGAAGGCGTCCTTCAGCGCCGCTCGCGCGTGCACGACGGCGGCGCGGAAAGGCACGGCCTCGTCCGTGCCGTACTCGGCCTCGATGAAGCCCGCCTCCTGCTCGGCGTTGCGGATCCGCTCATCGGTCGCGACAAGCGCGGCGTTCGTGTCGCGGGCCAGCCGGCCGGTCCGCCGGTCGCGCTCCTCCGCCTCGCGCCGGGCGCCGAGCCGCGCCGCAAGCCAGCCGAGCAGGACGATGCCGCCGAGGACCAGCAGCAGCAGGCCGAAGACCAGCCCCAGGTCAAGGCTGCCGCCTCCTTCGCCGGGCGTGGCCGGCCCGCCGCCCGGCGTGGCGACAGGACCGGGGGCGATCGGCCCTGGCGTGCTGGGCGAGGTGGCCTCGCCGAGGGCCTCGGCGGTTGCGATCACCGCCGCCGCGAATTCACCCTCACCGAGGGCGGGCTCGAGCACATCGACGATCACCGCATCAAGCTCCGAGTCGGTGATCGGCAGGGCATCAGAAACCCAGATGGCGTCGGAACGGTCGTCGAGCGCGACGACGAGCAGGGCGTCGTCGCCGCCGAGCGAGCTGAGCCTCGCGGTCTCGTCCGCAAACTCGGTGGCCGGGAGGTCCTCGGTCGTATCGACGAAGAGGACGAAGAGCTGGACGCCGTCGCGATCGCGGACGTCATCGAGCGTTCCCTGGATGTCGTCGATGCGGCCGTCGAGCGCACCGACCTCGTCCGTGACCTGGGCGTCGAGACGGGTCGGCTCGGCCGCCGCGACCGCGGCCCAGGCCGAGCTGCAGGCGACGACCGAGATCAGGAGCGCGAGCGCGAGTCGACCGGCGATCGGAGGCCTCCAGGGCACCCGGCGGGCTCGGGGCCCACCGCCGCCCTGATGCTAGGGGTGGTCGCCCGGAAGGGCAGGAGCCGGCCGATCCCGTGTTCCGAGCCAATCGGCCCGATGCCCTTGGGGGCGCGCGGTCAGATGGAGCGGAGCCGCCGCGAGGGCCAGGTCCAGTCGACAGGCAGGGATGCCGCGCTGGTGGCGCGGCGGCGGCCGGCCTCCGACACGGCCAGGACGAGCATCCGGTCGACTTGCGTCGCACGGCCCGCCTCGCGACCCCAGAGCTTCGTGACCTTGCGGTGGGCGTGGACGTCGTCGTCCGCGATCCCGGCAAGCCGGAATCCCTCGGGCTGGGCCGCCGCCTCCCAGACTCGCTCGGCGAGGCCGATGCCGTCGGGCGCTGCCCGGCCGCGGTCGGTGGCAACGTCGCCGATGACCAACACCACGATCCCGTCCTCCGTCATGGCCGGCCGGAGATCGGCGAGGACCTCGCGCAGGAACTCGAGGTACGGGGCGCGGCGATGGGCGTCGTCGAGCGAGGCGTCGATGGCCTTCGAGTCGAAGCCCAGGAACCAGGCCCGGAGCCAGTTGTAGTAGCCGTATTTCAGGACCCGCAGGTATGGCGGCGAGGTCAGCACCAGGCGCGCCCGCTCCGGCAGCCGGCGCGCACGAAGCGCGGCGCTCGCCCGCGTGCCGGCGTCCCGCGCGTCGCCCAGGAGCGCGATCCCGGTCGTGCGCGGTGGTGCGTCGCGGAAGAGCCGCGTCAGCTTGGCGTCCAGCCGGTCGAAGGCGTCCCGATCGGGCGACTCGAAGGCCGTGCGCGCGGCGAAGTCGCGGACGTAGCGCGGCGCCATGCTGAAGGTGTTGGGCATCAACGTGGACAGGTACGACGGGGTCTTGCCGTGGAGGATTCCGGCCACGGACGCGGCCAGGAATCGATCGACCGGGACGTCCAGGTCGAGTGTCGCCTGCAGGAACAGCAGCTGCGCGAAGGTTCGCTCGTGGAACGCCAGGGCGACCTCAGCAGGGACGGGTACCGGCCCGCCGCCGGCCGGATCCGACTGGATCGCCCGCGCCCGGTCCAGCCATCCCGCTGCGCCGCCGGCGAACGCCAGCCGAAGCGCCGTGGCCCTGGTTCGAGCCTCCGCCTGCGTGGGCGGTTCGAGCTTTGCCGCCGTCAGGAGATGGGCGAACGGGTTGAGGTCGTTGCCGACGCCGATCCGGCCCTCGACGACCGCCTCCAGCGGTGCGGTGCCGCGACCCGAGAAGGGATCGAGGACGACGTCGCCGGGCCGGCTGTAGCGCTCCACGAACGCGTGCGCGAGGGCCGCGGGGAAGCTCGCGAGGTACGAGCACATCGGATGGAGGGAGTGGCCCCACAGCCGCTGCTGGGCCTTCCACTCCGGCTCGATCTCGAGGCGCGGCGCGCCGAGGCCGAGCTCGAGCTGATTCGCCGTCTTGGGTTCGGGGCCCGCGGTCATCCGGCGATGCGCACTCCCGATGGCAGGCCCTTCCGGCCCGAGGACGCCGGAGCATAGCATCGGCGAATCTCGCTTCCGAGCAAGGCAATCGCCGTATTGCACGTACGATTTCCCGCATGACCAACCGCGCGGCGACGGCTCGTTCCGGCAGGTTCCGGCCCATCTTGATCGCCCTGCTCGTCGCCACCCTCGCGGGCTGCGGCGCGAACCCGGCGTCGCAGGGCCCGGCCGGCCCGAGCGCCGTCCCGACCGCCGCGCCAACCGTCAACCTGACGCGGCCGCCCGGCAGCCTCACCCCGAGCGCCGAGATCGAGTTCGTGGTCGAGGCGATGGCGGCGAACGTCCGGGTCGGGAACAAGGCCGACTACCTCGAGCTGATCGACTTAACGGATCCCGCCTTCGCGCTGGAGCACAGCCGTCTTGCCGACGAGTGGGCCGGACTCCACCCGGCGCCTGACTACGCGCTTACCGTCGCCGACCTCGAGGTCGATGGCGACGCTGCGACCGGCAGCCTGTCGGCAACGTGGACGAACTACCTTGACCAGCCGCGCGCAGCGTCATGGGCTGGAGCGTTCACGAAGGGCTCGGGCGGGTGGCGCTACGCGGGCGAGGTCTGGACGTCCAGCGAGGTTCCGCACTTCACGATCAAGATCGCCCCCGGCCTCGACGATCAGATCACCAACGTGACCCAGGACCTGCCGGCGATCTACGCCCACGTCGTCGATGTCCTCGACTACGAGCCGGTGGGAACGCTCCAGATCAAGCTCTATCCGGACGCGCCCGCGCTGGTGGCGAACACCCTGCTCAGCCTGCCCGACATCAGCGGCTGGAACGAGCCTGGCGAGGCGCTCAAGCTGCGCGTCAACCCCGAGGATCCCTACCTGACGCCGACCATTGCCCACGAGATGACCCACTTCACGAACTTCGATCGAGCGGGGACGAAGCGGACGAAGATGCCGTGGTGGCTGGACGAAGGAATCGCGGTCTTCGTCGCGCGAAAGTTCGACCTGATCAAGGACGACAGTGACACGGCGATCGAGGCCGTCGCGGCCTGGCAGGCGGACGGAACCCTCGTCGACTGGGATCGGATGGCCGTCTACGAGACGACGCCGCAGGAGCTGTGGCGGAACGTCTACCCGCAGGGCTACGTGATGGTCCGGTTCGTCTCAACCCGGTTCGGGCGGGAGCTGCGGAACCAGTGGCTGGCAAAGATGGCCACCGAGATGAACATCGACGAAGCGACGCCGGCCGTGCTCGGGATGTCGTTCGACGATCTCGACAAGGCCTTCCGGGAGTGGCTGACCCAGGTCCACTAAACCCGGAGCCCGCTATTACGGCGGAGCGGGTGACAGGTCGCAGTCGGGCGTCGTGCAGAGGACCAGCCCCAGGTTGACCAGACCCTCGGCCAGCGGGGTGAACGCGAGGTAGCCGCCGATCGCGAGATGTGGTCCCCGCGGGGCGGCCATCGGCCAGCACGGGACCGCCGGAGTCGCCCGGATGGGCCTTGATGTCGGTGACGACCATGCAGGGGAAGATGGTGTCGGTGGGGTGCGCGTAGGGCCCGATCTCGATGATCGTTCCCGAGCGGAAGTGCTCGCGCCCGTTGACCTCGATGCGGTCGCCCTTGGCGACGTCGGCGCACGTCAGCGGCTGCGTCCCCTGTTCGAGCGTCCGGTACCCGCCGGCGCCCATGTCGACCAGGTTCAGGTGGCCCCACGGGATGCGATTCGGCGCGAGCGCCAGCGAGAGGAAGTCCGACGGCGCGCAGGTCCGCCTGGCGGGACAGTCGGCAAGCTGGGCAGGCGGCCCGAAGACCCCGATGATGCGACCGTCCGTGTCACGCAGGGTCGCGCCGGGAACCGCGTCGGCACAGTGGGTGGCGATCGTCAGGACGACCGTTTCCTGGTCGCGCGCGTAGAAGCCGCCCGTCGCGCACCGGCCGGGAACGTTCTGGCCCGCCCAGACCGGCGGGTCGTACCGCTCCGTGGTCCGGGCGGTCTCGGCGCGCTCGCGCATCACGCCGAACGCGGCATAGCCGACGGCGCCACGAGGATCACGGCGATGACGACCATGAGGGCGCGAACGATGCGCACGATTCGGCTGATCGTAGCTGACCGGGCAACGCGTCCCCGTACTCAGTGGACAGCGCCTTAGAAGGCGGCGTCCCCATGCGTCAAGGCGCGTCGCGGGGCGGTTCCGCGGGGTGATTCGGTTTTGCGATTGTTTTGTCCATAGCCATGACTCCGAGTCGACCGCCTTCAGACGACCGTCTCCTAAAGGGCAGAGATGGGGCCAACCCCTCAGGGAACAGGAGGACTACACCGATGTCTCGAATCAAGCGCTCAGTGCTGTCTGGATTCGCCGTCGCCACATTGCTATCCGTTGCACTTGCCGGACCAGCAAGTGCAGTCAAGTTCGGCACACCAGACGTCGACAACGACTACCCGTGGGTCGGGTTGATGGCCGCCATCGACCCTAGCGGTGAGCCGCTGTGGCGCTGCACGGGATCTCTGCTGTCGCCTGACCTGTTCCTGACGGCCGGGCATTGCGTCGGCGATCCACAGGCGGATCCCGAGGATCAGCCGGCCACGGTCCACATCTGGTTCACGAACGAGATCATTAACACAGATCCGCAATACCTCACCAACCTGGCCTACGAGGCCGAGCACGGTGACGACTCCATCAACATCTGCCTTGGCACGCCCGATCCAAACGACGCCTATGGACCCGTGTCCGGGTACCCGTGTGGCGGCTACGACGCTTGGGGTCTCCCCGAGTCCTATTCGAAGTGGACGGGGAGCTTGACGCTCCCGCAGACGTATGACGTCGGCGTTGTGTACGACCTCCAGTGGACTGGCACGATGCCGACCGAGTTCGGGACCGTCGCCGACGTCGGGACGGTCGACGACCTCGCGGCGTCGCGTGGCAAGGGAAACATTGAGTTCACCGTCGTGGGCTACGGCCTTCAGAGCGTCAAGCCGGTCCAATCCGCGATCAAGCAGCGAATGGTCGGCACGGTCAGCTTCGTCAACCTGCAGGGCGCTCTGAGTTGCGAGAAGGGCTCGCAATTCGTGGCGAACCCGAAGTGCTGGAGCCTGCACTACTCGAACAACCCAGGACTTGGCCACGGCGGGTCGGGGGGCACGTGCTTCGGCGACTCGGGCGGCCCGGTGATCTATCAGGGCGACATCGTCGCGGTCAATTCCTTTGTGCTGAACCTCAACTGCAACGGTGCCGGGTTCGGCTACCGCGTCGACACGACCCTCGTGTACGACTTCCTTGCGGAGTTCGGGTATACGCCATAAGCGTCTTGAATGACGCGCTTGGAAGAGGGCCGCTTCGGCGGCCCTCTTCTTTTGTGGCGGCGAGGGGCCAGCTTGGCGATTCGACCCGAGCGCGACGTTCGTCCCGCGTCAATCCGGCGATCTCGTGCGTAAACTCGCCCCGGCACTGGTCCCCGTAGCTCAGTGGACAGAGCGGCTGCCTTCTAAGCAGCGGGTCGCAGGTTCAAATCCTGCCGGGGACGCCAACTCAGGCCTAGCATCGCCCCATGAGGGAGCAGCGAACGACGGCGAAGGCGTTCCACGACGCAGCCGGTGTCGAGGACTGGCGCGTCCTGTTCTCTGGGCCCCACGCCTACTTCCGCGTCGGATCGTTCGCGGAAGCAGCAAAGTTCGTGGCCGCGATCGCCGAGGTTGCGGAGGCGGTGGGCCACTTCCCGGACGTGGACGTGCGGCCCGAGGGAGTCACCGTCCGGACCGCCTCCGGGGAGTACGGCGCGCTGAGCCCGCGTGATGTCGAGCTCGCACGCCGGATTTCGAAAGAGGCTCGGGCGCTGCGGCTCGAGCCGGACCCATCGCAGGTCCAGGTCGTGAACATCGCGGTGGCCCAGGACGCCGACATCGACGTCGGTCCGTTCTGGGCGGCAGCCCTCGGCTACCGGCATTTGGGACCGAACGAAGACGTCGTCGATCGGCATCGACGGAACCCGCAGGTGTCGTTCCAGAGCCTCCGCCCTCCCAGGCCGGGCCGCGGCCGGACCCACATCGACGTCAGCCTCCCGGCCGATCAGGCCGAAGCGAGAGTCGCGGCAGCGCTCGAAGCTGGCGGACGCCTGGCGGACAGTTCGCATGCGCCGAACTGGTGGACGCTGGCCTCGCCCGAGAACCACAAGATCGACATCGCGGCCTGGCCGGACTTCGACGACGACGAGGACGGCTGAGCCCACGGCTGGACCGGTCGGCACGAGCGGGCGCAAGCCCAGGTCCGCAGCGAACGCCCATGCTCGGGTTCTAGCGCCGGCCCTCGCGCAACCGCGCTTCAAGTCGGCCCTTCACCGCGGGCCACTCGTCCAGGAGGATCGAATACCAAGCGAGGTCCCGGACGGCTCCGTCCTCACCGACGCGCATGGCTCGACGGACCCCATCGAGCTTTGCCCCGAGCGATTCGACCGCCTGTCGCGAACGCGCATTCGGCGCGTCGACCTTGATCGCGACACGGAACACGCGCCAGGTCTCAAAGGCGTGGCGGAGCATCAGGTACTTCGCCTCGGTGTTCACGCCGGTCCGCTGCGCGGACGCCGCGAGCCAGGTCCAGCCGATGTCGGCGACGTGCGGGACGTCGGCCGGCCGGTCGGGGAGCCGGGGCCAGTGTTCGATGCGGAGGAACCGCGTGGAGCCCACCACTTGCCCCTTGGACACGATGGCGAACGGAACGACGCCGGGTGCTTCGAGCGCCTCGTGGACGTACGCGCGCATCGCGTCAGGGCCGTCGGGAACGTCGGCGAATCCGTAGGTCTCGCGCGACTCCGATGCCGCGGCGACGAGCGCCGGCACATGCGAGAGCGAGAGCGGTTCGAGCCGCACGAGCGGGCCTTCCAACTTCACCGACGCCAGCCTGGGGCGCGTCAGCAGGACGCCGCCTCGGGTCCTGACTTCTCCATCCAGCGGCTTGCGAACGTCTGGGCGACATCGAACTCGAACGACTCGAGCAGCGACGCGCGATCCCAGGTGAGCAACGCGAACGGCGTCGCGATGTCGTCGAAGCGCGCGGCGACCATCTTCGACCTGATGCCGCAACTCGCGGCGACGGGCGTCTGCGGCCCGTTGTTCACGAAGCGGCGGATCTCGGTCAGGACGTCCTCGGAGGGACAGATGCCCTCGGCGCACCGATACAGGACGACGGCGTAGCCGTGCTCGAGGTTGTGAATCCAGCTCCCGGGCCCGATGGCCGCATCCGGGTCGTAGAAGCCGGGCCGCGCGGGCGAGAAGTTGGACTCGTTGTTGTAGTGCGTCCCCGATGTCGGCGGACAGAACAGGTAGCTGAGCGGCGATCCCTTCCCGACGTGCTGGCGGCCCATGTTGGCCGTCACCTGCCCGTCCTCGGGGCTGCCGCCGGGGGCCAGCTGCTGGCCGCAGGTGTACGGCCCGGCACCGCTGCCACCGAAGACCACGGCGACCAGGAGCACGCCGACCGCGAGCACCACGCCGAAGACGATCCCGACGCGGATCGGGTCCGCGCCGGCGAGGAGCCCACGCTGCTGGGCAGCGGCTCGCCCGCGTGGCGGGCGCGTGGGCGTGGGCTTCCGCGCCGCCGCCTGGGACGCGGCGCTCTGGTGCGCGGCCGGGTGCTGCTGGCGGCGCTTAGCCATGCGATGACGCGGAGGCGGCCGATGGCGCCGAGGCGGCGGGTGGCGTCTCCTTGACGATCGCCTGCCCGAGCGACCAGAGGGTCGTCGCCGTCAGCCCGACCATCAGGAACGCCAGCGGGATCTGCCGCACCCGGGCGGCTCGTCGCTCCTCGCCGGCGGTCGACTGGCTGGCCACGACATGGCCCGACCACGCCCCGACCATGTGCCCGCCGACGACGCCGAGGAGCATCAGCGTCCAGATCGCGACCGGGGGAATCCAGCTCAGGTTGGGCTCGTAGAACGCTGTTCCCAGGAGATCCCAGCCGAGCTGCAAGGGGTCGGACAGCGCGACGACGAGCAGCTGGCCGTCGCCGAGCAGGTACGTGAGGTAGTGAGCGACGAGATAGCCAATCGCGATCGGCAGCAGCCCAGCGCCAACCGCGCCAAGGGCGACGGCCCGGGCAACGAGGACCGCGACCCCGATCACGATTCCCAGGAAGACGAGCAGCTGCAGCGTCGCGATGGGCAGGGCGGGGAAGCCGAAGATGTCGAACCAGATCTGCGTCTGCGAGAGGCCGTCGAACAGGATCGAGGCGACGCCGATCGCGACGATGACGACGCGCGCGGTCGACCAGTCGCCGCTGATGAGGCCCGCGCCGAACGGCCGCCGCACGAGCAGCTGCGGGTCGTCGCCCGGGGCCGGAGCGAACGGCGCCATCCGGTTCAGGAGACCGAACCAGACCGTGAACGTCTCCGCTCTGGAGCGCCACACGTCGCGCCCGAAGTTGGCCATGCCCAGCAACGTCAGCGCCGTGTAGGCGATGAGGACGGCCCCGACATCGTTGCCGCGATAGACGAGCTCGAGGCCGACGAAGAAGACCATGCCCGCGGCCGCGGGCCAGACATCGAGCCAGGCCGGGTAGGTCGCCGGAGCCCACCCCCCGATGCCAAGGCGACGCGCCACCGCGGCACCGATGTCGTAGAGGGTCGAGAAGGGATCGAGCCACCGCCAGACCGGCCCGACGAAGGCCGAGACGATCGCGACGCCGACCCAGCCGTAGACCCACAGGAACAGGGTCGCGACGCTGGCCGTCGAGGTGCCCCCCACGATGGTCTGGACGACGATCCAGAGCCACGCGATGAGCCCGATCGCGCGGACCCCGACGACGAGCCACCCGGGCGCGCGCACGATCCGCGGCTTGACCGGTGCCGGCGCCTTGACGTCGCGCAGGAGGACGAACGCGAACGACAGCGCGACGGCCATCGCGGCGCCGGCGAGGTAGACGGCGAGGGGCAGCGGCGAGTCCAGCCGGCCGACAAGCTCGTGGCCAAGCGCGGGCGACGGGAGCGCAAGCGCGGTGAGCGCGGACAACGCCAACCATGCCGCGCCACGCCGCGCGGCGGCTCGGACGCGGGGGCGCGCGGTCACAGAGGCCGGTTCATCGGCGCCGAAGGAGCCACGCTCCGATGGCAACCAGGACGACGGCGGCGATGCCGATCGGCAGGAGCGCCGCGACGTCGCCATCGCTCGGCGTCGGCGCGGCGGTCGCGGTGGGCGTCGCAGCGGCCGTCGCCGGCGGGGCCGTCGCGGGAGCCGTCGTCGGCGCGACGGTCGGCGGGACCGATGGCGCGGGTGTCGGGCTCGGCGCCGGAAGCACGGTGAACGAGTAGCGCCCCCGCTCCAGCTCGGAGTCCTCCGCCGAGAACGACGTCCAGCGAACCTCGTACTCACCAGGAGCCAGCTCCGGGAGGGCGAGACGCAGCTCCCTGGGGCCCTCGCCGCGTTCGGAGCCCTCGGCGACGGTGGCGCCCGCGGCGTCGCGGACCTCCATCGTCGTCCGCGACATATCGAGGTCCTGGGTGAAGGTCGCGACGAGCTCCGCCGGCGAGCCGACCACCTCGTCGCCCGGTCCCGGGTTCGCCGTATCGAGCTCGGCGTGACCAAGGACGGCCTGCGGCATGAGCACGAGGACAGCAACGACCGCGGCAATCGCGAGGAGTCGGGAACGCATCGCACGCCTTTCCTGGGCAGGTGGGTTCGATGGTACGGCCGGCCGGCGCGACGGGCCGCGGGCCGCTCGGCGCCGCGTCTGCTACGACATGAGGAACCTTTCCTATTCGCCCCGCGCCGCAGGGCGCGTAGCATCGACTCCGGAGGGCACATGATCCTGCGCGTCATCCGGGGGCGGGCTGACGGCAATCGGGTGGCCGCGATCCGCGCCGCCATCGACGATCGACTCGCCGCCGGCGCGGACGCGGCGTACGGGCCGGATCGCCGCCATCTCGGCGTCCGCCATGCCGCCGGCCTCGATGCCGTCCTCCTCCTCGGCTGCTGGCGATCGGCCGAGGCCGCGGCCGCCGCCGACGCGCGCAACGTCAGTCCGCTGCAGCTTGCTCGACCCCACCTCGACGACGTGCAGGTTGAGCATTTCGAGGTGGACCGGAACGTGCTGCGCGACGCCGACGCCCGCCCGATCGCGCTGCGCGTCGCCACCGGCCGGTTCTCGCGCCCGGGCGGCGACATCCGGATGCAGGAGCTGCTGCGCGAGCGCCTCCCGTCGGTCGGCCCGGAGATGACCGAGGCCTACGTCGGCCGGCGACTGGCGGCTCGCGGGGTCGATGTGACGTTCGTGAGCCTGTGGCAGGCACGGCCAGCCGACCAGCCGCTGGAGGACCCGTTCTGGCCGGACATCGCGATCCAGTACGACGAGTTCAGCGTCGAGGTCTACGGCCCGGTCGACTAGGCTGCGCGCCGTGCCTCCCGAGCCCGCGCCACCCGCCCACAGCGCCTCGGATCGACTGATCGGCTGGCTGGCGGTCCTCGCCGGGACCGTGCTGGCCTTCGGGCTCCAGGTCGCCAATCCCGTGGGCGTGCCGCTCTACGACGGCGTCGCGGTCCAGGAGCCGTACCGGTTCCTCCATCCCACGGGTGACCAGCCCGGCTCGCCGACGTCGTTCTCCGCGACCGTGCCGGTTGCGGGCAGCGAGTCCCCGCAGGTGACCGCCGCGACACACGAGAGCCCAACCCAGGCGCAGCTGGTCGCGCTTCCGGGCGCCTTCTCGATGGCGCCGGGCGCGACCAGCCTCAGTGTCTCCGTCACGCCCGTCGAGGCGCCCGTCCTGGCCGCCGGTGGCCAGATTGCCGGCAACGTCTACCGGTTCACGATCGTCGATCAGAACGGGGCGCCAGTCACGGTGCGACCGTGCGAGGGCTGCCTCACGCTCGTGCTGCGTGCGCCAGAGGACATGACGGGCCCGGCACGCCTCCAGCGCTACGCCAACGGCGCCTGGACCGATGTCCAGACGGTCCACGCGGAGATGGTCGGGTTGTACTACACGAATCCGACTGCCCTGGGCGACTTCGCGGTCGTGACGGGGGGAGAAGCCGGGCCGACCGGTGGCCCCAACGCGAGCCCGGGGGCCGCTTCCGGGGGCAGTCCGGCGCTCGACGGCGTTGTCGTGGCGGCCGGCGCCGCGGTGATCCTGGTGCTGCTGTTCGTGGCGGCCCTCGTGCTCCGGCGAAGGCCGGTGCCCGTCCCGGAGCCCCCGCGGTCGCGCGCCGTTCCATCCAAACGAAGGCGGCCACCGAAGCCGCCAGTCGGGGGACCAGAGTCATGAACACCAGGTGGGCCAACCTTGCCATCGTGGCGCTCGCGGCCGCGTCGCTGCTGGTCGCCGGGTGGCGGCTCGCGGATGGCCTATCCGTGATCCGGATCGGCGCGGTGTTCCCGCTGACGTCGAACGCGGCGGATCTGGTGGGTCCGGAGCTTGCCGGCGTCCAGATCGCCGTCGACCTCGTCAATGCCGACGGTGGCGTCGCCGGGCGCCGCGTCGAGCTCGAGGTTCGGGACCTCCGGTCGCGCGCGGACGCCGAAACCGTGATGGCCGAGCTCCGAGACGATGGCGTGGCGATCGTGATCGGGGCCTACGACTCCGAGCTCTCGATCGCGGCAAGCGAGGCGGCCAACCGAGCGGGCCTGCTGTACTGGGAGGCTGGTGCCGTCGCCGACCGCCTGACGGGCCGTGGGCTGCCGATGGTCTTCCGCGTGGGCGCCTCCGGTGCGAACCTCGGGGCCAATTCCGCGACCTTTGCCGCGACGGAGCTCGCGGGCCGGCTTGGAAAGGTCGTGGGTGAGCTGCGAATCGCGCTCGCCGTCGCCGATGACGAGTACGCCAACTCCGTCGCCGACGCCGCGGAAGCGACGGCGCGCGCCCAGGGCCTCCCGGTGGTCATCCGGCGCTCGTACAACCTCGTGCTGCCGAGCTGGCCGGCCGTGATGGCCGACCTCGAAGCCGCGCGACCCGACGTGATCATCCTCGCCTCCCACATTCCCGACGGGATCGCGTTCCGCAAAGCGATGGTCGAGTCGGGGCTCCGGGTCGGTGCGCTGATCGGCTCGACGATGGCCGAGTGCGACCCGGACTTCGCCGGCTCCCTCGGCCCCGACGCGATCGGGATCTTCGCCTCCGATCGGCCCACGGCCGGCTTCCGACCCCAGGCGCTGCGCCCCGAGGCCGCCGACGCGTACGCGCGATTCGCCGCTGCCTGGGCTCGGGTGGCCGCCGAGACGGGCGGCACGGGCGATTCCGCAGCCAGCGGCGATCGATATTCCGAGGCCGAGTACACCATCCACGGCCCAGAAAACGCCACTGCCGAGGAATCCGAGGAGGCGCTGTCGGGGTTCGCGGCGACCTGGGCGCTGCTCAGGCACGTCTTGCCGGCCGCGAGCGACGCCGGTGGTGCGCTCGACGCCGCAACCGTTGCCGAGGCCGCGCGCGCGATCGACCTTCCGGATGGGACGTTGCCGAATGGCGCCGGACTGCGGTTCTCGTCCGCGCCGGGATCCCTCGGGCAGAACGAGCGCGCGGTCGGGGTCATGTGGCAGTGGACCGCCGAGCGGACGTACGCCTTCGTCTGGCCGCCGACGTACGCCACGGCGGACATCGCGTTCGTGCCACTCGATCGCTGATGACGGCCGCGCCCGGCGCGGACCCGACGAGCGCGGTCATCGTCGCGCCACCAATGGGCGCCGCCGCGATCACCATCGCGCTCGCCGCGATCATCGGGGCGCGCTGGCTCCTCGCGATCCTGTGGGTCGACGCGCTCCTCGTCGGCGCGGTCTTCGGGCTGGCGCTCGCGGCGCTGTGGGTCGTGGCGGTCAGTCCCGACCTGGCGAGCGGCGCGTGGCTCGCCGGCATCCGCCGCCAGGCTGCGACCCGGCACTTGGGCTTGGCCGCGCTCGCGGGGCTCGTGTTTGGCCTGGCGCTCGTCGGGGTGGCCATCGTCGGGTCGGCGATGGGCGGCAACCCGGCCGTCCCGAACTTCGGCCCGCACACCGTGGACTTCCTCCCATGGGCAGCCATCACCGTCGTCGTCGCGATGGCGGAGGAGGGGATTCTCCGAGGCGTGCTGTTCGACCGCCTCCGAGGCTCGATGGGTCTGATAGCCGCGGTCGTGGTCACCACGATCGTCTTCGCGGTGATGCACGTCCCTGCCTACGGCTGGCACGTGGTGCCGCTCGATCTGGCGGTGGGGCTGGGATTCGCGGGCCTGCGCCTGTCGACCCGCACGGTCGTCGCGCCCGCGGTCGCGCATGTCGTCGCCGACATCGCGACCTGGTGGCTCTAGCCGCCAGCTCCCGGCCCAGCCCCCGCGTTGCCTGCGGCCCCGACACCGCCCGCCGCATCGCCGCCGGTCGCTCGGGCGACCACCCTCGCCGCCGTGGTGCCCTGGACGAAGAGCGTGAACAGCACCACCCCGAACGTGATCTGCTGGAGCAGCGCGCGCTGCGGGAAGGCCTCGGGGAGGGACAGCGCCATCGCCACGGCCACGGCGCCGCGCAGCCCGGCCCAGTACAGGACGTGGAGCCAGCGGACCGGCACCTCCGTCTGGCGGGTCCGGCCCCGGAGCAGCCGCGCGACGCCGCCAAGCAGCCCGTAGACGACCACGACGCGGCCGACCAGGATCGCGACCACGCCGGCCGCGATGGCCCCCGCCGAGGCGAGAAGGTCGTCGAACGAGATCGCGAGCCCAACGAGCAGGAACGCGAACGCGGTCAGGACGAAGGCGATGAACTCCCAGACCGTATCCAGCGCCTCCACCGCGGCCTTGCTCATCCCGGCGCGTCGGCCCTGCGTTCCGATCACCGCTCCGGCGAGGACCGTGGCGATGATCCCGGACTGATGGAGGCTGTCGGCCAGCAGGTACACCCCGTAGGCCACCGCGAGGGAGATGGCGAGCTCGATCGCGACGTCCTCGACCATCGCGATCAGCCTCGACCCCAGCCAGCCCGCCACGAGCCCGATCACCACACTCGCGGCGACGGTGACCACGATCGTCGCCGCGGTCGACTCGATCGACGCGCCGTCGGTGATCGCGGCGACGGAGACCAGGAACAGGACGACTGCCGTCCCGTCGTTGAGGAGGCTCTCGCCCTCGACGAGCGTGGCGAGCCGCCGCGGCACCCCGAGATTCCGGAAGGTCGCGATGACCGCAACAGGGTCCGTGGCCGCAACCATCGCGCCGACGACGATTCCCAGCTCGAAGGGCAGGTCGACAGCGAGATTCAGCACGATCGCCACGATCCCGGCCGAGATGACGACGCCGGGAGCGGCCAGCAGGACCATCCAGCCGAAGGTTCGACGGAGGTGCTCCGCGTCGAAGCGGAGCGCCGCCTCGAACACCAGGCCCGGCACGAGCACGAGCAGGACGAGCTCCGGGGTGACCTCCACGGCGCCGCGGGGAAGGAGCGCACCGGCAACGAGGCCCAGCACGACCAGGGTGACCGTATACGACACCCGGAGCCGGTCGGCCACGACCGCGGTGGCGGCGGCGA
>JBKKDM010000211.1:0-6210 GCA_046707905.1 Candidatus Limnocylindrales bacterium
TGGCCAAGCAGCGAATCCGGATCCGTCTCAAGGCCTACGACCACCGGCTGCTCGATCAGTCGGCGGCGCAGATCGTCGAGACGGCGCAGCGCACGGGTGCCGACATCGTCGGGCCCGTGCCCCTGCCCACCCGGATCGAGAAGTTCACCGTCCTCCGCTCGCCGTTCATCGACAAGGACAGCCGGGAGCAGTTCGAGATCCGCACCCACAAGCGGCTCGTCGACATCCTGGACCCCTCGTCGAAGACGGTCGACGCCCTGATGCGACTCAGCCTCCCGGCTGGCGTCGACATCGAGATCAAGATGTGATGTCGATCGGACTGATCGGCCGCAAGCGCGGCATGACCCAGCTCTTCCAGCCGGATGGCACGATGGTTGCCGTCTCGGTGCTCGAGGTCGTCCCGAACACGGTGACCCGGATCCGCACCTCCGAGCGCGACGGCTACACCGCCGTCCAGCTCGGCACGGACGAGAAGAAGAAGCTCACCAAGCCGCTGGCCGGCCAGCTCGGCGACCTGCCGAGCCTCGGCACGCTGCGCGAGTTCCGGGTCGAGGATCCCTCCGCCTACGAGGTTGGGCAGACCCTCGCGATCGGCGACGTCTTCGCGGACGGCGACCTGGTCGACGTGACCGGCGTCTCGAAGGGCAAGGGCTTCGCGGGCCACATCAAGCGCCACAACTTCCATCGCGGTCCCAAGACCCACGGCTCCGACCACCACCGCGAGCCCGGCTCCATCGGGCCCGGCACCACGCCCGGGCGCGTCTACAAGGGCCTGAAGATGGCCGGCCACATGGGCGACGAGCGCGTGACCACGAAGAAGGTCAAGGTCGTCCGGACGGACGGCGAGAAGAACCTGCTCATGGTCAAGGGCAGCCTGCCCGGCGCCCGGGGCGGCCTGATCATGGTCCGGAAGGCGTAGCGCGATGGCATCGACCACCCTCTTCGACCGGACGGGCAAGGACCTCGGCAGCGTCGAGCTCCACGACGAGCTCTTCAGCGCGCCGGTGAACGAGGCCGTGCTGCACCAGGTCGTCACGGCCCAGCTCGCCGGTCGCCGGACCGGGACCGCCGACACCAAGACCCGCGGCGAGGTCCGCGGCGGCGGCAAGAAGCCGCACCGCCAGAAGGGCACCGGCCGCGCCCGCCAGGGCACGCGCACCGCGCCCCACTACCGCGGCGGCGGCGCCGTGTTCGGGCCGCACCCGCGCTCGTACGAGCAGAAGCTGCCCCGCAAGATGAAGCGGCTCGCGCTCCGCGGGGCCCTCACCGCCAAGCTCGGCGACGAGGCGATCCGCGTGATCGACAGCTTCGGGCTCGACGCGATCAAGACCGCGTCCGTCGTGGGCGTTCTCAGCGCACTGAACGCGACCGGCCGGGTGCTGGTCGTCGCGCCGGCCTCGGACGAGACGCTCCGGCTCTCGGCCCGCAACCTGCCTGAGGTCGTGGTGATCCTCGCGGACTCCCTCAACGTCGTCGACATCCTGAATGCCGACACGCTCGTGATCGAGCAGCCGGCGCTCGCCCGGATGGAGGAGGTCTACCTGTGAGCGCGCTCACCGCGCCCGAGATCATCCTGCGGCCGGTCGTTTCGGAGAAGTCGATCGACCAGTCGACGCGCGGGCGCTACACGTTCCGCGTCCACCCCGACGCCAACAAGATCCAGATCAAGGCGGCGATCGAGGAGCTGTACGCGGCCGACAAGGTCAGCGTCGTCGCGGTCAACGTCCTCACGACGAAGGCCAAGAAGAAGTCGCGCGGCACCCGCCGCGGGCGGATCGAGGGCCACACGTCGCCGTGGCGCAAGGCCGTCGTGACCCTGGCCGCCGGCCAGAAGATCCAGTTCTTCGAGGGGGTGTAGGCATGCCGCTGCGCAGCTACAAGCCCACCTCGCCCGGCCGTCGCGGGATGACCCGCTCGACGTTCGAGGAGATTACGACCACCGAGGCCTACAAGCCGCTCCTCGAGCCCCAGAAGCGGGGCTCGGGCCGGAACAACCAGGGCCGTCTCACCGTGCGCCATCGCGGCGGCGGAGAGAAGACCCACTACCGCCGGATCGACTTCAAGCGAGACAAGCACGGCGTGCCCGCGCGGATCGCCACGGTCGAGTACGACCCGAACCGCTCCGCCCGGATCGGCCTCCTTCACTACCGCGACGGCGAGAAGCGCTACATGCTCCTGCCGCACGGCCTCAAGGTCGGCGATGTGGTGGTCGCGGGCATCGGCTCGGAGGCCCGGGTCGGCAATGCCCTCCCGATCTCCCACATCCCGCTCGGCACCACCATCCACAACATCGAGCTCATCCCCGGCAAGGGTGGCCAGATCGTCCGCTCGGCGGGCACCGCGGCCCAGCTCCTTGCCAAGGAGGGCGCGATGGCCCAGGTCCGCCTGCCGTCGGGCGAAGTGCGCCGGATCAGCATCCGCTGCATGGCCACGATCGGCCAGGTCGGCAACCTCGATCACGAGAACCAGAACCTCGGGAAGGCCGGTCGCGCTCGCCACATGGGCCAGCGACCGGAGGTCCGGGGAGTCGTCATGAACCCGCGCGACCATCCCCACGGTGGCGGCGAGGGCAAGTCCCCGACGGGCATGCCCCCGAAGACACCCTGGGGCAAGCCCGCCATGGGCTACCGCACTCGGCGCGCGCGGACCGGCGGACTGATCGTCCGCTCGCGGCGCCGGAAGTAGCGGGGAGGCAGCGAGATGTCCAGATCCATCAAGAAGGGCCCGTTCATCGAGCCCCGCCTGCTCGGCCGGATCGAGCAGATGAACAAGCGGAGCGAGAAGAAGGTCGTCAAGACGTGGTCACGCGCGTCGGTGATCTTCCCGTCGTTCATCGGCCACACCGTCGCCGTCTACAACGGCCGGAAGCACGTTCCGGTCTACGTGACGGAGAACATGGTCGGACACCGGCTCGGTGAGTTCGCGCCGACCCGTACCTACCGCGGCCACGGTCGGAGCACCGACCGCACCACGGCGCCGAAATAGGGCATGGCAATGAAAGTTTCAGCGACCGCCAAGTACGTCCGCGGATCGACCCGCAAGGCCCGCCTCGTGACCGAGGCGATCCGGGGTCGCTCCGTGGAGCAGGCAACCGCCCTGCTCAAGTTCATGCCCCAGCACGCCGCCAAGAACGTCGCCGGGGTTCTCAAGAGCGCGGCGGCGAATGCCGAGAACAACCACAACCTCGCCACGGATGAGCTGGTCGTGCTCGACGCGCGCGCGGACAAGGGCCCCACGATCAAACGCTGGCGGCCGCGCGCCCAGGGTCGGGCGTTCCCGATCCACAAGGGCGTGACCCACATCACCGTCACCGTCGGCGATCGGGAGGGCTGAGCACCATGGGACACAAAGTCCACCCGTACGGGTTCCGACTCGGGGTGACGCGCACGTGGACCGCCAAGTGGTACCACGACAAGGAATACACGATCCTCCTGACAGAGGACATCGCCATCCGCCAGCTGGTGGAGAAGCGACTCGCGAACGCGAGCGTCAGCGGCCTCGAGATCGAGCGCAACTTCGGCCAGGTCACCGTCACGGTGCACACGGCCAAGCCGGGCATCGTGATCGGCAAGGGCGGCCAGAACGTCGAGATCCTGCGGCAGCAGATCGGCGCGCTCACGAAGCGCAAGGTCAAGCTGGAGATCAAGGAGATCCGCCAGCCGGAGCTCGACGCCTACCTCGTCGCGACCAACATCAGCCAGCAGCTCGCCCGTCGGATCGCCTTCAAGAAGGCGATGAAGCAGTCGATCCAGCGCTCGATGAAGGCCGGGGCCAAGGGCGTCAAGATCATGGTCTCGGGCCGCCTCGGTGGCGCCGAGATGAGCCGTCGGGAGTGGGATCGGGAGGGTCGCATCCCCCTCGGCACGCTCCGCGCGGACATCAGCTACGGCCAGGTCCACGCGCACACGACCTACGGCCGGATCGGCGTCAAGGTCTGGATCTACCGCGGCGACATCCAGCCGACGCGGACCCTGGCCCGCGACGCGGTGGCGCCCGCCGTTGCCGGGCAGGGAGCCTGACCGATGCTCCTTCCCAAGCGCGTCAAGCATCGCAAGGTCATGCGCGGCCGCATGTCCGGGCAGGCCAAGGGCGGCCACTATGTCGCCTTCGGTGACTACGGGCTCGCCACCATGGAGCCCGCCTGGATCACGAGCCGTCAGATTGAGGCCGCCCGACGCGCCATGACCCGCTCGGTCAAGCGCGGCGGCAAGATCTGGATCCGGATCTTCCCGGACAAGCCGGTGACGAAGAAGCCGGCCGAGACGCGCATGGGCTCCGGCAAGGGCGCGCCCGACCATTGGGTCGCGGTCGTGAAGCCCGGCCGAATCCTGTTCGAGATGGCCGGCGTGGGCCACGAGGAGGCGACCGAGGCGATGCGCCTCGCCAGCCACAAGCTGCCGGTCCAGACCAAAGTCGTGGCCCGCGAAGGCACCGTCGAGGGAGGCGAGCGATGAGCGCTGACATCGCCAAGGTTCGCGAGATGTCCGACAAGGAGCTCGACGACGCCCTCAAGCAGGCCAAGCAGGACCTCTGGAGCGCGCGCTTCGCGCTCTCGACCCGCCAGCTCAACGACACCAGCGGCATCCCCGGGACGCGGCGCGAGATCGCTCGGATCCTCACGGTCCAGCGCGAACGCGGCCTCGGCCTGGTCCGAGCGACGAAGGCGCCCGCGACGCCGAAGAAGGCGGCCCGCGCACCGCGCAAGACCCGCTCCAGCAGCACCAAGAAGGACGCGTAATCGATGGCCATGACCCAACCGACCGCCGGCGACACCGCCGCCCGCGGCCAGCGCAAGACCAAGGTCGGGCGCGTGGTGAGCGACAAGATGGACAAGACGATCGTTGTGTCCGTGGAGCGGCTCACTCGCCACCGGCTGTACAAGCGCGTCATTCGCCTGACCACGAAGTTCAAGGCCCACGACGAGGCCAACGAGGCCCACGTCGGCGACACCGTCCTCATCGAGGAGTCGCGGCCGCTCTCCGCCACCAAGCGCTGGCGCCTCATCGAGGTCGTCCAGCGGGCGGGTGATCATGGCGGCGCCGAGCTCGTGACCGAGGAAGCGGCCGTCTCCGAGGCGATCCACTCCGCCGCGCACCCGGGTCGCGGCCGCCACGACGACGCCGAGGCGCAGGCCGAGGCCGGCGCCACTGACGCCACCGAGGGCACCGAGGCCGCCGATGCGGCGAAGGACGCCCAGGCATGATCCAGTCCCAGACCCGCCTCAAGGTCGCCGACAACACGGGTGCACGGACCATCCAGTGCATCCGCGTGATGGGGCGCTCCACGAAGACCACCGCCGGGATCGGCGATGTCATCGTCGCGAGCGTCAAGACGGCGATCCCGAACGCCGCCGTCAAGAAGGGCGACGTCGTGCAGGCGGTCATCGTCCGCACCGCCAAGGAATACGGCCGCCCGGATGGCAGCTACATCCGCTTCGACGAGAACGCCGCCGTGCTGATCAACAACCAGGGCAACCCGCGTGGCACACGGATCTTCGGTCCGGTGGCCCGGGAGCTCCGTGACCGTAACTACATGAAGATCGTGTCGCTCGCTCCGGAGGTGCTGTGATGGCAACCGGCCGAACGCGCGTGCCCGAGATCCGCAAGGGCGACACCGTCCTCGTCCTGTCCGGCAAGGACGCCGGCAAGCAGGGCGTGGTCGAGCGCGTCATCACCAACAAGGCCGCGAACCTGCGCGTCACGGGCTCCGGGACCGAAAGCGGTCGCCAGGCCCGCCGCGGCTACTGGAAGCCCGCCTCGAGCCGGCCCGTTGCGGTCGTCGTCGAAGGGCTCAACATCGCGAAGCGCCACACCAAGCCGCGCCAGACCCAGGGCCGGACCGACCGTGCCCCGAAAGTCCAGCAGGGCGGGATCCTCGACATCGCCAAGCCGCTCGACGCGTCGAAGGTGATGCTGGTCTGCCCGAGCTGCAAGCAGCCGACCCGGATCCGGCACACCGTCCTCGAGGACGGCCGGCGGGTGCGCGTCTGCAGCCACTGCGGCAAGGCGATCGAGGTGACCGCATGACCGAACAGCTGACGCCGGAGACCCCCGTGGTCGAGGACGAGACGACGGACGAGCCCACGGCCGCCGCCGAGACCGCGGCCGACGCCGAGCCGATGGCCGCCGACGCGCCGGTCGCCGACGCGCCGGAGGCTGACGCCGCGCCGGAGGCTGCCGCCACAACGGAGGCTGCTGCCGAGCCCGAGGC
>JBKKDM010000212.1:0-62317 GCA_046707905.1 Candidatus Limnocylindrales bacterium
GCCTTGATCTGGTCACCAATACCGGGGGTCGAGAGCGTCAATCGGGATCCTCCACTGCGCTCCGGGGTGGTCGTTCGAGGCCCCCGGAATCCTGCCAAGGATCGGCAGGACGTGTCAGGCACAGCGCCGTCAGCGTCTGGCGGTTGACGCAAGTCGTTGACTGGTCAATCATTTGCGCATGCCCGCAATCACCGTGCCCGACATCACCGTCCTGCCCCGAATTGCCGAGCCCGATCCGGCCGTCGCCCGGCAGCGACCCGTGCGCTCGATCACCAGCGCTCCCTCGGGCTTCGAGGGCGAGGGCTTCCCGGTGCGGCGCGCCTTTCACGGCGTCGACCTCGCCGAGTTGGACCCGTTCGTGCATCTCGACCAGATGGGCGAGGTCGAGTACGCACCGGGCGAGCCGAAGGGCACGCCATGGCACCCGCATCGGGGTTTCGAGACGGTCACGTACATGATCGACGGCGTGTTCGAGCACAACGACTCGAACGGCGGCGGCGGCACGATCACCAACGGCGACACCCAGTGGATGACCGCCGGTGCCGGGTTCCTGCACATCGAGAAGCCGCCGGCATGGCTCGTCGCGAGCGGCGGGCTGTTCCATGGATTCCAGCTGTGGGTCAATCTGCCCGCGGCGCAGAAGTGGTCGGCGCCCCGCTACCAGGACATCCGCGCCAACCAGGTTGCGCTGGCGACGACGCCCGATGGCGGTGGGCTCGTTCGCGTGATCGCCGGGGAGCTCGCGGGTGCCGGCGGTGTGGCCCTTGCTGGACCCGGCTCGACGTACACGCCGATGACGCTGGTCCACGCGACGCTGAGCCCGGGTGCCCGCCTCTCGCTCCCGTGGCGGTCCGACTACAACGCCCTTGTCTACGTCATGAATGGCGTTGGGACCGCGGGCGCGGCCGCGCCGCTGCGAACCGGAACGTCGCGGGCCGCGGGCGCCGCGGCGGGGTCGGAGCCGCAGCCGATCCGGACCGGGCAGCTGGCCGTCTTCGGGCCCGGTGCGGCGTTGACGTGTCCGCGCTCGACGCGCGGCAGCAGGAGTCACGATCCCCCAACCTCGACGTCCTCATCCTCGGTGGACGCCCGATCCGGGAGCCGGTCGCCTGGATGGGCCCCTTCGTGATGA
Organism: Candidatus Limnocylindrales bacterium; assembly: GCA_046707905.1. GTDB lineage: Bacteria > Chloroflexota > Limnocylindria > Limnocylindrales > CSP1-4 > UBA5189. The sequence goes on from JBKKDM010000212.1 coordinate 1,133, forward strand.
ACACCCGCGAGGAGGTCGTGCAGGCGGTCCGCGACTACCAGGCCGGCCGCCTGGGCTCCGTGCCCGCAATCCACGGCGCCCCGACCACCCTCCAGGAGGGCTAGCGACTCTTCGCGCTCAATTCTCGGAGGCGGCGCATCACGTCGTTGCCACCGCGCCCAAAGTAGTCGTGCAGCGCCATGTACTCGGCGAACAGGTCGTCGTACACCGCGAGTGCCACGGGCTCGGGGTGGAAGGTCCTGGCATGCGGCCGGACCATCGCGGCGGCGGCATCGCCGATCGTCTCGTAGCCGCCGGACGCCGCCCCAGCGGCGACTGCGCCGTACATCGCCGCGCCGAGCGCGGGCGCCTGCGCCGATGCGGCCACGTGGAAGTCGCGGCCGGTGATGTCCGCCGACAGCTGCATGAGGAGCGAGTTGCGCTCCGGCAGGCCTCCGCACGCCACGACGCGGTCGACCGCGACCCCGGCTGCCGAGAGCGACTCGACGATCGCGCGCGTCCCGAAGGCCGTCGCCTCCAGGAGCGCGCGGTAGATGTCATGCGGCCGGGTCGCCAACGTGGCGCCGACGAGCAGCCCGCTGAGCTCGACGTCGACGAGGATGGATCGATTGCCATTCCACCAGTCGAGGGCGAGGAGCCCTGACTCGCCGGGCCGAAGCGCCGCCGCCGCGCGCTCGAGGACGACGTGCACGCTTCTGCCTTCCCGCCTCGCCTGCTCATGGACCTCCGGCGGCAACAGCTGCCGGGCCTGCCACGCGAAGATGTCGCCGACGGCCGACTGCCCGGCCTCGTAGCCGAAGTAGCCGGGGATGATCCCGTCCTCGACGACGCCGCACATCCCCTCCGCGTAGGCAAGTCGCGTGTCCAGCACCATGTGGCACGTGCTCGTGCCCATGACCGCGACCATCGTGCCCGGGCTGGTCACGCCGACCGCCGGCACGGAGACGTGGGCGTCCACGTTCGCGATCGCCACCGGCGTTCCTGGCCGCAGGCCGGTCCAGCCCGCGGCCGCTGAGCTGAGGCCGCCGGCCCGCTCGCCGATCGGCCGGACATCGCGGGACATCTTCGCGTCAATGACCGATGCCAGCTCGGGGTGGAGCGCTCCGAAGTACTCGGGGCCGGGGAAGCCATCCGCCTTCGACCACAGGGCCTTGTAGCCGGCGGTGCAGGAGTTGCGCGTCTCCTGGCCGGTGAGCTGCCAGACGATCCAGTCGGTGGCCTCGATCAGCCGGTCGGCGGCGCGATAGACGGACGGCGCCTCGTCGAGGATCTGGAGGCTCTTGGAGAAGAACCACTCCGACGAGATTCGGCCGCCGTAGCGAGGCAGCCATGATTCGCCGATCGCCGCCGCCGTCGCGTTGATCCGATCGGCCTCGGGCTGGGCCGCGTGGTGCTTCCAGAGCTTCACCCAGGCGTGGGGCTCGCGGCGGAGCTCCGGCAGCCGGCACAGCGGTGTTCCGTCGGCCGTGGTGGGCAGCATCGTGCACGACGTGAAGTCGATGCCGATTCCGACGACGTCGACCGCGTCGACCCCACTTTCGGAGAGCAGTCGCGGCACCGTCGATTGGATGGTCGCCACGTAGTCCTCTGGATCCTGGAGGGCCCAGTCCGGCTCGAGGACGATGTCGTCGTCCGGCGCCGGCAACCGGACGTCGATGACGCCGTTGGCGTACTCGTGGATCGCCGTCGCGATCTCCCGGCCGGTCCTGACCTCGACCAGCACCGCTCGGCCCGATTCCGTCCCGAAGTCGATCCCGACGGCGTACTTCATCGCTTGCCGCTCGGCCACCCGGGCTGCCCGTAGTAAGCGGCAGCGCCGTGCTTCCGGTCGAAATGCCGTCGGAGGAGCTCGTCCGGGATCACCGACGTCGACGGGTCGATGACGAGCGTCCGGAACGCCACGGTCGCGATTTCCTCGAGGAGGATCGCGTTCTCGACCGCCGCGGCAGGTGCGTTGGCCCACGCGAACGGGCCGTGCGATCGCACGAGGACGCCCGGCGAGTCCGTCGCCGTGCGTCCGGCCACCTGTAGCGTCTCCACGATCACCGCCCCGGTCTCCCATTCGTACTCGCCGTCGACCTCGGCAGGCGTGAGCTCGCGGCTCACCGGGACAGGGCCGCGGAAGGTGTCCGCGTGCGTCGTCCCGAGCGCCGGGATCGGATGACCCGCCTGCGCCCACGCCGCGGCCGACGTCGAATGGGTGTGCACGACGCCGCCGACCTCCGGGAAGTCCCGATACAGGTGCCGGTGGGTTGGCGTGTCCGACGACGGCCGGAGGCCGTTTGGGTCGACGACCCGGCCGTCATCGAGCGCGACCAGGACGATATCGGCTGGCCTGACATCCCCACAGCGCATGCCGCTTGGCTTGATCGCGAGGATGCCGGCATCGCGGTCGACGCCGGAAACGTTGCCGAACGACAGCACCACGAGGCCCGCGCGCGCGACGGCCACGTTCGCTTCGGCGACCAGCTCGCGGAGGTCGTCCACGCTCATGAGCCGACCTCCGGGATCCAGACGCGCATCCCGCCCACGACCCGGTTGGCCCACAGGTGATAGGGGATCGCTGGGAGGTCGAGCGGGCGGCCGTCCGCCGTGGACGCCGCGACAGACAGCCCGACGGTGTCGCCGCGGAGGTCATCACGGGCCTTCGGCGTCGCCGTGGCGTCGCGCGCGATCCGGACATCCTCGAGCTCCACGTCCGTAGTTAGGTCGGCGGTCTCGACCGCGTACACGATCGGACCCCGCTCGATGGCTAGGCAGCCGCGGACGGCGTCGACGCGCGGATCCGGCGTGGTCAGCCGGACCGGCATCTCGAGCGCCAGGGTCACCATGTCGTTCGGCCGCCAGTCGCGCCGGACGGCGATGGACCCGGCGCCCGTCGTCGCATCGGCGAGCAGCCGCCCGCGGGCGTCGCGCAGGACCGCGGCCTTGCACCAGCCCGGAACGCGCAGCGACAGCTCCCACGGCTCGTCAGGCGTCCCCACGACGGTCACCTCAACGCCGCCGGACCACGGGTAGCGCGTCGCGACCCGCAGGTGGACGTCACCGGCCACGATGTCCGCGCTCGCGTACTGGTGGACTTGGATTCCGCGATCGTCCCCTGTCGCGAGCAGTTGGGACCACGAGCCGATGAAGCGCATCAGGTTCGGCGGGCAGCAGGCGCACGCGTACCACGGCGCGCGCGCGCCCGGTGACCGCTCGTCCGGCCCCGCTTCGGCCCAGGAGCGGTGCGTCCGGCGCTGCAACGGGTTGACGTAGAAGAACGCCCTCCCATCCAGCGACAGCGACGCGAGCACGCCGTTGTAGGCCGTTCGCTCGATGAGATCGGCGCACGCTGGATCGCCTGTCGCCAGCAGGAGGCGCCACGCCAGCATCACTGACGCGATGGCGGCGCACGTCTCGGCGTAGGCCCGGTCGGGTGGCAGCTCGTACGGGTCACCGAAGGCCTCGTCCTTGTGCCGGCTCCCGACGGCCCCGGTCAGGTATGTCCGCGTCGCGACCATGTCCCGCCACCGGCCGTGCACGACTTCGAGCAGTGCCGTGTCGCCCAGCTCCACAGCGGCGTCGACCGCCCCACAGTCGAGGTACAGCTGACGCACCGCGTGACCCGCGACCTCGGGCGCTCCGCGCACCGGCAGATGATCCTGCCAGTACGCCCGGCCGTACCGGCCCGCGCCGAGCGTGCCGGAGCCGCGCCGGTCGATGAAGGTTTGAGCCAGGTCGAGGTGACGTCGGTTTCCTGTGACCCGGTACAGCTCCACGAGGGCCATCTCGATCTGCGGGTGGCCGTCGATCGCCTCGCGCCCGCCGTGGCCCAGCTCGGCCTCGACCGAGGCGATGGCGCGTTCCGCGACCGCGAGGAGCCGGCCGTCCCCGACCGCACGCTGCCAGGCGATCGCCGCCTGCACCAGGTGGCCGATGCAGTAGAGCTCGTGACCCCACGCAAGGTCAGCGTATTCCGTGCCGGGAGCGAGAACCTGCACGAACGTATTGAGGTAGCCGTCCGGCCGCTGGGCCGCTGCGACCAGCCCGATTGCCTCGTCGGCCATCGCGGCGAGCTGCCGATCACCTGTGCGCCCGATCTCCCAGGCGACGCCCTCGAGCCACTTGTAGACGTCCGAGTCCAGGAACGGAAAGGGCTTGTCGAACATGATCCCGAGCGCGCGATAGCCCTCTCGCGCGGCGGACGCCGCCAGCGAGAAGTTGTGGAGCGTGCCGGCCGCCTTGAGCTGCTCGTGGCCGGCCGGGATGGTCTGCGCGCCGTTCATCGCCACGCGATCCGCCCAGAAGCCGGCGGCGAGCGTGACCTGCGTGGCGCTCAGCGGCCGCAGCTTTCCGATGGCGTCGTCGGTCGGCACGACCGCGGCGACGACCGCGGCCCTGGGATCCAGCATCCCTAGGGGCCGCGGTTCAGGAAGTAGTAGGCCTGGTTCCAGCGCAACTCGCGCTTGAACGCGGCCGGCGTCGTCGCACCATCGATGCTGACGAGCTCGACGTCGGCGATGTCCGCGAAGTCGGTGATGACCTCCGCGTCAAGGCTCGTGGTCAGCGCCGTGTGATGCGGTCCGCCGGCCATGAGCCAGGCCTCCGCCGCCGTGGCGAGGCTCGGTCGGGGCCGCCAGACGGCGCGTGCGACGGGCAGGTTCGGGAGTGGCGCGTCGGCCACCACGACGTCCACCTCGCTCGCGATCATCCGAAACCGGTCGCCGAGGTCGGCGAGCCCGACGATCATCCCGGGACCGGGTGACGCTTCGAACACGAGCCGCACGGGATCGGAGCGACCCCCGATCGACAGCGGGTGGATCTCGCACGACGGCCGCTCCGCAGTGAGTGAGGGGCAGACCTCCAGCATGTGGGCGCCGAGGACCTCGGGGACGGGATCGCCCAGGTGGTATGTGTAATCCTCCATGAACGAGGTCCCGCCGGGCAGGCCGGCGCCCATGAACTTCAGGATCCGGACCAGCGCGGCTGCCTTCCAGTCGCCCTCGGCGCCGAAGCCGTAGCCCTCCGCCATCAGCCGCTGGACCCCAATCCCCGGCAGTTGCTCCAGGGCGCCGAGGTCCTCGAACGTGTCGGTGAACGCGCCGAACCCACCGTCCTCGAGGAAGCCCCGAAGCGCGGCCTCGATTCGCGCTGCTGCTCGCAGCTCCGCGTGCCGTTCGCCGCCGACCCGAAGCGCCGGCCCGACGTCGTAGCTGTCGTCATAGTCGGTCACGAGGCTGTCCACGTCGGCATCGCGCACCGCCGCGACGCGGTCCGCGAGCTCCGCGATGCCGTAGCCGTTGACCGAGAAGCCGAGCCGCGCCTGTGCTTCGACCTTGTCACCCTCGGTCACGGCGACCTGGCGCATGTTGTCGCCGAAGCGCGCCACCTTGAGCCGGTGCGCCTCGAGCCACCCCGCGGCGGCGCGGGACCAGGCCCCGATCCGCGCCCCGACCACCGGGTCGCCCCAGTGCCCCACCACGGTCTTGCGGCCCCGGCGGAGGCGCGTCTGGATGAACGCGAACTCGCGGTCTCCGTGGGCCGCTTGGTTCAGGTTCATGAAGTCCATGTCGATGTCCGACCAAGGGAGGTCGCGGTTGTACTGGGTGTGGAGGTGCAGGAGCGGCTTGCGCAGCTCGGTGACGCCCCGGATCCACATTTTGGCCGGCGAGAAGGTGTGCATCCACGCGATGACGCCCGCGCAGCGCGGGTCGGTTTCGGCCTCGCGCAGCACGGCGGCGATCGCCTCGGGTGTCGTGACGACGGGCTTGGCAACGATTCGCACGGGGATGGTGTCGGCCTCGTCGAGCGCCCGGGCGATCTGTCGAGCGTTCTCGTCGACCTGCCGGAGGACGTCCTCGCCATACAGGTGCTGACTGCCGGTCACGAACCAGGCCTCGAGATCGGAGATGGCGCCGCTCATCGCCGAGCCGACGCCGGCCGTCGGGTGCACTGCCATGTCAGCCCTTCACCGCGCCGGACATGAAGCCTCGCATGTAGTACCGCTGCAGGAGTATGAACAGGATGATGCAGGGGAGCGTCATGACGACCACCCCCGCCTCCGTGGCCCCATAGTCGATCACACCCATCGTCTGCTGCCGCAGGACGGCGATCGCCAGCGGCAACGGTGACAGGCTCGGGTCGCTGATGAGGATCAACGGCGCAAAGAAGTCGTTCCAGGCCGCGAGGAACGCGAAAAGCCCCACGGTGATCAGGCCGGGCAGCACGGCCGGAAGCAGGATCCTCCGCAGCACCTGGAACGTGCCCGCGCCGTCGACGAGCGCCGATTCCTCCAGCTCGCGAGGCACGGCCTCGAACGAGATCCGCATCATGAAAGTCGCGAACGGCAGCTGGTACATCGCCAGGACCAGGCTGAGGCCGACCAGCGTGTTGTCGAGGTTCAGCTGGCGGAGCAGCACGAACAACGGGATGAGCAGCGTCGCGGACGGGACCATCAGGATGGCGAGCGTGACCAGGAAGAGCAGGTTCTTGCCCGGGAACTGGAAGCGGGCGAAGGCGTACCCGCCAAGGATCGAGACGGACAGGGTGAACAGGACCGTCAGCGACGCGATGACGAGGCTGTTCCAGAAGTAGGTCGGCAGGCCCTCCTGGAACTCGAACAGCCGCTCGTAGTTGCCGAGGCCGTAACCCATGGCCTGCGCGGAGCCAGCCTGCGCGCTGAACGACGCGATCGTGGCCCAACCGAGCGGGAACAGGAAGATGATCACGAGTCCGCCCGTCAGCACGTAGTAGGGCGTGCGCGCGAACACCGAGCTGTGCCTCATCGGACGCTCACGCTGCCGCCGTCCCGCGTCGAAGCAGCCGGAACCAGAAGAGGTTGACGAGCATCAGCCCGCCCAGCAGGACGAGCGAGATGGCGGCCGCGGTGCCGAGATTCTGGCGCACGAAGGCTTGCTGGTAGATCAGCTGCACGATCGTCACGGTGGAGTTGTCCGGCCCGCCCTTGGTCAGGAGATAGAAGTGGTCGAAGGCCAGGAGTGACCCGGTGACGCACAGGATCAGCGCGAGGGCGAGCGACGGGCGCAGCAACGGCAGCGTGATGTGCCGGAACGTCTGCATCCGTCCGGCGCCGTCGATCGAGCCGGCCTCGTAGAGCTCGGTCGGAATCGCCTGCAGGCCGACGAGCAGGATCAGCATGTACAGGCCGACGAACTTCCAGATGATCATGAGGACGGTCGAGACGAAGGCGTTCTCGTGGGTCGCGAAGAACAGGATCGGGTCGTCGGCGAGGCCGATGCCCTGGAGGAGCGGGTTCACCGGTCCGATGCTGTCGGAGTAGAAGCCCCAAAACAGGAGCGACGCCGCCGCGAGGCCCACTGCTAGCGGGATGAGGAACACGGTGCGGAGTAAGCCGACCCAGCGACTCGACTCCTGGACTAGCAGTGCGAGCGCAAGTCCGAGGCCGATGAGGACGACGGTCACGATGACCGTGTAGCGGAGGGTGAACTCGACCGCCGGCCAGAACAGCGGGTTGTTGTTGAGCGCGCCGTAGTTCTGCGGGAAGTTGATGCCCTTGTCGCCGCCGAGGAGCTTCCAGTCGCTCGCGGACATCTGGCCGACCAGCAACAGCGGCCCGATGAAGAACAGGAGCACGAAGATGAGCGTCGGCAGGGCGTAGGCCATGCCGGCGAGACGCCGCCGCCGGCCCCACGCGCTGGTCCGCAGGCCGAACCCCCGAGCGGCGAGCCGCGACGTCACGCTCATGCCTGTGGGTGGTCCTCGCTCAGCCGAGTAGGCGGGCACGGTGCGGGCCAGAGGAGAGCCCGCACCGTGCGCCGTTCAGGTCGCGGTCGATCGTGGGCCCTGCTAGTTGCCCTGCAGGACCGAAGTGATGCTCGCGTTGAGCTCGTCGATCTTCGCGTCGTCGGCGTCGTCGAAGACGGCCGCACGGAAGAGCTGGATCCACGGGCTCTGCGGGTCGTTGAAGGCGGCGTTGAAGTGCAGCGCGAACGGCGTCTTGCCCACGCCGGCGACCTCGTTGAAGAGGACGAGTCGTGGGTCCGCCGAGCTGTACTCGTTGTCGGCGAGGTCAGTCCTGGCAACAACATTTCCGGCCTTCGCCACGACCTCCACCTGGTTGTGGTCGCCGAGCATCCAGGTGATGAAGTTCCACGCCTGCTCGACGTTCTTGCTGTCCTTCGACAGCCCGATGCTGTCGCCGCCGACAAAGGTCGATTCACCCTTCGTCGTCCCGGCGATCGCCGTGATACCGAGGTTGTCCAACGACATGCCCTCGGTCTCCTGGAGGCTGGCCGGCATCGGCATGATGCCCACCTTGCCCGCGGGGAACGGCTGGGTCCACGTCGGGCCTGCTTCCTGGACGGACTCGGGGTTGATCACGCCCTCGTCCCACAGCGCGCCGAAGGTCCGGTAGATCTCCTTGGCGGTGTCCGTGTTGAGCGTCGCCTCGGTGCCTTCGGCGTTCATAACGTCGCCACCCTCGGCCCAGATGATCGGCCACCAGGTGAAGACGTTGCAGCCGCCGCAGTTCCCACCGAAGTAGGTCCCGTACGTGCCGTCGATGTCGAGCGCCTGGACGGCGCGCGCGGCAGTCGCGAACTCGGCGAGCGTCGCGGGCGGATCCTCGGGATCGAGGTTCGCCTGTCGGAAGAGGTCCTTGTTGTACATCCACACCGACAGGTCGATGATGAACGGCAGGCCGTACTTCTTGCCCTCCCACGACGAGGCAACGATGTGCGCTTGGCCGACGTTGTCGATCCCGGTCAGGCCGTCGATGCGATCGGTGATGTCGAGGAACAGGCCCTGTGACGTCCAGTTCGGCATGAACACGACGTCGGCCGAGAAGAGGTCGGGCAGCTCGTTGGCGGTGGCCGCGTTGCCCACGACCCCGACGTACTCGTCGGTCGGGACGAGGCGCAGCTCGATCTTGTTCTGGTGGCTTGCGTTGTAGGCATCGACCTGCGACTGGACGCGGGTCTCCGTCGCAGCGCGGCTCCACATCGTGATGGTCGTGCCGTCGTCGACACCCTGCTCGGGGATGGCGCCCGCCGATGTCGCCTGCGGGCTTGCGGCGCCGCTGGCGCCCGGTGTCGCCGCAGTCGACGGCGCGCCCGTCGTCGCTCCGGACGTCGCACCGGGCGACGCCCCGGGCGAGCATGCCGCGACGAGCAGGACCCCAGTGATCGCGTAGGCAGGCAACCTGAGCCGGTTCAACATCCGCGCTCCTCCTCATGACGGACGGTCCGGGCGCAGCTTCCGTAGACGGGTTGGCTGCCCGGCGCGTCGGCTAGACTAGCGCACGCAATCGAGTGTGTGCAATCGTTTGCGCAAACTTCGTAGGGTGTTGGAACGGTCCAGACATACAGGAGAACGTCCAGATGGGCGATGTGAGGCTCGGTGTCAACTTGTGGAGCCAGGCCAGCGACTGGCCGGCGTTCCTCGCCGCTGGGCGCCGCGCGGAGGAGCTTGGCTATGACCACCTCTGGACGTGGGACCACATCTACGCGATCTTCGGCGACCGCTACCAGCCGATCTTCGAGGGGTACGCGGCGCTGGCGGCACTCGCCCAGGCGACGGAGCGGATCCGGCTGGGCCTGTTCGTCGGCGCGAACACCTTTCGCAATCCGGGCCTCGTGGCGAAGGCCGTCGTCACCATCGACCACATCAGCAACGGTCGCGCGATCCTCGGCATCGGCGGCGCCTGGTTTGAGGACGAGCACACCGCCTTCGGCATCGACTTCGGGACCGGCTTCGGCCAGCGGCTCGACTGGCTCGCCGAGGCCACGGCGGCCATCCGGACCCTGATCGACGGCGGCGAGGTCACCAGCCCGCCCAGCGGCCGCTACGAGTTCGATCGGCTGCGGATCAACCCGCTCCCACTCCAGGCCCGGCTCCCGATCATGATCGGCGGTGCCGGCGAAAAGAAGACGCTGCGGATCGTCGCCCAGCACGCCGACATCTGGAACGTCTTCGGGACGCCTGAGACCGTGGCGCACAAGGACACGATCCTGCGGGAGCACTGCGCAGCTGTTGGCCGAGATTCCGCGGAGATCGAACGGACGCTGGGCTGCAAGCCAACGATCAGGCGCTCCGAGGCCGAGGCAAAGCGCGTCTATCTTGGGCTGCTGGAGGCGAACAAGACTCCGGTCTCGCGGATGGACGGCGACGTTTCCGTCTGGACCGGCACGCCCGAGCAGATTGCGGAGACGATTCGCGGCTACCGGGCAGTCGGATTCGACACCTTCGTGGCCGAGCTGGCGGCGCCATACGACCTCGAGACCATGGAGCTCCTGATCAACGAGGTGAAGCCCATGGTCGAGGCCGGCTGACCGGGACGACCTAGGGCTGGTCGTCCATCCAAGAATGCGCAGGCTCATAACCCAGCAGGGCCCGGGCGCGATCGATCGACAGCAACGTCTCGCGGCCGGCGAGCGGCCGGCGGAGTGGGACGGCCGGGAACACCTCGGCCAAGAGGTCGGCGCTGGGGCGGGCCATGCAGGTATCGGCGGCCGCGATGATCGCGACCTCCGCACCCTGGACGGCGGCCTCGAGGCTCCGGCGCACGGCGGCCGCGACGTCCCGGGCATCGACATAGCCCCAGAGGTTCCATTTCCGAACCGTCGCATCGTCCTGCCACGACCCGAACCGAGCGTAGTCGCCGGGCTCCATAATGTTCGAGATCCGAAGCCCGACGAAGGGGATCCCGGAGCGACGCGCGGCCTGCTCCGCAATGGTTTCGCCAACGAGCTTCGACAGCGCATAGGCAGTCTCCGCACGCGGCGGATGCGACTCGTCGATGGGCGCGAATGCCGGCGGCTCGTCGAACGGCAGGCCGAGCACCGTCTCGCTCGAGGCCCAGACCACCCGCGAGACGTGGCGGTCCACCGCGGCGGCGAAGACGTTGTAGGTCGAGAGCGTGTTGTTCCGGAAGGTCTCGGCGGCGGGGCGGATGTCCGGGGCAGGGATGGCCGCCAGGTGCACGACGGCATCGGCCCCAGCGAGCACCTCGAGGCATTGGCCGGGGTCCGTCAGGTCGGCGACAACGCATTGGCCGTGGGGACTGCCGTCGTGGGTGACGTCCACGTTGAGGACCGCGTGCCCAGCCTCGCGAAGCGAGCGGAGCACCCACCGCCCGGCCTTTCCGCTGCCACCTGTGACGACGACCCGCACTCGCTGCTCACTCCTAGGTTATGCAATCGTATGACCGCATCGAATGCTACGCTCCGCCGATGGGAGTGGGGGAGCCGTCGGACAAGCGTGCCCGCGAGACGCACGGCTCGGGCACCGGAGTCGACGTGGCCGCAGAGGCGCCCGTCGGCGCCCGCCCACGCTTGGTGCCGACGATGCGCGACATCGCACAGCTCGCTGGCGTCTCGCAGAGCACGGTCTCGCGGGTCCTCAACGACGTCCCGACGCGCGTGCCCATCGCGCCGGAGACCCGGGAGCGCGTCACGCGCGCCGCGCGAACCGTCGGGTACCGCCCGAACCCGCTCGCTCGCGGCCTCCGAGGCGCGCCGACGATGCTCCTCGGCGCCGTCGTCCGCGACATTACCGACCCGTTCTTCGCCGGGGCGATCGAAGCGCTGTCGACGGCGACCATGAGCCACGGCTACAACCTGGTCCTCGGCCATGCCCGCGGTCGGGCGGACGACGCGGTGGCCCTGACCGCGGTCCTAGAGACGCGGCACTGCGACGCGATCGTGCTGCTCGGCGATCTCCAGGATCAGCCCCGCCTGCTGGCCGATCTGGCCGACCTCGTCGCCCCGATCGTTGGGCTGTGGCAGGGCTCGAGCCCCCTGGGCGTGCCGACCGTCGATGTCGATAACCAGGCCGGCGTGCGCGCCGGCATGGACCACCTGGTCGAGCTGGGCCACCGGCGCATTGGGTTCATGGGCGGCCGGCCGCTCGGCGACATTCGCGAGCGCCAGGCGGCCTACATCGACGTCATGCGGGAGCGGTTCGGCGGGGTGCCCGAGGGCTACATTCAGCCCGCCCCGAACACGCCCGGTGGGGGCGAGACCGCAATGCGTGCGCTCCTTGGGCTGCATCCACGACCGACTGCTGTCGTGACCTCGACGGATACGCTGGCGGTTGGGGCGCTCCACGCCGCCTACCTCGATGGCGTAGCCGTTCCGGCCGACCTCTCGGTCGTCGGCTTCGACGACATTCTCCTGGCGAGTCACACCGTGCCGGCGCTGACCACGCTCCGAATGCCGACCGCCGACATCGTCAACCACGGCGTTCGCCTGGCCCTCGAGATGGCCCGCGAGCCGGCCGCGGGCCGCAGGGCCAGCGTCACCGTCTTCCAGCCGTCCCTGATCGTCCGCCACTCGACTGCGTCGGCTCCCGCCTGATCGGATGGGGCGGCCGATGCCGCGCCGGGTCGCGCCAGCGCGGGCGGACGACCGCCCTCAGGCGCGGGTCTTCACCGAGACGGGGGCTGGGCTTGGGAGGGTGGACGGCGCCGAATAGCCGTTCTCGGCGATCTCCGCGGCGCGGGCCTCGTACACGTCGGTGACCGGTGCGGTTCGGGCGCGGAGGCCGTCGACCACCCGGTTGTACATGGAGAAGCCCGCCGCGATCAGCACCGCGAGCTGGACATCGCCGTCCGTCGCCCCGGCATCCAGCGCGGCCTGGACGTCGGCCGACGTCAGCGCCAGCGGGTCGCGCCCGACCGTCCGCGCGATCTGCAGCAGGCCCTGCATCTTCGGATCGAAGCCATCCGACGAGCCCTGCTTGACAGCGTCGAGCAGCGGCGCAAGCGCCGTGTCGCCCTGGCGTTCCATGAGCGCGGTCGCGAACGCGCTGTGCGAGTCCATGCAGAAGAAGCAGTCGTTCGCGGCTGAGACGGCGGTCGCCAGCGTCTCGCGCTGATCGCGCCGGATCGTCGCGCCGGGGAAGTCGTTGACGAGGAGCTCGTCGGCGAGGCCCCGCAGATGCACGCCGAGACCGGGCGTCAGTCGCATCGCCGCCCCGATTCCCGGGACGTCCGGAAGCCCGCCGACGATCGGCGACTGCTGTGCACGGAGCGCCCGTTCCTCGTCTCGCGCCATCGTCTCGTTGGCCTCCTGCCCGCCAGTATGATGCCGATCCGCATGACTGCCAGGACGCTGACGATCGGCCGCGCCAGCTACCCCTTGGTGCTGCCGAGCATCCGGGATCCGCGCCTCCACGTCGCGATGGTCGTCCTCACGGTCCATGCCCTCGGCCAGGTCGGGCTGCACTTCTGGGTCAGCGTGCCGCAGATCGTCGCGGCGATCGGCACGTGCTTCGTCCTCGAGGTGGCGATCACGTTCCGCCAGACGCGCCAGTTCGTCTGGCCCGCGAGCGCGATGCTCACCGGCAGCGCCGTCGCCCTCATCATGCGAGTCGTCGGGACGGCGCCGGACGACCACTGGACGACCTTCGGCGTCGAGGTTTTTGCGGTCGTGGCGGGGCTCTCGCTCCTGTCGAAATACGTGATCCGGTATCGCGGCTCCCACATCTTCAACCCGGCCAACATCGGGCTGGTCACGGCGTTCCTGGTGCTCGGAACGACCCGCGTGGAGCCGCTCGACTTCTGGTGGGCGCCGCTCAACGTGCCGATGCTCCTGGCCTACGCCGTGATCATCGTGGGCGGGCTCCTGATCACCCGGCGCCTGCACCTGCTGCTGCTCGCGGCGACGTTCTGGGTGACGCTCGCGATCGGCCTCGGGACCCTCGCCGCGTCGTCGCACTGCATCACGACCCGCTGGTCGTTCGCGCCGGTGTGCGGGTTCGACTTCTGGAGGGTCATCGTGACCTCGCCCGAGGTGCTCATCTTCCTGTTCTTCATGATCACGGACCCCAAGACCGTCCCGGCCGGTCGCGTCGCCCGCGTGGCGTTCGGGGGCCTGGTTGCGATCACGAGCACGCTCCTGATGGCGCCGCAGACCGACGAGTTCGGCTCGAAGGTCGGGCTGCTGGCGGGCCTGGTCGTCGTCTGCGCCGCGCGACCCTTCATCGAGCGCCTGCTGCCCGCACCGAAGTCGGAGGAGGACCGGCTGCGGGGGTTCGCCGCTCGCCTCGCGAGCCTCGGCAATCCGGCGCCGGGCGTGGCGCGCCGAGCCCTTGCGACTGGCCTCGCCGCCGCCGCGGTCCTCGCCGTCGGGACCGGCATTGTGCTTGCCGGGACGCCCGCGCGCGAGCCGGTGGCATTCGGATCCGCAGAGGTCCTGAATCGCGTCCCGCTCCAGGTCGACCCGTCGACGATCCCGCCGGTGGTCGTCGGCCAGGACGTCGCGGACTACGACCACGAGTTGGCCGGGCCCGAGATCCAGCGGATCGTGGTGACGCTGGCCCAGAACCTCGAGCTGGAGAACCAGGCGCTCCTGCGCCGCGATCCGGCGATCCTCCAGGCGGTCGACCACGGCGATCGACTCGTCGAGATGCAGGCCCGGCTCGACGCGGCGGCCGCGTCCGGCTCGACCCAGATCGTCCACTACCAGTTCGAGAGCGTGGCGGTGTCGCTGCTGGTGCCGTTCGGCGTCCAGACCGGACCCAGCCTCGGCATGGCGGTCACCGGGACGGCGATCCACGAGACCTATGACGCGGTCGGCACGCTCCAATCGCGGGCGTCGGCGCCGTTCTCCGACGTCTTCGCGGTCCGGCGGGCGACCGGCGACCGCTGGCTCAACGTGGCGATGAACCCGGCGATGGCGCCGTGACCGAGCGGTTCTGGGTCTGCGAACAGCTGCAGCTTGCTGAACGGCCTGCGCCAACTCGTATCCTCATCGGCATGACCCTCATCGACGCCAACCAGATCCCCGAGCACATCGAACACCGCATCGACCTGCCGGACGGCCGCACCCTCGCGGCCGCCGAATGGGGCGACCCGAACGGCCTGCCCTTCATCTCGATCCACGGCACGCCCGGCGGCCGGATCGGCTGGTGGCAGGATCCCGACATCTACCGGCGCTTCGGGCTCCGCCGCATCACGTTCGACCGGTCCGGGTACGGCGAGTCCTCACGACACGCCGACCGCCAGGTCATCGACGAGCTCCCCGACATCGAGCACCTTGCGAACGCCCTCGGGATCGATCGGTTCGTCGTCGCCGGTGGGTCCGGCGGGGGACCGCTGACGTTGGCCTGCGCCGCCCGGCTCCCGAACCGCGTGATCCGCGCCCACGCCTCGGTCTCGGTGGCGCCGTTCGACGCGGAAGGCCTGGACTGGATGGCCGGCATGACCGAGGGCAATGTCAAGGAGTTCGGTGCCGCGCTCGAGGGCGAGCAGGCAGCTCGGACGCTCGTCGAATCGCTGCGGCAGACGGCCCTCGAGCGGTTCGCGGCCGATCGGATCGACTGGATGGGCGACGACTACGACCTGTCCGAGGCCGACCGCGAGCAGATGCTGAAGCATCTCGTGCGGGTCCGGGCCCACGTGGCCAATGGGATTGCGCCGAGCGCCGACGGCTGGGTCGACGATCTGCTGATGTTCGTGCAGCCGTGGGGCTTCGATGTCGCCGACATCCGCGTCCCGGTGCTGCTCACGTTCGGCCGTACCGATGTGCTCGTTCCCGCGGCGCACGGCGACTGGCTCGCCGCCCACGTGCCCGGCGTCACCGTCTGGGCCGACGACGATGCCGGCCACCTGGCGACCGACGACCAGATCGAGCGCGATTTCGCGTGGTTGACCGGGCGTGCGGCGTCTCCCGAGGGGTCGCCCGCAATCGTGGCCTAGCGCCTCCGGGACGGGAACCGTCCGCCGACTTCGCGGCGGCGACCGGTCGCCGGATACTCCCGAGGGGTATTGACAAAACCCTTGTCAAGAGGGCGGTTTGGGGCGTAGAATAGCCTCCAACGGCTTGTCAAGACTTGACAGGCCGACAGTCATGTCCGGGAGGCAGCGAAGACGGCAGGCGCGGTCCAGGCAGAGATCAAGAGCCGGCTGAACATCGTCGACGTGGTCGGCGAGACGGTGCAGCTGAGGAAGGCGGGCACGACCTTCAAGGGTCTGTGCCCCTTCCATGGCGAGAAGACGCCGTCGTTCACGGTCACCCCGAACCGCGACTCCTGGAAGTGCTTCGGCTGCGGTCTCGGGGGCGACGTGTTCTCGTTCGTCATGCAGCGTGACGGCGTGGCCTTTCCCGAGGCCCTGCGGGTTCTCGCCTCGAAGGCCGGGGTCGAGATCGACGAGCGGACGAAGCGCGAGGACGCGTATCGGGCACGGCTGCGTGACGTCCTCGAGATGGCGATCGCGTTCTACCACCAGATCCTGACCTCCACCTCGCACGGCAAGCCGGCGCTGGACTACCTCCACGGCCGGGGCTTCACGGACGCCACCATCGAATCGGCCCAGCTGGGCTGGGCGCCGGACAGCTGGGACGTGATGAGCCGCCGACTCGTCGAAAAGCGCGGGGTCAAGCCCGAGGAGCTGGTCGAGGCCGGGATCGCGTCACCGGCGCGGTCGCACTCGCGCGGCGTCGGCGTCATCGACAAGTTCCGCGGGCGCGTGCTGTGGCCGATCCGCGACCAGAACGGTGCCGCGACTGGCATGGGCGGCCGAATCCTCGGCGCGGAAGGGGAGGGCGGCCGCGACACCGGCCCGAAGTACCTCAACACGCCCGGTGGCCCGCTCTTCGACAAGAGCCGCTCGCTGTACCTGATCGACAAGGCCAAGTCCGCGATGCGAAAGACCGAGCAGGCCGTGATCGTCGAGGGCTACACCGACGCGCTCATGGCCCACCAGGCGGGCTTCGACAACGTCGTCGCGTCGCTCGGGACCGCGCTCACGCCGGGCCAGGTCGCGCTGCTGACGCGCTATGCGAAGCGGATCGCGCTGGCCTACGACGTCGACTCGGCCGGCCAGAAGGCCGGGACGTTCGGGGCCCAGGCCCTCCAGTCGCTGATCGGCCAGCTCGCGGCGACCGAGAGCGGAATCGAGCTCGACGAGGTCCGCGTCGTCCGGCTGCCGGATGGCAAGGACCCAGACGAGGTCCTGCGCGAGACGCCGGATCGCTGGCGCGAGGAGGTCCGGACCGCGCAGCCGATCGTCGAATACCTCGTGGACACCTACGCCAAGGCCTACGACCTCAAGACGCCCGGCGGCAAGGCCCGCTTCGTCGATGCGCTGATGCCGACGATCCGGGCCGTGCCCAACCCGGTGATGCGCGATGCCTACCTGCAGCTGGTCCACCGGGCCTCGGGCGTGGAGGAGCGGGTCCTGCTCGAAGTGCTCCGCGGCGCCCGTCTGGGGGGAGCGTCGGGTCTCGCCCCCGGGTCCGGCCCGGCCGGCGGCGCCCGCGTCGCCGGGACCGCGTCGGACAGCACGTCGCGCTTCAACGCCGAGGCGATCGTGGGTGCCGCCGACTCCCTGCCCGTGAGCGAGATCCTCCGCGGCGTCCTCCCCCAGGAGGCCGAGTTCCTGCGGCTGCTGCTTCTGGTGCCCGAGATCCAGCTCCGGGTCGTCGACTCGATCGGCCCGGACCAGCTCCCCAACACCGTCGCACGCGAGCTGTTCCGCGCTGTCGTGCTCGCTCGCGAGCCGGACGACCAGGGCGTGCATCCGCCGTTCAGCCTGACGGCCCTCGTCACCTCCCTCGATCCCGAGACGGCGTCCCTGGCCCAGGCGGTCATCGCTCGCCGCGACCCGAACCCGCGCGAGCTGTCGGAGGCGGAGCTCGCCTACGAGCTCGACCGCCTCACCATCGACCTCGAGGAGCGTTCGCTCGACGAACGCGCCGACTACATCAACTCGGCCATTGCCGAGGCCGAGCAGGCCCGGTCTGATGACGCCGAGGTTCGCGAATCGATCGACCAGCTGCTGCGCGAGAGCCAGGCGCTCAACGACCAGCGCAAGTCGCTCCATCGCCGTCGCGACCAGACCCGCCTGCTCGCGCGCCCGACACCGGTGCGCGCATGACGGCCATTTTCACCCACGACCCAGGCACCACCAGCAGCACCCGGAGGTAACCGATGGACCCACTTGATCAACAGCTCGTCGAAGCCGTTCTGACCCGACCCCGTCGGGGCAAGGCCGACCTCGAGGAAGCGAAGCTCGCCGGCCTTCGACCGTCCCGCGCCGCCCTCGACGAGGACGACGAGGAAGAGGAAGAAGAGGTCGACGAGGAGGACGTCGCGCTCGCGGCCGACGACGACGACGACGCAACCGTCGAGGTCGTCGGCGAGGACGCCGAGGCCCGAACCTCGAAGCTGCCGGCCGAAGGCCCGACCAAGCTCGACGCGGAGGAGCTCGAGGAGCCGACGCCGGCCGAGCTGGAAGCCCTCTCCGCCGATATGATCGGAATCGACGACCCGGTCCGGATGTACCTGAAGGAGATCGGCAAGGTCGCCCTGCTGACCGCCGAGGAAGAGGTGGTCCTCGCAAAGGCGATCGAGCTCGGCGAGCAGCTCGTCGACGAGCCCTGGAAGGGCATCGTCTCGCTCCACGAGTGGACCACCCACAACACCGAGACCAAGACGCGAACCGCCAAGCCGCAACACCGCCTGCCGCTCGGCGAGGAGGGCCATCGCCTCGTCCGCGACGCGATGTCGGACATCGGCGCTGCGGATCTCCTGACGCCGCATCCCGACTTCCACCTGACGCGGGCCGGCAAGGACGCGCAGTCCGAGGGCACCAAGGAGCTGCTGAAGGAGGCCCGGAAGCTCCTCGCGGCCTACGACGAGGCGGTCCGGGCCGACGCGGCCAACGGCAAGAAGCCTGATCGCAAGGCCCCGGAGGCGTTCCTGACCCTCCTCGATTGGGCCTACTTCGCGGTCCATAACGGCGACCTCGACTCGCGCGACAACGTCGGGCTCCGAGCGATCTACGACTGGACCCGCGACGAGGTCTCGTTCCCGGCCCTCGAGCGCTGGGTCATGGCCGGCAAGGACGCCGACCTGCTCAAGCTCATGGGCCACGACCCCGAGGTCCCGAAGAACACCAAGCTGGCGCACCGCAAGGGCGAGCTGGTCAAGATCGGGCGCGACGCCCGCGAGCAGCTGACGTCCGCGAACCTCCGGCTCGTCGTCTCGATCGCCAAGAAGTACATCGGCCGCGGCATGTCGTTCCTGGACCTGATCCAGGAGGGCAACATCGGCCTCATTCGAGCGGTCGAGAAGTTCGACTTCGAGAAGGGCTTCAAGTTCTCCACGTATGCCACGTGGTGGATCCGACAGGCGATCACCCGCGCGATCGCCGATCAGGCCCGGACGATCCGCATCCCGGTCCACATGGTCGAGACGATCAACCGGCTGATCCGCGTCTCTCGCCAGCTCCTCCAGGAGCTCGGCCGCGAGCCGACGGTGGAGGAGATCGCCGAGGCGATGTCGAAGGGCCAGGAGGTCCAGGTCACGCCCGAGAAGGTCCGCGAGATCATCAAGGTCTCGCAGGAGCCGGTGTCCCTCGAGACGCCGATCGGCGAGGAGGAGGACTCCCACCTCGGCGACTTCATCGAGGATCGCGGCGCTCTCGCCCCGGCCGAGGCCGCCTCGCACCAGCTCCTCAAGGAGCAGGTCGAAAGCGTCCTCGACTCTTTGACCGGCCGCGAGCGGCGGGTGCTCCAGCTCCGCTTCGGGTTGGAGGACGGCCGGGCGCGCACGTTGGAGGAGGTTGGCAAGGAGTTCAACGTCACCCGCGAGCGGATCCGCCAGATCGAGGCCAAGGCCCTCCGCAAGCTCCGCCACCCATCCCGCAGCCGCAAGCTCAAGGACTACCTCGAGTAGACCGGGGAGCAGCCCCGGCCGGGCTTGGAACGGCCCGCGGCAACCGCCGGGGGCCTTCTGATTCGGCGGCGCGGGGAGGGCCCGCGGTCCCGCGGCCCTGGGCGCCGTAGTCGTTGCGCATTGGTCCGGCTGTCCGCCGAATCGTTCATGGGAGTTTCGATAGCGCCGTCGCAGCAGGTTGCAACTCACCCCACCGGCGTTGTCGTGCATGGGGCGTTCGATAGCGCCGCTGAAGGCCCCTCCATCTGCCCCGATCGCGTCCGGATGCGGCCATCGGTGCGATCCGCCGGCGGGATCGTGCATCCCACGAACGACTGCCCGAGGATCAACGACCCGCTCGTCGCCTAGAGCAGCACGACCGCATTCCCCGGAGCTTCGACGTGGTGCAACCTGGCCAATGCGGGACGGGCGTCGACCGGAAAGGCGTCCCGGAAGACGCCCGCCCTGATCAGGTCCCTGTGATGGCGCGAATCGTTCAGCACGAGGACGACGCCACCATCCACGGCGCCGTCGCGCTGCTTCAGCGCGAGACGCCGGATCAGTGCCTGTGCGTCGCGAACGTTCGTCTCGGCCTCGACGCCGGCTCGCCAGCTCCGCCCGGTGAGCACTGCGTCCCAGGCGCGCAGGTCGGGTCGGTCCGTGGCCACCTCGTCGACGACAGCCACCTCGACCTGCCAGCCGATCCCACCCCCGAGCCGCCCGCGGAACCTGGCAAGCAGAGCCTGCTGTCCGCCGTCGCGCAGCGGCTGCCCGCCGGGAAAGGTTCGCGCGGCAAGCTCGAGCCCGACCAGGGCCGCCAACCGAGCGAGCAGGACCAATGAAACGCTCTGAACGCGACCATGGCAAATGCGCGCGACCTGTTGGCCGCTGCGGCCCACGGCACGACCGAGCGCTGCACAGCTCAGACCCCGGTCGACCCGCGCCTCATCGATCTGTCGACAGGTCGCGTTCAGCAGAAGTCGCCCTCGGTCCCAGCCGACATCGAGCGGACGCCGCCGAACAGGCATCGGCGGATTGTCGTGTCGACCGCTTATCCGTCGATAGCGCGAAGGGGCCCTCGGTATTGCGGAGATGGCCCCTCCAGCGCGTGTACTGGCGCAAGAGACCCACGAATCCAAACGGGCGGCCCGGTGGGCCGCCCGTTGTTGGTTCGATGCGACGCCTACATCGAGCCCTGGCTGAGGCCGATGACGTGGCCCTCGGGGTCCGCGACCATCGCGAGCCAGGTCTCGGGGGCCGGGCTGAACTTCGGCGCCACGACCTGGCCGCCCAGCTCGCCGACGCGCGCCAGGGTGGCGTCGAGATCGTCGACGCTGACGTAGAACGTGACCCAGCCGGCGCCGCCATCGGGAGCCGGGCCGGTCCCGAGCACGATGCCCGAGTCCTCGTGGTCGGTCATCGCGTAGCCGCCCGGCAGATCCGTGTTCTGCTCCCACCCGAAGAGCTGGCTGTAGTACTGCTGCAGCGCGGGGCCATCCTTCCCGACGACCTCGGCGTGCACGATCCGGTTGCCCATGTCCATCGACCCCCATGTCGGCGGTCGATCGACCGCTCGCTATGGGTACGACGAACGCCCACGGCCGGAATCGACAGCTGCCGGGCGTCGACCCGTCGGCGGACAGTCCCGCCGCTACAGCTCCCGCCGCACGACGACCCGCTGGTTCGAGTCGCTCGGATCGGAGGCTCGATCCGCGACGACGCGGAAGCCGACCTGCTCGAACATTGGCAGCGTGCCGGTGAAGGCCGCGTTCGGATGAATCGGCGCGCCCGCGGGCCGGCGCACGGGGTAGGCCTCTAGCATCGGCGCCCCGCTCGCGGGCGTAGTCGATCGCCCCGTCAAGCAGTGCCTTCGCCACGCCACGACCACGGGCAGCCTTCGACACGGCGAAGCAGACGATCGACCAGACGGGTCGGTCATCGATCTTCGGGATCACCTTCGAGTAGACGACTTTCTCGAACGTTTCCCGCGGTCCCAGGCTGATCCAGCCGACGGCGCGCTCCGGATCGAGCTCCTGGTCGAACGCGACGAGCCCGGGGGGCTCTTCGGATTCAGCTTGCGCCCGGAGCCGAGCCTGGAGCTCCGGCACCTTCGCGCCCGACATGTCCTTGGTCCGCATCCGCCAAAACTGGCACCAGCACCAGCGCGGATCGCCGCCCTCGCGGAACAGCGCCGCCAGCGCGTCCCAGGTGTTCGGCGTCAGCGGCCGGACGTCGACCGTCACGGGCGAAGTCGCGGAGTCGGGCGCAAGAGCAGCGCGACCTTCACGCCGACGGGGCGGACCCCGGGATCCCGTACTTCCAGCGACGCTGGAGGACGACGCACTCGTCGTCCGGGACGCTGACCGACATGTGGACGTGGACGATCCGCCAGCCGGGCGCCTCGCGCCGAAGGACCGCGCTCAGGCGCATCTCGACCTTCGAGCCATCGGCGAACAGCCAGGTGGGCTGATCGGCGAAGAAGCCCATGTCGCCGTCCGCGTAGGCCACGGGACTCGCGCCCGCTTGGAGGCCCTCGCCGGGCACCTGGGTGCCGCTCCGCAGCGCGTCCTGGTCGTCGACCCACTCCCCGGCCGAGCCGATGAAGACGAGGCCGGGATCGCGCGAGATCAGGTCGTTGGCAGCGTCCGCCTCGCCGTCGAGCTGGCGGCGGTAGAACTCGAGCATCGTGTCGCGGATCTCCGTCGACGGCGCCATCGGCGTGCTGACCGTCATCGGGGCTCCTCCGCGGTGGCTGCGGGCGCGTCGCCGGGGTCGAGCGGATCGCCGGGGTTGAGCTCGTCGCCTGGCTCGGGCGTGTCGCGCGGCCCCGGAGGGTCGCCCGGCTCGGCGCCGGTCGCGACCGGCTCCCCGGAACGGCTCCAGTCCGAATACGAGCCGACGTACAGGATCGGGTCGGGGAGGCCCGCGACGCGCATCGCGAGCGAGTGGTGGGCCGCCGACGTCCCGCTTCCGCACGACACGACGACGTCGCGCTGGTCGCCGCCGTCGTCGGGCACGATCTGGAGCTCCCGGAACCGGGCTCGAAGGGCGCCCGGACCGAGCATCCGGCCGTTGAGGTCGAGGTTGGTGTCGAACGGGGCGCTGATCGCCGTAGGGATGTGGCCCGCCACCGGGTCGACCGGCTCGACCTCGCCGCGGTAGCGGGCGGCCGCCCGCGCGTCCAGGAGCGTCACGCTCCCGAGCCGGTCGCGCAGTTCCTCCCGCTCGATCACGCCATGCCACTCGTCCTGGAGCGTCAGGGACGCTGGGCTGCCGGGCGGCGTGGGGACGTCGTCGGAGAGCGCGTTCCCGGCTTCGGACCAGGCTTTGATGCCGCCGTCCAGGACGCCGACCCACTCGCCCTCGATGTCCCGGCGACCGAAGCCCAGGTTGTCGAGCATCCACCACAGTCGTGACGCGACCCAGCCGCCGACGTCGTCATAGCCCACCACGACGGAGCCATCGCCGATTCCCGCGGCCGCCATCCGGGCGCGAAACGCCTCCGGGGATGGGAGCGGGTGGCGGCCCGGCGCGCCGTAGCCCTCGAGGTCGGCGAGGTCCTCGTCGAGGTCGAAGAAGATGGCGCCGGGGAGATGTCCTTCGAGGTACGCGGCGTGCCCGGCGCCCGGCTTCCCCAGGTACCACCGCACGTCGACGATCACCGGGCGCTCGCCGGCCTCCAGCCACTGCGCGAGCCGCTCGACCGAGAGCAGTGGCGTCCGCTCGACATCCATCGACCGGAGGCTACCCTGCCGGCCACGGTGCTGCATTCCCGAACCCCTGCGCGCCGTCCGCGGAACCCGGTGCATCGTGCCGGCGTCTCGCGGCCGTGCCACGTATCCACCCCCTTGCCGCCCTGGCCGTCCTCGCGCTGGCGCTCGCGGCGCAGACGGGATGCTCGCCCGCGGCCCCACAGCTCACCGACCACGACTACCTGTCCGTTGGCGTCACCGAGGGCGGCGCGGCGAAGGCCCTCGTCAATGGGACGCGCATCCGTATCAACTTCGGTCCCGCTGAAGGCAACGACCGGGACGACGCTGCCCTCGTCGCGACTGCCGGTTGCAACTCGATCGCCGGGACCTATCGGATCGATGGTGGCCGCCTCGTCTTCGACAGTGCCGGCATGACCGAAATGGGCTGCGATGCAGAGCGGCACGCGCAGGACGATTGGCTCGCGGCGTTCCTCGCCTCGAAGCCGGCGATCCGGCTTGCCGGCAACGACCTGACGCTCGAGGGCAGCTCGACGGTCATTCGACTCCTCGACCGCGAGGTTGCCGAGCCCGACCTGAACATCGTGGGGCCAACGTGGACCGTCGAGTCGATCGTCGCCGGCGACGCCGTTTCGAGCCTCCCGGAGGGCGCCAGCGCGACCATTGTCTTCAAGGCGGACGGCTCGTTCGAGCTGGACGCGGGCTGCAATCGCGGCGGCGGCACCTGGAAGCTCGACGGTGGCGGGATCGCATTCTCCGGCGTGATGCTCACGAAGATGGCGTGCACCGGTGCGGGGGCCCAGCTCGAGGGCGCGGTCCTGACGGTGATCGATGAGGGCTCGGTCCGGGCGTGGATCGAAGCGAACGTGTTGACGCTGTCGCGCGAGGGGAGCGGCCTGCAGCTCCGGGGCTAGCCCTCTGGTAATCTTCCGCGCGGCGTGGTCCCGGCTGGTCGGCGACCTTCCGCTCCGGCGTAGCTCAGTGGTAGAGCGAGCGGCTGTTAACCGCCAGGTCGTAGGTTCGAATCCTACCGCCGGAGCCAATCCTCTCTAGGCTGAACTCTCTAAGTTCGGAACGCCCCTGTGTACATCATCTGGGTCCCATCCTAGCTTTAGCACGACGCTCCAGAGTTCAACTAACAGCGAGCGTGCAAGGGCAGAGGGGTAGGGGCGAGATGATCGAGATTCAGCCGATCGAAAGACGCAGGCGCAACCTGTCTCACAGTGAGATAGGTCTCGATGCCAAGGCGAGCCGACGGCGAGCCCCGACGACCTACACCCCCGATGCGCTCCCGGCGCTGCGCGACAGCTTCGCGCTCCACCTCCACGCGACCCGCGCGCCCAAGACGGGCTCGATCTACGTCGGGAGCCTCGACGGCTTCATCGCCTATCTCCTGGCGAACGGGATGCCGATGACCGCTGGCGGGGTCCGACGAGAGCACGTCGAGTCGTACCTCGCCGCGTGCCGGGATCGCGGGCTTGCCCCGTCGACCGTCAGTCTCGAATACCGCTCCCTTCAGGCGTTCTTCCGCTGGCTGATCGAGGAGGACGAGATCGACCGGAGCCCGACCGAGAAGATGCGCGCCCCGAAGGTTCCCGACTCGCCGGTCCCGGTCGTGTCGCACGAGGCCATGCGCAAGCTCCTCCGCGTTACCGAGGGGAGGGACTTCACGAGCCGTCGCGACCACGGCGTCCTCCGATTGCTCTACGACTCGGGCATCCGAGCGGGCGAGCTACTCGGCCTCTCGCTCGCCGATGTCGAGCTACGAGCGCGCCTGGCCTACGTCACCGGGAAGGGCGGTCATACGCGCGCGGTCAAGTTCGGCGCGACGACGGCGGTCGCGCTCGATCGCTACCTCCGGCTCCGGCGAGGCCATCGCTACGCCGACAATGACGCGTTCTGGCTCGGGCAGCGGGGTCGGTTCGAGTACCACGCGATGGCGGTCATGCTCGCGAAGCGCTCCGCCGCCGCGGGACTGCCCCGCGTCCATGCCCACCAGTTCCGTCACTCGTTCGCCCACGAGTATCTCGCCGGGGGCGGCCAGGAGGGGGACCTGATGCGTCTCGCGGGCTGGCGCAGCCCGCTCATGCTCCGTCGCTACGGGGCGAGCGCCGCCGTCGAGCGCGCCCACGCCGCCTACACGAGCCCCGGCGACCGTCTCGCCGCCAGCAATGGCTCTGGGCGAGGACGTGCTTAGGGTGGGGCGCACGCACGACGTGCTAGCACCTTAGAGTTGGACGATCAAGCGCGCCGAGTGAGAGACGTCGCGCCAATAGGTCACTAGCCCCGTCTCGGGACGAGAGACGAGAAGGGGCCCAACAGCGGCCACGAGCCGCGGAAGGGTCCGCAGATGGCGTCTCTCACCCCCGCCCAGCGAGTGGTTCGCGCTCGCGCCGCCGCGTTCGCCCAGCACGCGCAGGGCCGTACGAATACCGGACCGGCGACGGTCGCCCAGATCGTGCGATTCGAGCGCCAGGTCGACCCCGACGGCACCTTGGCCCCCGACGAGCGTGCGCGTCGCGCGAGGCTCGCGCAGCGAGCTCACATGACCCTCCTCGCTCTGCGCTCTAGTCGCGCTCGCCTCGCAAGGCGTGTACGCGAGGAGGAGGCCAGCTTCGTCACGGAGACGACCGAGGCCCGACAGGAGGCCCGACGTGACAGCGTCGACCCTCAGCGCTCACGCTAGCGACCCACCCGTCGGATACCGGCCTAGTCGGGTCGTTCGCTCCTCCCCGCGTGTCGCGCCCACGTCGTGACCAGTCGACGGGCGCGCATCGCGATGCTCGGGCGGATGATCGAACGACGGCGATCGCGCCTCCAGCGTGAGCGGATCGACCCGAGCCTGCCGCGTGTAGACGAGGCCGAGGCGCTCTTCGCCGACGGGCTCGCGAGCTGGCACGCGAGACGCGGCCAGCGAGGGTTTCCGAAGCGTCTCGAGGACCCGGACGAATTCGCCTATCGGCAAGCAAGCGCGGAGATCGTCCAGCGATTCGATAACGCTGGGTGGCGCGGCTCGGGCCGCCAGCTCGGTTACCGAACGTTCGCTGAGTACGACGCGGTCGTCGAGGCAGGGCGCGACGGCGACGTCGCAGGCGATGATGGATATCCGCTAGCCGAACGGGTCACGGCCGACGACCAGCCGTGGGACGAGGATCACGTCCCTTACGAGTTCTGGGACCCGGACGCGTCGACGATCCGCGAGCAGGATCGCTGGCAGGAGTACGCGCAGCGCATCGATCGAGAGCAGGGTCGAGCGTCTCGGATGATGGATGACGCGCTTCGCACAACCGTCTTCGAGGAGCACCTTCAGGCCGTCCTCGACCCAGACGACTTCGAGACGTGGCGGCTGCGTCGGGAGGTATCCCTCAAGGCGCTCGCCGCCATCCGCGGCGTCTCCGTGACGGCTGTCTTCTACCGCGAGGAGCAGGTGGTCCAGCGCGCTCGCGTGGAGTGGAAGGCTGTCAATCCGGACGTCCCAATCCCGCCGATCCTGTTGCGGCGACCGCGCCACGACAGCCGACAGGCCGCCCGCAACTTAAATAGCGAACGACTGTACCTAGGGAATAGAGGGACCTCGTTTCGGTCCCGCCAATCCGTCCAACGACCGGAGCCCGATCGCGGGTAGCCGGTCGTTTGCCCTTATCCGGGAGACGCCGAGTTGGTACGAACCCTCGATCGCCCGTCGCGTCGGAACCAGGACCCGGCGCTCGACCACCTGAGGCGCGCGACCGCGCAGTTGAAGGCGGCGCGCTCGTCCGCGGAGACATGGCCCGAGTGCCCTGCCGGTCTCGTCGCCGACATCTACGTGATGGAGCTGGCGGCCCTCGAGTTGCTTATCCGCGTGCAGCGCGATCCACCGCGATGAGTGTCCGCGAGGCCAAAGGTCGGCTCCTGTCGCGGGAGTACATGGCCGACCGAGAGTTCATGACCGAGTACGACGCTGCCGAGCGGGAGTGGTACCTGCTCACGGCCCTGTTCGCGGACGACGCCGGGTTCCTACCCTGGGACCCGCCCGACAACGCCGCGAACCTCTACCGCTACGAGGTCCCGAGCGAGCGTGAGGAGCGCGTCGCAGGCTACGTCGCGCACTTCACCGCGACGGGCAGGTTCATCGACCTCGGCTGCGGTCACGCGCTCATGCCGCGTGGGCCCGCCAAGCGGCCCCGAGGCCATCGCCGCGAGTTCGCTGTCAAGGAAGAGCACTCGCAATGCATTGGGAATGCTCTCGAAACCGCTGGAGAGCTTTCGGCCTCCTATCCAGTCCAATCCAGTCCGGTCAATTCCAGTCCAGTCGAGATAGGCGTATCTCGAAACATTCGCGCGCGCGAGTCCTCGACCCGAGGCGCTCCCGGCCCTGAGAACCCTGTAGGGAAGGAACGAGCGAACGGCGGGTTCGCCGAGTTCGCCCTCGAGGCCGGCGGGTTCGTCGCGGAGCTAGCGAGGGCCTCGCCAGGCATGGCTCTTCACGCCTCGCTCGACGCACGGGCTGCCGACGCGCCTGAGGATGCCTCGTGACCCGTCTCTTCTGGGCGGCGTCTCGGGACGGGATCGCCCACGGCGCTCGCCCTGGATACGCCCGAACCCTCTGCGGCGAGAAGACGCAGGACCCGCGGTGGGCCTGGCCCGCGGAGTCACGCTGCCCTCGGTGCGTCGCGATCGACGTCCGGCCGACCGTTCGCTCGGTGGTCGGGGGCCGCGCCAATGCAAGCGGTAGCGATACGACGGGTCACGCTCATCGGCCGGCCGCGTCGCTACCAGCCGGTCGGGAGGCGTCGGGTTCGGCGCTTCCCGACATCGGCACGCCCCCGCAGGGCTCGGGTTCGAGCCCACGCGGGACCCCAGCGTTCGACCCGTCCGTCGTTCGACGTGACGCGGTTCTCTCCTTGCCGGCCGATCGTGGGCCGCGGACGGGCGAACGCTCCATCACCGGGAGGAGCAGAACGTGATCGACGAGGAGATCGAACAGGCACGACTGTCAGGTCGCGTCGCGAACTTCCAGCCCGGAGCCATGGCGGCGATCGAGGCGCCGAAGACGCCCGATAGCTCCAGGGAGGAGAGAGTCGCCGACGTCGAGACGCCGCCTTCAGGCGAGGTACCCGAACGCCTCCAGCGGGCGCGGACTCGACGCCTGGCATGGCGCGCGGCGCTCGGGGCCCTGCGAGGGAGGGGCGACGCTGACATCGCGGAGGTCCATGCCGCTGTCGCGACTGGCGACACCGAGAGGATCGTCCTGGCGACGATCCGGCATGCGATCGGTGCGCTCCTTGACTCAGAGCTCGGGAGACCATCGACGGCGTTCCACGAGATCAGCGTCTCGATCGAAACCGAGCTTCAGGCCGCCGCGTATGCGGACCCACACGCGACGCTCGCAGGCCTCGAAGGCGACGACGGACTCGACGTTGCTCTGATCCGCGAGTACGCGACGGCGGCGCTGACGCCCGACCCGCATCGATTCCACGGCGTGACCGGGCAGCTGCTGCGGCCGGACGCACCGTCTCTCAGCCTGCTGCGAACCATGCAGCCGCGCCGATGAAGGCCCGCGTGCTCCCGCCCATCGACCCGCTTACCGGCCAGCATCCTGTTCCGCCCGATCGAGCCTTCATCCGGTGCACCTGCGGTGGTCCTGCATGGCGGATCGCCGAGGGCGTCGACGAGTGGGAGTGCGCCGCGCCCGTTGGTCCGCACGGACCCCACGCCCCGCGCCAGGTAGCGGATGCGACAGGGATGCCGCAGATCGCCTACGGGCCCTTCCGACTCCGGGACGTCGGCCCGCGGTCGTGATCCGCGTCGT
The DNA here is from genome assembly GCA_046707905.1 of Candidatus Limnocylindrales bacterium. Lineage (GTDB taxonomy): Bacteria > Chloroflexota > Limnocylindria > Limnocylindrales > CSP1-4 > UBA5189. Next base: position 30,257 of record JBKKDM010000212.1, read on the forward strand.
CGGCGTCCTCCGCGCGAACAGCGCGACCGAGATCATGGGCATCCTCACCAACTTCCGGCCAGACGAGGTCCCTGTACTCGACCGCCACTGGGGCCGCGCTATCGGATGGGTCCGATCGCTGACTGCCGACCGATCTGACATCTGGTTCCTGGCCCTGCTCGACGACGACGCGGCAGCGCGGCTGCCCTCGGCCATATCGTCCGAGATGGCTGCCCTCGGCGTGCCGATCAGACCCGATGAACCCGGGCTCGTGCTGCCGTTCGCGCTCCCGACGCGATATCGGGGCTCGCTCGGCCCTGGCTACACCCTCGAAGCCGTCGCTCTCATCGGCGACGGCCGTCCCGCCGCGCCCGGGTCCGAAGCGTGGCTGATGGACGACGCGCGCTGATCATCGCCCGAGCGCGTCTCTGGGCGAGACATTCTGGCTCGTACGGTGGCGGTAGAACTGAGCGAGCGCACAGCAAAGCGTGGGATCGCGTAGATCATCGATCTCCAGCTCAGCGCGGCCTAGGCGGCCGCCTCGCCACGAAGGCCACGACCGGAGCAACCGCCCCTTTGTTCCTCGTCCGACCCCCAGGGACCCCGCTCGCGGCCATTAACCCACACAAGGCCTACGTCTGAACCGGAGGCGCTGAAAGTCGATGCCTAAACCGTCGCCTGCAGACATCCCGGACGCGGAGTGGTACCCGCCATGGCACGCTCGTATCCGCAAGTCGCGCTCGAAGTCCCAGTCCGTCCAGAACCGTGTCCTGGCGAGGTTCTTCGCGGCCTGTCGTGCTCGAGACGCGGTCCTGCTAGCGCGTCGGGCCGAGGAGGAGCGAGCGCGCGAGCGCTCGGAGCGAGCGGCGTGGATGCGTCGCTACCGGGCTCGCAACAAGGAGCTACGCGCCGGGCAGTAGGCGCAACCTATCTCACTCTGAGACAGGTCCGTCGGCGACCTCTCCCCAGAGGTCATCCCACCCGCCGTCCCTCGACGACTCTGGCTCGCGCGACCATTCCGCCAGGCGCTCGCCGAGCTCTGGTCGGGCGGCGATCAGGGCCCGCACGACGAGCTCCACGTTCGCCTCGTCCTGGTTGATCAGGGCGCGTGCGATCGCGCCCGGCAGGTTCCCATCCGCCTCGGGGTCGAACGTCAAGCCGATCTCGATCGTCTTCGGGTACGGCGGTCTTCCCGCCAGGCTCCGATCGATGCCCTCGATGATGGCGCGCTGGCTCGGCGACTTCACTAGCCGATACGCCGTCTCTGCGGAGATGACGCCCGCGTCGACGTCGGCAGCGAGAGCGGGAAACGCGTCGAGAGCCAAGGCTCTCTTCATGTTGCGGTGGCCTGTCGCTCTAGAGACGCCGTAACGGGCGAGGAGCTGATCAATCGTCAGACCGGTTCGATCGTTTCGCGCACCGGCCGCGAGGACGATCCCGTGTCGGTTGCAAGCTCGGATCAGCGCTCGACCCATCGCGAGTGGCCCGAGCTGTCGGCGATTGAAATTCCTTCGAAACGCTCGGTCGAACTTCCCCTCTTCGGTCAGGTCTAGAACCACTCGCGGGTAGTCTCCTTGGACCCTGCCCTCGGCGAGCAGCTCCCCCCAGATTTGCTTGCGGGAGTGGCCGTCGATGACGTTCCCGTGCTCGTCCTCCTCGACCGGGTTCTCTATGCCGTTGGCCGCGATGTCCTCCTTCAGGGACGCGTATAGCGCCGGGGGCAGCGGTTCGAAGACCTGATAGGGGCCGTCCCCGGGCCGGTGTCGCGGGCTGCCCGCTTCGAGCAGGCGGAGGGCCTCCTCGCTGCGACGGGGCACGAGGCGACGAACCTTGCCGTTCGATCGCACCCTTCGATCCGGCAGCTTCAGCGTCTGGTCGTTTAGCGTCTGTTCGTCTCGGCCCGCCATGGTCACCGAGAATGTTATTCGGGTACCGGCCGCTACCATTCTCCGATGCTCGACGTGATCCCCCAGCTGGTCGCGAACGACGGTCGGCGCGGCCTCCTGGCTGCGATCGCGCATCCCGATCGATTCGCGATCGAGCCGAAGATTGACGGTGTTCGCGGGCTGATCGTCTTCCGCCCGGATGGCGTAATCGAGACCCGGAACCGCCGTGGCGTCGTCCGCGACTGGCAGCGGCACCGACCCTTCGCTGCGGGCCTCCGGCGGCTTGGTCAGCGGCTCCCGATCCTCTGGGAAGGCACGGTCCTCGACTCCGAGCTAATCGCCGACCGGTTCGCCGGCACGATGGCAGCGCTACAGGGCTCGGCTCGGCACGGCGACGCCCTGCGCGTCCATGTGTTCGACGTGCCGTACCTCGCTGGCGTAGACCTTCGCGCGTTGTCATGGGAGGCGCGGCGGGAGCGGCTGGAACTGCTCGCTCAGGCGTTCGAGCCGCCCTACGAGCTGGTTCCTGTCCTGACACCAAATCCCGCCCTCGCAGACGCGATGGTCGATGGGCATCTCGAGGGGCTGGTCCTGAAGGAACGATCTGCGCGGTATCGCGACGGTTCGCGGGCTGGCTGGTCGAAAGTCAAGGACCCTAGCTGGTACCAGCGCGAGTCCTGGCGGTTCGCTCGCGGCTAGAAGGCCCTCGCGCACCGGTATCCTCGTCACATGGCCGAGGAAACGAACGCGCTCTACTACGGCGACAACCTCGACGTTCTGCGCCGCCACGTCGCTATCGAGTCCGTCGACCTCGTCTACCTCGACCCGCCGTTCAACTCGAACGCCGACTACAACGTCTTGTTCTCGGAGCATGGAGAGAAGTCGGCCGCCCAGATCGAGGCGTTCACCGACACGTGGGAGTGGAACACCGAAGCCCGGCTGACGTACGAAGAGGTAGTCGAGGCTGGCGGCAAGACGGCCGAGACGATGCGCGCCTTTCGCACCATGATCCCCGGCTCGGACATGCTGGCCTACCTGGCGATGATGGCGCCCCGGCTGATCGAGCTACATCGCGTCCTGAAGCCGACGGGCTCGCTGTACCTCCACTGCGACCCGACGGCGAGCCACTATCTGAAGCTGCTGATGGACGCGATATTCGGCGCTGAGAACTATCGAAACGAGATCGTCTGGCACTACAACACCGGCGGCAAGGGCAAGAACACCTTCCTGCGAAAGCACGACACGATCCACTGGTACTCGAAGAGTGCCCAGTACACGTTCAACCGCGACGAAGTCGCGCTTCCCCGGACGCCTGGCACCGCGCATCTTCGGCACGGCGTGACCGAAGACGGGCGCGAGTACTACGAGGACTACTCGCCTCGGAAGAGCGGCAAGCAGTACCGGTGGTATCTCGACGAAGGCGTCACCCCCATGGACGTCTGGACCGACATCCAGGCGCTGAACCCCATGGCCAAGGAACGTCTGGGCTACCCAACACAGAAGCCCGTCGCGCTGCTTGAGCGGATCATCGCGGCTTCCTCCAAGCCCGGCGATCTTGTCCTCGATCCGTTCTGTGGATGCGGCACAACGATCGACGCGGCGCAGGCGCTCGGCCGGCGCTGGATCGGGATCGACGTCACTCACCTGTCAATCGGGCTCATCAAGCACAGGCTCGTGGACCGCTTCGGACCCGAGATCGGGGAGACCTATCGAACCGTCGGGGAGCCGACCACCACCGATGACGCTCGCGTTCTCGCCAAGGACGACCCGTTCCAGTTCCAAGCTTGGGCTCTCGGCCTAGCTGGCGCGCGGCAGCCAGGGAGCGACAGGAGGGGCGGCGACAAGGGGATCGACGGCGTCCTCTATTTCCACGACGCTGAGAGCGGACCGACGCGGCGCATTGTGTTCAGCGTGAAGGCGGGAAAGCTCAATCCTGGATACGTTCGAGACCTTCGCGGCGTGCTCGAACGCGAGGCCGCCGAGATAGGCGTTCTCCTTTCGTTCGAAGAACCGACTTCCGGAATGAGAGCGGAGGCGGCCGACGCCGGCTTCTTCCTCAGCGGAGCCGGTGACGGCCGTCTGAAGGAGAACCCGTGGGGACGGAAGTACCCACGATTGCAGCTCCTCACCGTCGGCGAGCTGCTCGACGGTAGGACGGTGGAGTACCCGCACACGGCTGGGGCGAACGTGACCTTCCGCCGAGCGCCTCGTGCAAGAGGCTCCTCGGCCGAGCAGACCGCGCTGTTCCTCGGCGACCCGTCGAGCGAGGAGAGCTTTCGAGAATGACGGATCGCGAGGCGGCGTGGGACGCCGTCCACGAGGCGCTGCCCGCCCGCTGGACCGTGGGCCAGGCCTCGACGAGTGATCCGCTTACACGCACGTGGAGCGTGACAGCGCGAGGCCCGCACCCTGGTCGCGGCAAGGCTCCGCAGACCGTCACCGGGACAGGCGAGGATGAGGTAGCCGCGCTGCGCGACCTGGACGACCAGCTTCGTGGCCGCGCTGATGCGGGGCTCGGGATGGTCGAGCGACGCAGGCGGCTCCGGCTCGCCTACGTCGACGGCGCCGAGGAATGGTCGCGGGAGAACATCGGCCGCAGCCTGACAGTCGAGGAGCTAGAGGGTGTACTCCGTCGGTACCCCGGGCCGGTAGCGCCCTCAGCCGATCAACACTCCTAGGGCCTGAAAGGCAAGTCCGAGAAGAACAAGGCCGAGGCCCGTCGCGGCCGTACGGAGACCGCCGATCGCAATGCGGGCCCCCTGGCGATCGAGGCGCCGCACAGCCTCGTCGACCTTCTCCTCGACCGCCGTAAGGCCGCGCCGCAAGTCCGAGTCGACTGCGCTTCGTCGGTGCATCTCGTCGGCGATCTGCGATGTGAGTTCTCGGGTGCGACGATCGAGTTCCGCAAGCGCCGCCGCCGTATCGAGAGACGGGTCAAGCGGGGCTGCACCAACGATGCCCTCGGCGGAGAAGGTGGCGGTGGCCTGGATCGAGCCGCTGCCGCTGACCGTGATCCCGACGGTCGGCGGATACCCCCGCACGCGACGTAGGAAGTTCCCAGCTTCGCCGACGGCCCGTCGGGCGCGAGCCCTCGCCGCGGTTACGAGCGCGGCGTCGCCGAAGAGGTTCTCCTCGGTGAACTCGTGCCACGTTCTGAGGAGGCCATAACCCGTCACGATGATCCCAACGAACTCGACGGCCATGCCCGCGAGGGACCACCAGTTTCCTGCCGTCATCGATCTTCGCAGCCTTCCGTGCGGTTGCTACCGCCGCCCATTGTCGGGCGGAGCCCTTACTCGCACGGTGCCGGTTAGGGCTCTAACTGTCTAACTAATAGTGCTCGATTCGTGCCGGGTCCTACGTTCGGAAGCACGCCGTTCTGCGGGCTACTCCAGGTCGTAGGTTCGAATCCTACCGCCGGAGCCATTCACCTCCTGTGTTCGGATGGCCGAAACGGCTCATGCTCGTGCGCGAGCCAGACCAGGTCGGGGTCGAGCGCGAGGACCAGCGTTCGGCCCTCGGTTGGCGGCTCGTCGAACTCGCCGTGCCAGACCGCCACGTCGCCGCCGATGACGATCGGCCGCGCGCCAGTCTCGACGACCACCACCTGGGTGCCGGGTGTATGGCCCGGCGCCGGGACGAGCCGTACACCGGGCAGCAGCTCCAGCTCGCCGTCGACCGGCACGTACTGAACGCCCGGGGCGTCGACCCATTCGCGAATGGTGTAGCCGTCTTCGCCGCGCGCATCGTCAAGCTCCCGGCGCTGGACGTAGATCGGCTTCCCGGCGAACAGGTGGTTGCCCCCGCAGTGATCACCGTGGAGGTGGGTGTTGACGACGATGTCGATGCCGGCGACGTCGAAGTCCGGTTGCTCGCTAACCGGGATCAGGGTCGGGTTCATGTCGGCCAACAATAGGTGCAGCTCCGTCAAGCCGGTGTCGACGACGACGCGCCCAACGGGGTGATCGATGACGTGCACGTAGATCGGCATCAGCTCGCCCTCGACGTGCAGGTCGGCAACGCGGACCGGCGCGACGGTGATCGGGGCGGGGACGTTCACGGTCATCTCCTGGGCGCGCGCATGCGCGAGCGGAAGGCCGCATCGATCCTAGGCAATGCGGACGTCGGCAGGGCGATTCGTCCTCGATCGGCACCGCGCGCGGCCGGGAGCCTGGGCTAGGATCGCCGTGGATGCCACCTGATTCCCGGGTCGACGACTACCTTGCGAAGCTCCCCGCGGAGCAGCAGGAGCTCCTCGGCGCCCTTCGTCGCCGCGTTGGCGAGCTCGTCCCCGAGGCTGTCGAGACCATCAGCTACGGCATGCCCGCGTTCAAGATCGGCGGGCGCTTCTTCCTCTCGTACGCCGGATGGAAGAAGCACTGCTCGATCTACCCCATCGATGACGGCATGCTGGCTCGACACGCGGACGCGGTCCGCGGGTATGGCCACACCAAAGGCGCGCTCCATTTCACCGCTGCGCAGCCACTGCCGGATGCCCTACTCCAGGACCTCGTTCGGCAGCGCGCGGCAGAGGCTCGCACCCGAGACGGGTACTGAATACGGCGAAAGTCGGGGTTGAAGGGGCCCGGACGGTGCCTATGCTGCAGCCATGACCGGGGGGTCGTGGGACGACGTTTACCAGAGCGGGAACGCGCCGTGGGACATCGGGCGCCCGCAGCAGGCGATCCTGCGCGTCGCAGAGGCCGGCGGCCTCCAGGAACCCGTCCTCGACAGCGGCTGCGGCTCCGGCGAGCACGCTCTGATGGCCGCCCAGATGGGCTTCGAGGCCACGGGCGTCGACATCTCTCGAACCGCGATCGAGCACGCGAGGGCGAAGGCTCGCGCCCGCGGGCTGTCCGTGGACTTCCTGGTTGGTGACGTCCTTGCGCTCTCGGAGGTCGATCGCATCCAGCCGCCGTTCCAGACGGTCATCGACATGGGCTGCTTCCACACCTTCGCCAACGCCGACCGGCCGGTCTACGCGGCCAGCCTCGCCTCCGTGACGGCGCCCGGCGGCGTGCTCCACCTGCTGTGCTTCTCCGAGCACACGCCGGGGACGGACGGGCCCCGCCGCGTGACCCAGGCCGAGCTGCGCCAGGCCTTCTCGCGCGATTGGACCGTCGACACCATCGACTCGGAGATCCTCGCCGTCAACACCCACTGGACCGGCGCCCAACCGAACGCCTGGCTCGCCCGGCTCACCCGTCGCTGAGCGGCGGCACCAACCCGCCCAGTCACGAGCCCGACACGTGATTCGGGCATGATCTGCCCATGACAACGACCGATCTCGAGGCTCGCCTGCGCGAGCTCACCCCGCTCCAGTACGACGTGACCCAGAAGGGCCAGACGGAGCGCGCCTTCACGGGCGTGTACTGGGACAACCACGACGAGGGCACGTACCGCTGCGTCGTCTGCCGGACGCCACTGTTCGATTCCGGGACGAAGTTCGAATCCGGCTCGGGCTGGCCGAGCTTCTACGACGTGATCGAGTCCGGGCGCGTCGCGACCAAGGAGGACAACGCCCTCGGGATGCGCCGGATCGAGGCGGTCTGCGCGACCTGCGGAGCGCACCTCGGGCACATCTTCCCCGACGGCCCTCGCCCGACTGGCCTGCGGTTCTGCATGAACTCCGCGTCACTGGAGTTCGCGCCGCGCGACGACACCTCCGAGGCTGTCCGAGGGGCTGCCGCGGAGGGCTCGACGTAGGCCTGACCGCCGATCGATCGGCGCGGCCCGCGGGCGCGCCTGCCGATCACGGGGCTAGAACCAGGTCGAGCACCATGGGGGATCGGCGGTCAGGAGCAGGCTGTCGGCCTCGTTCATCGCGCCTGGTCGGTGCTCCACGTACGGCAGCGTCCGGCTCGCGTCGATCAGCCGGGTGCCACCGAGTGACGCCGACGACAGGGCGCGGACGTCGATCGTGAGGTCGGCTTTCGCGTCCGTTCGCTCGCAGGCCGCGACGCCACCCCGGACCGCCAGCCGGTAGCGGCCCTCCGCCGGACCCGGCGCGCCGTCGAGGTCATCGACGACCTCGAGAACCAGCTCGCCATCGTGGTCGTAGCCGCGCTCGCCGAGCACCCGGGCCACGTCGAGCATCCGGACCCAGAGGAAGTCGGTCAGGCCGCCGACCTGGACCGACCTCGGATCGCCGACGTGCCACTTCAACGGCTCCATCGATCGGCGGACCTCGGCCTTGATCGTCGCCGTCAGGTCCATCTGCACCAGGTGCCGCCACAGGTCGAGCTCGGCCTGGAGGGTCACGCCGCGCAGCTCGTCGAGCAGCATCACGTGCTCCGGCGCCATGTCCTGCCAGTTCTCCTCGCCGTGGAACCGGGCAAATCCATCCGGCTCCCCGGCGGCGTCTCGGTGGACCGCGATCTGGCCCCGCCACCTCGGGCGACCGGGGATCTCCTCGAGCCCGAGGTCGAAGGTCCAGCGCAGCTCCGGCCGGCCGATCTCGCCCGGCTGGCTGGCCGCGCAGCGGTCATACAGCGCGGGCAGGATCTCGCGGGCCTGTTTGGCGTTCATCAGCTCGATCGACCCGACGGGCTCGACCTGGATCCTGGCCGCGCGCACGCGGACCGTCCAGGTGGCCTGCCAGGTCGCCGGCCCGTAGCCGAATCGGCCGTAGATTGGCCACTCCGATGCGATCAGTACGCAGACGGCGTCGCCTCGGGCGGACGCGCGGGCAATGTCGTCGTTGGCCATCTGGCGGAGCGTGCCCCGCCGGCGATGGGTCGGCTTGACGCTCACCGAGGTGACGGCGTTGGCCGGCACGCGCGCGCCACCGGGGAGGGTCAGCTGGGTCGGAAAGGTCCGGAACGTGCCCACGATCGTGTCGCCATCGAAGGCGGCGATGGTCCGCTCGAAGTCGATGGTCGCGCGGCGCGCCTCGGCCTGGGCGGCCGGATCGGCCGCCCAGATGTAGAAGGCGCTGGCGAACGCGGCGAACCACGCCTCGAGCTCATCGGGTCGGATCGGTCGAAGGGTTTGCGGCATGGGCCGGACGATAGCCGCTCCGCCCGATGCGGCGCCTTGTAGCGGACCTGTTGGTGTGTAATCATGTAATCACGCTTGCAACAGGACCTTGAGGAGACACACGATGGGCGAGAAGACGATGGACGAGCTGCGCGGGTGGTTTGCCGGCCGGATCCCCGACGACTGGTTCACGGGCGCGCCAGAGGTGACCGTCGACCGCGAGGAGATCCTCGTCGTCGGCGAGATCCCGGACGTCAAGGTCGCAAAGGGGGCCGCCGACGCCGAGGCGGCCGCGGCGCGGGAGTCGCGGGTCGAAGCCTTTCGGGAGGACACCCGGCGCCAGCGGATGGACATCGCGGAGGACGCGCAGCGACGCTTCCGGCGCAACGTGTCGTGGGGTGCGAAGGTCGGCGGCGAGACCCAACTCTTCACCACAGCGGCCGTGCCGGTCATGACGAGGCTCCGAATGCGCGAGCGGGCCGTGCTCGACACGCTGGTCCAGGCCGGCGTCTCGCGCAGCCGGAGCGAGGCGCTGGCCTGGTGCGTCCGCCTGGTCGGCGACAACGAGAGCGCCTGGATCGAGAAGCTCCGAGGCGTGCTCGGGGCGGTCAAGGAAGCTCGCGGCGAGGGTCCCAGCCCCAGCCGCCAGAACTAGCCGCCAGAGCCAGCCGCCAGAACCAGCGCCGGGGCTGGCCCGACGCACCCCCGGCGCCCCATCATGGCGTCGTGGGGCAGGGGACCGCGAGCTCTGCGCGCAAGGAATCGCCGACTCGGCCCGTAGGAAGGCCGTGATCGAGAGCGCCCGTGACCGGGCCGCCGACCAGGCCTACCGGGACCACGCCAACGATGTCTACCGCGTGGCCTACGGGATACTCCGCGATCCCGACGAGGCGCTCGACGCGACGCATGACACGTTCGCGCGCGCGTGGGAGCGCTGGGACCAGTACGACAGCCAGCGGCCGCTCAAGGGGTGGCTCCACGGGATCGTGGTCCACCTGGCTCTCGACCAGCTCCGCCGCCGGCGCGTCCGGCGGCTGGCCCTGCCGCACCTCGGCCGGTCGCCGGTCGGCACGCTCGCCACGTCCACCGGGCCAGATCAGGCGGAGGACATCGCCCGCCGCGAGCTCGTCGACCGAGCGCTCGACGGCCTCCGGCCGCAGGTTCGGGCGACGCTGGTCCTGCGCCACTACTACGGGTACGACTACGCCCAGATCGCCTCGATGCTGGGGATGACCAGCGGCACCGTCGGTTCGACCTTGTCGCGGGCCCATGCCGCGATCCGCGCCCGCCTCGAGGCCGAGGGCGCCGCGGCGCCCGAGCGGGACGATCCCGCCGCCCATCACTCGATCCGAACCCTCGGCGCGCGCGCCGACGCCTCCGAGCCACCCGAGGTGCTGCCATGACTCGCGACTTCCAGCGGCCCACCGGCCGCGACCCAATCGATGACGAAGCGATCGCGCGGCTCGTCCGCGACGTCGCCGGAGGCTGGTCGATGCCGCCGGTGCGACTCGACGCGCCCTCCTGGCGGGATCGGGTCCGCAGCCCGCGCGCCCGCTGGCTCGATTCGGTTCGCGGCTGGCTGGTCCGAGTCGGACAGGCGGCCACGGCGGCCGTCGTGCTGACCGTCGTCGGGGCGCTCGTCGCGGTGCTGCTCCTCCGGCCGCCCATGGAACCGGGCAGCAGCCCCGAGCCTTCCGATCGCGGCACCGGCCCACTGCCGACGAGCGCCGCGTTCACCCCGCTGCCCAAGTTCCATGTCGACGGCGATGTGCCCAACCCCGCCGAGGTCCTCGTCGAGCTGGAGCAGGGTGACTTCGCCGTCGTGGACCTTGCGACCGGTGCCCGCGGCCCGGTCCCGATCGGCGCCGACTTCGGAAGCGTCGTGCGCTGGCGATCGGATGGGACGCTGCTGTGCCTCTGCGTGAAGCTCGGCGCCGACGCCAACACCCGCCCGACCGAAGCCGTGATCACGATCGATCGCTTCGACGCGAGCGGCGCGCCGCTCTCCAGCGTCCCAGCGGTCACCCTGGTCGGCGACCCCGATCCCCGCGACGGCACGCTCCCGGAGCGGCCGCCACACGTGGCCTTCGACCTGCGGCTCAGCGAGGGCGGCCGGTTCGGGATCATCGGCTGGAGCGTGCGGAAGCACCCGGCCTGGCAAAACGGCATCACGATCGTGGACCTCGCGGATGGCCGCGAGGTCAGCCAGATCCGGCTCCCGGACGACACGACGGGCGAGAGCGACACGCGGCGGGTCGTGCTGGCACCGCGGCTGCTGGGCGGCGGCGAGGGATCCGTGGTGCTCGCGCGGGAGTGGTACTCGTGGTCGCCGCCGGACTCGGAGGGCGAGAACTTCCGCCAGGGCACTGATGTCTTCACTGCGAGCATGTCCGGAGGCGTGCTCTCGGATCCGGAGCCGCTCGGCACGGCGGCGGACTGTGGCGAGCGCGTCGTCCGCGCCGGCTCGACGCGTGACGGTGGCTTGTGGCTCGTCTGTTCGCGCTCGAGCACGAATTCGATCGTCATCCGTCGCTTAGACGCCGCCGGAATGCTGGCCGGGGACACCACGCTGACGGCCCCGATCGGCGTCGATGGCGACCTGGTCGCCCTCAGCCCTGATGGCGAGACGCTCTTTGCGTGGCAGCCCGTCTCGGCGACGCTCGCACGCATCGACCTGGCGACGGGGGAGATGCGCCAGGGCAGCGCCTCCGGGACGGCAGCCCGGCCGTCGGGTGCGCTGACGGCGCTGGGCGACTGGCTTGCTCCGGCCGCGACGGCGAAAAGCTTCCTGCAGTCGGGAGTCGTCGTCTCGCCGGACGGCACGCGGGTCTACGCGGCAGGATTGGACGGTGTCGACGTCGATGCCGTGTCCGGCTCGTCGGGCATTCATGTGTTCGATGCGGCCACCCTGACGAGCCTTGGACGTTGGGAGCCGACCGCGGACTTCATCTCCCTCGCGGTCAGCAACGACGGGCGGTTCGTTTACGCCGCGGGGCTCGCTCGGTTCGATGCGAGCGGGCGGGAGCGGCCATCGCAGCAGGCCTCGATCACGGTCTTCGCGGCGGCCGATGGCGAGGTCCAGGTGATCGCGGGCAACCTCGGCTTCGACTTCCTGACGTTCGCGACGCCGATTCTCGACTGAGGCCTACGTCCCGCAGGCCTCGTTCCAGCGCTCGATGACGGCCGTATCGCGCTCCCACCCGAGCACCGACACCGTCGCGGTCGAGAGGGCGTAGAGCCGGCCCTCCGTCGGCGGCTCGCCGAGCCAGCGGGCGGCCAGCACGCGAAGCACGTGTCCGTGCGCAAAGACAAGGACGTCGCCATCGGCCGCCCGGACCCGCTCGATGACCCGGTCCACGCGCGCGGCCACCTGGGCCGCGGTCTCGCCGTCGCGTGGGCCGTCGCGCCAGACCGTCCAGCCGGGCCGGTCGACGCGGATCTCGGCGGTCGTCCGGCCCTCGTCGGCGCCGTAGTGCCACTCGAGCAGGTCGTCGTCGGTCTCGACCTCGCCCGCGAAGCCCGCGAGGCGGGCCGTCTCGAGGGCCCGCGAGAGAGGGCTCGACAGCACCAGGCCGAAGTCGTGGCCATCGAGCTTCCGAGCGACGCTGCGGGCCTGGGCGCGGCCGGCGTCGGTCAGCTGGAGGTCGGTTCGACCCGTGTGCCGCCCGAGCCGCGACCATTCCGTCTCGCCGTGCCGGACCAGCCAAAGCTCGGGCCGCGGGTCGTCGTCAGGGTCCATGTGTGCATGGTCGCCGATCCGGGCATCGCCGGCCGCGTCGGCGCGTTGACATGGCCGCTAGCGTGGCGCCAATGCTCGGCGACGCTCGAACCCGTCGAATGGTCTGGCTCGCGACAGGCGCGGCCTGGGCCGTGAGCGCGCTCCTCGCGCTCGCGCAGCCGTCCCTGACGCAGCTCGCCAGCGTGCCGGGAATCGCGGCGCTCGCATACTCCGCGGCCTGGCTCCTGTTCGCCTGCAGCATCCTCCTGGTGAGCCGGCTCGCGGATGCGCGACGCACCCACGTCCTCGGCGGGGCGATCGCCGTTGCGGCGGCGATCACGGGTGTCGCCAATCTGGTCGTGAACGTGCTCAACGTCCAGGGCCTCGCGGAGTGGTATCTCTACGGCATCCTCGTGGCGACGGTCCTGCTCGTGCCGTTCTCGTACCTCTTCGCGCGCGAGCGCCTGCTCCGCCTGGTGGCGTTCTCGCTGGGATTGTTCCTGGGGATCGGGTTCGCGCCGCCGGTGCTCACCGGTGTGGTGGTGTTCTTCCTGTTCGGCGCGCTGGCACTCCGGACCGAGTGGTTCGAATCGCGCTCCGCGGCGCCCACGCCGGAGCCTGTCGGCCAGCTCTAGTCGACGTCCCAGTCGGCGAGCTCGACGCCGCAGTGCCGGCATTGGAAGAGGTAGGCGGTGGGCGGGCCGTCCCGCGACAGGTCCTGCACATTGCCGCCCATGTCCTGCCGGAGCAGCTCCAGCGCCGCCGGATCGCCGAGCAGCTCGTCGTAGCCCACGGGGCCGAGGAACATCGCCGCATCGTCGCAGTGCGTGAGCCACTGCTCCTGCTGCCAGCCCGAATAGCCGGGCGTTCGCCTCGTGACCTCGTCGATGATGGCGGGATCAAGACCGTCCAACGGCGCTGGATCCGTGAACTCGGCATCGAACCGGGCCGCGAACGACCCATCGGCGATGCATCGGGGACACGGCGGTTCCGGCTCCTCGTCCGCGTAGATCGGTCCGCTGTAGACGTACTGGCGGTCGAGCCCGCAATACGGGCATCGACCCGGCTCGACGATGAATGCCGCTGCCGACCGGATCCGGGTGATATCGGAACCTCGGCAACCCCCGATCGATCACGGCTGGTCCCGCCTACCGGGGCAGGGGATTGGGGCCGGTCGCCGTGACCAGGCGCTGCGGGACCCAGCCCTCCACGTGGTGGAACCCGGCGTTGAAGGGACCTTCGAAGACCTCCACCGAGGCCTGCAGCGAGAGTCGGTAGAACTTCACGTGCGTGAAGTCCTCCATCAGGATGTAGACCGGGTCGGGCGTGCTGTCCGGACCCTGGAACTGCTGGCCAGTCAGGACGGGCTTGTGGCGCTCCACGAACGCGTCGAAGGTGTCTTCGCCGACCACGACGCCGAGGTGCTCCAGGCCCATCTTGTAGACGCGCTGGTGGACCGGGGCGATGAGCTCGATCATCGGGACCACCTTGCCGTCGAGGACCTCGAGCGGCTCGGTCGGAAGGATCAGGGAGATCGGCCGGCCGTTCCAGACGTTCTCGCGATTGGCCACTGCGTGACGCTCCAGGAGCGTGCGCACGTGCACGTACTCGTCCCACTCGGGCACGCGGAAGGCGAGGTGGCTGAGCGAGTACGGTGCGATGTCGATGCCGCGCGCCAGCAGGCGGTCGCGCTGCTGGGCGGCGAACCCTCGGTAGTCACCGATGATGTCCTCGATCGGGTCAGTCATCGCATCACCTCGCACGGGCAGGCCGCGCTGCCGTCTGCGCTCAGGATGCCTGATCGATGTACTGCAGCGGGATCACCGCGAACCCGTCGGGCAGCCGGACGCCGGTGGCGTGGTTCGGGCAGTAGCCGTTGGGGACCTTGTCGAGGTACTGCTGGTGGTAGTCCTCGGCGAAGTAGAACGTCGGCGCAGGCGGGCCCGTGATCTCGGTCGCGATCGGGCCGTAACCCGAGGCGCTGAGGATCTCCTGGTACATCGCCTTCGAGGCCTCGGCCGCCCGGCGCTGCGCCTCGTCCTGGACGAAGATCGCCGAGCGGTACTGGGTCCCGACGTCGTTGCCCTGGCGCATCGACTGCGTCGGGTCGTGGCTCTCCCAGAAGACCTTCAGGAGCTTCTCGTAGGAGGTCTTCGAGGGGTCGAAGACCACGCGGACCGCCTCGGCGTGCCCGGTCTTGCCGGTGCAGGCCTCCTTGTACGTGGGGTTGGGCGTGTATCCGCCCTGGTAGCCGACGGCCGTCGTCCAGACGCCGGGCTGCTCCCAGAACGTCTTCTCCTCGCCCCAGAAGCAGCCGAGGGCGAACTCGGCGACCTGGAAGCCGTCCGGGTAGGGGCCGGCGATCGGTGTCCCGAGGATCGTGTGCGGGCGCGGTTCGAGGATCGGCGTGGCGCGCCCGGGAAGGGCGTCGGTGGGGGAGGGCAGCTTATCTGGGCGGCCGAAGGAGAACATGCGGAGATCGCTCCTGGTTTCGAGTGGATGGCCGCAGTCTACGTCCAGACGATGACGGACTGATGTCTCAGCGCCGCAGCGACCCCACCACGAGCGCCCCGCCAAGCAGCAGCAGGACCACTGGCCACAGGACGTCCGAGTCGATCTGGGGGATGAAGCGCTGGAGCAGGAACCAGGCGCCAAGCACCACCAGCACCAGTCCGAGGACCACCGCCCCGCCACCGCGCTCCCGTCGCTCGACGCCCGCCCGATAGCCCCAGGCCGGTCCTGCCGCCCCGGTTGTCGCGGTCGGGCCGCCCGAGGCGCCCGACGCTGCGCCCGAGGACGCATCGGGCGCAGCGGCCCCGGAGCTCGCCTGGCCGCCGGAGGCCGTCGATGACGCCCAGCCCGCCGGCGCCTCGGGGATCACGATCGCGGCGACGATGTAGACGAGGATTCCCGCACCGCCCACGATCGCCAGCAGCGCCCACACGATCCGGACGATCGAGGGGTCGATGTCCAGGAAGCGCGCCATCCCGCCGGCGACCCCGAAGAGCATCCGGTCCTCGCGCGACCGATACAGCCGGTCACGCATCGCAGGTGCCGTCCTGGTCGAGGCGGAAGGACCCGGCGTTCGCGCTGACCCGGAGGTCGAGATACGGCGACGACGTGTTCAGGCCCGGGCTCTCCCAGGTGTTCGAGTCGACCTTGGTCAGGCCTGCGGCATCGAGGTCGTTCGAGCCGAGCGCCCCGCCCCAGGCCACCCGCATCGGCGCCCCCGGCGCCATGCAGATGGTCAGGCTGCCGGCATTCAGCGAGAGGTTTGCCGACCGACCGCCGTGCGGGAGCGCGATCGTCGCGCTGCCGGCGTTCAGGGTGGCGTTGACGTCGCCGAGCGCGCTCGTGCGGGTCAGCTCGAGGAGCGCGGATCCGGCGTTGACCGTGAGGTTGACCGACTGGAGGTTCCCGGCCGGCGCGATCGAGCCCTCGCCGGCATTGACCGTGATGCCGAGCTCGAGCTGCGGGTCGGTCGGGACCGAGACCGTCCAGTCGGTGCGGCCGGCGCTGGCGAAGAACGAGCCGCGGCTGCCGGCCTCGATGTCCACCGCGTCGCCTTCGATGTCGATCTCGGGCGCTTCGCCGTCGAACTCCGTTCCGGAGATGGACCATGCCGATCCGGACGTCGGTTGGACCGTCAGGCTGCCGCAGCTGAGCTCGATGGTCAGGCGACCCGGGCTCGCGATCGTCCCCGACTGGGTCGCGAACGCCGTGCCAGGCCCTTGACCGCCACAGCCAGTGGAGACGGGGGCGCCGGCGAAGCCCGAAGCGAGCAGCCCGCCGCCCATGATCCCGAAGACGACCGCCGAGATCCCGCCGCCGACCCAATCGATCGGGCTGCCGCGGAGGAGCAGGCCGATGCCCCAGCCGATCAGGAGGAGCGGCCACAGCGTCGGCCAGCGACCGACGAGCTCCGGGTCGAGGGCGCCCGCGCGCGTCGCGAGCGGGATCGCTCCGACGAGGATGAAGAACAGGCCCCAGCCGAGGAGCCGTCGATCGACGCGCATCGTTCCTCCGGTTCGCCACCGTGCGGCGCCCACGATAGCCCTCACCTGTGGACCCGGGGTGGTAGTCTCGCGCCCGGAGTGAGGGGATGAGCCAGACGATCGGCCGGGCCATCGGCGCGAGCGAGCCGCTCGTGGCGCCGGACGCGACGCGTCCCGAGCAGCCCCAGTGGCCTGTCACGCCGCCCAGCCCGGCTGCTGGACCCCGACACCACACCGACCGGGAGGCGGCGACGCGGCTGCTCCCGCGCGGCGACCTCGGCAGGTTCCAGCGCTGGTTCCGGAACTGGTTTTCGAGGACGGTCTCGAAGCTGATCATGAAGGGCTGGTTCCGGATCACGGTCGTCCATCCGGAGCGGTTCCTCGACGAGCCCTGCGTCTATGCCTTCAACCACCTCAGCTGGATGGACCCGATGCTCCTGCTGGCGACGTTCCCGAAGGCGCCCCGGCTGTACTTCTACGGCCCCAAGCAGGAGAACCTCAAGGAGGGCCGTCGCAACCGGTTCATGTGGTGGACCGGCGTGCCCGTGCCGTTCAGCCCGCTCAAGGACGACCTCATCACGTCCGTCCGCTACGTCCAGGCCGTGTTCGACTCCGGCGGCTCGCTGGCGATCGCGCCCGAGGGCTCCATCCACGTCCACGAGGGCGACCTCCTGCCATTCGAGGATGGGGCGGCGTACCTCGCGCTTCGCGCCGGAGTCCCGATCGTCCCGGTTGCGATCACCGGGATCTCTGCGGCGATCTTCCGGGGCCGGATCCTGGTCCGGCTCGGGGAGCCGATCGACGTCGAAGGGCGGCCGTCGAAGCGCAACATCGACCATTACTCGGCGGTCGCGTGGCACGCGATCAAGGCGATGGTCGCGGGCGACCGCGACCTGTCGCCACCGAGCCGGTTCGAGGGCTGGCTGACGGACCTCTTCAACGACTGGGGCGAGGGTGGGCGAGCCGCGGCCGAGCATCGCCGCGGCCCCCATCCGGCGGACGTGCCGATCCCGCCGCTGGCATCGATCGTTGCCGACTCGGCCGCGCTGTCCCCGGAACCTGGCGTCGAGGTCATCGCTGCCGCTCGCTGAGGGCGACGTTCCCCGAGAGCTGTCTGGCATACTCGGCCCCGATGAGCGGCACCGGCCTGTCGGCCAATCCGAAGGAGTACCGCGAGCGGCTCGCCGACCAACCGGACGACCAGATCGACCGCTGGGTCTCGGAGCTCATGCGAGACGTCGTGAAGCGCCGGGGGATCGTGAAGGTCGTCAACGACTTCCGATCGGCGGCGAAGCTCACCGAGGCTGAATTCGAACGGGCGTTCGCTTTCGGTGGCGGTGCGCCACGGACCTTGGGGCGCGACGCCAATGGTCGCCTGATCGTCCCGACCGTCAGCCTGTGGGTCCTGGTCCCGGGCGTGCGGGCGCTCGTCGGGGACAGCCGCGGGCGCCTGATCGAGTATCTCGTCTCGAACTTCGACGAGCTCGTGTACGTCTGAGCCCGGCCGGCTCCGTCATCTCGCCGGGGCGGTGCGCCTTGGCCACCCATTCCCCTCGCTCCTCGTCGCCACCGCGACGCTGGCCATCGCGACCCTCGCGGGAGCGCCGGCGCTCGTCGGGGCGCGGCTGTGGCTCGCGATGCTTTCCATCCAGGTATCGATCGGGGCGCTGAACGACTGGGTGGATCGCGAGCGAGACGCGGGGGAGAAGCCGGCCAAGCCGATCCCTGCCGGAATGGTCTCGCCGGGCTTCGCACTGGCCGTCGCCGGCGCCGCTGGCTTCGTGGGCGTCGTCCTGTCCGGGCTGTCGGGACTTGGAGCCGGGGTGGCCGGCGCCGTGGCGCTGGGGCTCGGGGCGACGTACGACCTGCGCCTCTCCCGGACGACCTGGTCGTGGCTGCCCCTGGCGCTGGCGCTGCCGGTCGTCCCGATCCACGCCTGGCTCGGGGCCACAGGCTCCGTCCCGCCCGGGTTGCTGGCCCTCATCCCGGCAGGCCTGGGAGCGGGTGCCGCCCTCGCCCTGGCGAACGGCCTCGTCGACCTCGAGCGGGATGCCCGGACCGAGCGACGCGGGGCCGTGGTCGCCCTTGGACCGAGGCGGGCCTGGCTGGCGCATGCGGTGCTCCTCGGTGTGGTCGCGGCGTTCGCCGTTCTCGTGGCACCAGCGGTGCCGGCTGGTGGGGGAGCGCCGACCGGGAGCCCTTCGCTCATCCCGCTGGAGGTCCTGCGGGGCCTCCGGACGTGGGCCGTGCTCGCCGGCGTCACCGCCCTTGCGCTCGGGGCCGTGGCGCTCCGGGCAGTCCGTCCGGCGGTCCGGGAGCGAGGCTGGGAGCTCGAGGCCGTGGGGGTCGCTGGGATCGGCCTCGGGTGGCTCGCCGGAACGGCGGCCTCGGTCGCCGGGGCCTGAACGAAGACGCTCCGTGCGCGAAGTCCGCGGCCGACCTCGGCGCTTCGCGAGAACCGCGGCGCCTCGCGGGGGAGCCTCGCCGGCCCGTGGCGGGCGCGCACCGGACCAAGGTACGACCCGAAAGGGCCACTAACCAGGCGCCCGGCCGGTCGTTATGGTCGATGACGTTCTCATCTCTCACCAACGAGGAGCCCAAGCCTTGATGCACGCACTGATCGGTCACACCCGACACCTCCTGCTCGCGCTGACCGTGCTCGCCCTGTCCGCCGGACTCGCGTTTGCGTCCACGCCTCCCGCCGCCGGGCCGGGCCTCGCCAACGCCGCCTCCGACACCGGCAACGCAGTCGACGGCGACGAGATCCTCGGCGAAGACGACGAAGCCGGCGAAGACGAGGATTCCGACGAGGACGTCGACGAGGACGCCGACGAGGACGAGGACAGCGAAGTCGAGGACGAGGACAGCGAAGACGAGGACGAGGACAGCGAAGACGAGGACGAGGCTGCCGACGAGGGCGCAGGGGCCGACGGGGAGGGTGCCGGCGGCGAGCATTGCGCCACCGACCCGAGTGTCGCCACTGAGGAAGCGCTCGCACTGCTGAACCACGGCTCGCTCGCGTGCTGGGCGGCCCATCAGGCCGAGTGGCCAGAGTGGTTTTCCAACCACGGGGCGTTCGTTCGCTGCTGGGCCCACCATGGCAAGGCCGATGCCGCGTCGTGCACCGTGGATCCGAACGCCGAGACCGAGACCGAGGTCGCTCCGGCCGCGGCGACTGCCACCAAGGGCGCCCACGGCAAGGGCCAGGGCAAGGGTCACGGCAAGGCCAAGGGGAAGGCCAAGCACGGCGCCTAACACGTACGCGATTCGCCGCCACCGCTGAATCGAAGAGCCCCGCCGCTCTGGCGGGGCTCTTCTCGTTTCCTCGGGCGGTGGGTCGGAGCTAGTTGCTCCCGTCGCTCCGGATCACCGCGATCGCGTTCTCCAGGCGGAGCTTGGCGATCATGAGGTACTTCGCAAGGTTGGCCCGGTCGACGGCCGCGATGCCGCCGACGACGTCCGGAGCGCGAAGGATGTCCATCAGGCCCTCGACCGCATCAGTCAGCTGCTGCTTGGCGGCGATGAGCGAGTCGTCCCGAAGGCTGGCCGCCGAGAGCTCGCGTCGTCGCCCGGTCCAGGCGGATTCGGCCTCGTCTGTCGTCTCGTCGCCACTGCGCTCGACGTCGTCGCCATCAGTGGGCTCCGATGGCGCAGACCGCGCGGGGCGGCCCTCGATCTTGTCCCGAAGCTTGATGAGCGTCAGCTCGCCTCTTGCGACCTGCGCCGCGAGCCGCTTGCGCTTCTTTGGGTCGGTGACCTTCATCAGTTCGTAGGCGTGCGACAGGGTGTCTTTGCGCAAGGACACCAGCTCCCGCACCTCTTCCGGGGCGTCGGCGAGGCGCATCCGATTCTCGAGATAGCCCTTGTCCTTGCCCAGCTTCTGCGCCAGGCGCCGGACGGAGTAGCCATGTTCGCGAACCATTCGGTCGTACATCGCCGCCTCGTCCAGTGGCGTGAGGTCTTCGCGCTGGAGGTTCTCGATGATGGAGATCTCGAGCGCCGTGTCGTCGTCGATTTCCTCGACGAGCGCCGGGATGGTCTCGAGGCCGGCCGCCTTGGAGGCCCGCCAGCGCCGCTCGCCGGCGATCAGCTGGAACTCGCCGCCGTCAAGCGGGCGGACGAGAATCGGCTGGAGGACGCCGTGCTCTCGGATCGAGGCCGCGAGCTCCTCCAACGTCGTCTCGTCGAAGACCACGCGGGGCTGCTCGGGGTTTGGCTGGATTTGATCGATCTCGAGATTCCTAACGCCGCCGCGCACCCGACCGTGGCGATCGTTCGAGAGCAGGCTGACGATGGCAGGGGAGAGCTCGCGCTCCTCGGACAGCCGCCGCGCCGCGGCGGCGCGGAAATCAGTTCTGGCCAAGGTCGACAACCTCCCGCGCGAGCTCGCGGTATGTCCGAGCCGCGTCCGTGTTCGTGGCATAGGACGTGATCGGCCGCCCAACCAGCGGCGCCTCGCCGAGCTTGACCGTGTTCCGGATGATCGCGTTGAACACGTGGTGGTCCCCGACGACGCGAAGCTCGTCAAGCATGTCCTTCGCGAGGTTCGTGCGACCGTCGAAGAACGTCGGCAGCAGCCCCAGGATCTTCAAGCGGCGGTTCAGCTTGAGCCGGATGGTGTTGATCACCTTGACGAGGTTCGTCAGGCCCTTCATCGCGTAGTACTGCGTCTGGACCGGGATGATCACGCCGTCCGCCGCCACCAGGCCGTTGACGGTGAGCAGACCGAGGTTCGGTGGGCAGTCGATCAGCGCGTAGTCGTAGCGCTTGCGCAGCTTGCCATCGAGCGAGTCGCGGAGGAGCGATTCCCGGCCGAGCATGGTGAACAGCTCGCCCTCGGTCGCCGCGAGGTCGATGTGCGCCGGCGCGCAGTCGATCCCTTCGGTCTCGGTCGCGCGGATGATCTCGTCGATCGTCGAGCGGCCGACGAGCACGTCCGCCATCGAGATCTCGACGGTGTTGAGATTGATGCCCAGGCCTGCCGTGAGGTTCGCCTGCGGGTCCATGTCGATGCACAGGATGCGCAGGCCGTCCTCGGCCAGCGCGCCCGCGAGATTGATTGCCGTCGTGGTCTTGCCGACCCCGCCCTTCTGATTGGCAATCGCGATCACATTCGTCACCGGGGCCTCACCTCGTTCCCTCGCGATGGCGCTGTCTGGGGGCACTCAACGGCGACAAACTGGCCGTGGCGCAGGCCCCGTCACCGCGTCGATCGTAGCGCAGCGAGGACCGTCCGGCGCCCTTGACTTATCCACAGGATGACCGAGTTGTGCACCGAAGTGTGGATTAGTCGGGTCTCCTGTTCCGGCCAGCGGGGCGGCGATTTCGACTGATTCGGGAGCTACGACCCGGCATCGCGGTCGATGGATAGAACGCGGCGGCGCACATCTAGAATGCCGGGGGGCTGCCGAATCGTTGGTGTCTGTGCGCAAAGACGCATCGCCCCGGACGTCCCGCAGCGCCGCATCACACGCCATCCGCCAAATCGCATCCGTCGAGGAGCCTGCCGTGCCGACGAACGACGAACGCCTCCGTCGCCTGGACGAGCTGCGGGCCGAGTCGAAGCTCGGCGGTGGTGTGACCCGAATCGAGCGCCAGCATGCGATGGGCAAGCTGACGGCGCGTGAGCGGCTTGACCTGCTGCTGGACCCGGAGTCGTTCGTCGAGCTGGACGCCTTCGTCACGTCGCGGACCAACGCCTTCGACGGCACCAGCGAGCGCTTCCTCGGCGACGGCGTGGTCACCGGCCACGGCATGGTGGACGGTCGGCTCGTCTTCGTCTTCAGCCAGGACTTCACGGTGTTCGGCGGCTCGCTGTCCGAGGCCTATGCCGAGAAGATCTGCAAGGTCATGGACCTCGCGATGAAGGTCGGCGCCCCGGTCATCGGCCTGAACGATTCCGGTGGCGCGCGCATCCAGGAAGGCGTCGTCTCGCTGGGCGGCTACGCGGACATCTTCCTGCGAAACGTCCTGGCGTCCGGCGTCATCCCCCAGATCTCCGTGGTCCTGGGGCCCTGCGCCGGGGGAGCGGTCTACTCGCCCGCGATGACGGACTTCACGATCATGGTCGAGGGCACGAGCTACATGTTCGTCACGGGCCCGAATGTCGTGAAGGCCGTGACGCACGAGGTCGTCGACAGCGAAGCGCTCGGCGGCGCGAGTGTTCACACGACGAAGAGCGGCGTCGCGCATCTCGCGGCCCACGACGAGGGCGAGGCGCTGGAGTCGGCCCGGCGCCTGCTGGCGCAGCTGCCACAGAACAACCTGGAGGCGCCGGCCGTTCTCGTCACCTCCGACCCCGCAGACCGCATGGATGCCGCCCTCGACACCATCGTCCCCGACGATGCCAACCGGCCCTACGACATGCACGACGTCATCTCGCGCATCGTCGACGGCGGCAGCTTCCTCGAGATCCAACCGGGCTGGGCGGCGAACATCATCGTGGGCTTCGCGCGGTTTGCGGGTCGAAGCGTCGGGATCGTCGCGCAGCAGCCGTCGGTGCTGGCCGGTGCGCTGGACATCGATGCGTCCACCAAGGCCGCTCGATTCGTCCGGACCTGCGACTGCTTCAACGTCCCCCTGCTGACGCTCGTCGACGTCCCGGGCTTCCTGCCCGGGGTGGGTCAGGAGCACGGCGGAATCATCAAGCACGGCGCGAAGCTGCTCTATGCCTACTGCGAGGCGACGGTCCCGAAAGTGACGGTCATCACGCGCAAGGCCTACGGCGGGGCGTACGACGTCATGAGCAGCAAGCACATCCGCGGCGACATCAACTTCGCGTGGCCCAGCGCCGAGATTGCAGTCATGGGCGCGGAGGGCGCGGTCAACATCATCCATAAGGACGAGCTGGCGGCCGCGGACGACGCGGCGGCCGAACGTCGTCGGCTCGTCGCGGCCTACGAGACGGAGTTCGCGAATCCCTACATCGCCGCCGCCCGCGGCTACGTCGATGACGTCATCCGTCCCTCGGAGACGCGGCCCCGCGTCATCCGGGCATTCGAGATGCTGGAGACCAAGCGCGACACCAACCCGCGAAAGAAGCATGGCAACATCCCGCTCTGAGGCGACGCCCGCGGCGGTCCCCGACCGCCCGTCTTTGCGCAAAGACGGGGGCACGCCACCGTTCCGTCGCCTCCTGATCGCCAACCGCGGTGAGATCGCGGTCCGGATCATCCGGGCCTGCCGGGAGCTCGGCATCGAGACCGTCGCGGTCTTCAGCGACGCCGACACGCAGGCGGCCCATGTCCGCCTCGCCGACGCCGCCGTCCGAGTCGGGCCATCCGCGCCGGCCGAGAGCTACCTCAGGATCGATGCCATCGTCGACGCTGCCATCGCCACGGGAGCAGAGGCGATCCATCCGGGCTATGGCTTCCTCGCCGAGCGAGCGGCGTTTGCCGCCGCGGTCGAGGCGGCCGGCCTGGTGTTCGTCGGTCCGTCCGCGGCGGTCATCGACGCCCTCGGCGACAAGCTCCATGCCCGGCGAACGGCCAGGGCCGTCGACGTCGAAGCCGTCCCAGGAACCTTGGATCCCGCCCCGATCGACCGGCCGGACCAGGTCGCGGAGATCGTCGCGGAGGCCGAGGCGATCGGCTTCCCCTTGCTGGTCAAGGCGGCTGCGGGCGGCGGCGGGCGGGGGATGCGGCGGGTCGAGTCAGCGGCGGGGCTGCCGGCCGCGCTGGCCGCGGGCTCGCATGAGGCGGCCTCGGCGTTCGGCGACGGCTCGGTCTACCTCGAGCGGGAGATCGCTCCGGCGCGGCACATCGAGGTCCAGCTCCTGGGCGACGCCGCGGGCCGGGTGGTCGCGATCGGCGAGCGTGACTGCTCCCTCCAGCGGCGTCACCAGAAGCTCGTCGAGGAGGCGCCCGCTCCCGGCCTGACCCGCGACGAACGGGTCCACCTCCACGACCTCGCGGTCCGGGTCGCGACGGCCGCCGGCCTGCGGAACGCCGCAACCGCCGAGTTCCTCCGCGCGCCGGACGGCCGGTTCTACTTCCTGGAGGTCAACACGCGCCTCCAGGTCGAGCACGGCGTGACCGAGCTCGTCTCGGGCCTGGACATCGTCCGCGAACAGCTCTTCCTGGCGGCCGGCCAGCCGCTTTCGGAGGCCGCCCTGCGCGCGGCGACCGAAGCCGCCGACCCTGCGAGCCACGCCCTCGAGGTCCGGATCTCCGCCGAGGATCCCGGCCGGGACTTCGCGCCCACCCCGGGTCGCGTGACCCGCTGGGTCATGCCCGGCGGTCCGGGCGTGCGGGTCGACACCGCCATCGAAGCCGGCGATCGCGTTCCCCCCGAGTACGACAACCTGATCGCGAAGGTCATGGTCCACGGGGGCGACCGGTCGGCTGCCATCGACCGCCTTCGTCGGGCGCTGGACGAGACCGAGATCGCCGGAATCCAGACGACCCTGCCGTTCCATCGGTTCGTCGCGCGCGACCCGACCTTCCGGTCGGCCGACCTGTCGACGGGCTGGGTCGGGGCCCGCTGGGACGGGGCGGGGGAGCAGGCAGCCGCAGCACATCTGGCCCAGGGCGCGGCGGGCCTCGCGGGCCTGGCAGGGCTCGATGGCAGGCCAGCGAACGCCTACGCCGACCTGCCTGCCGGCGGTGGCGTTACGGGCGGTGGCGTTACGGGCGGTGCTGGCGACGGCGCCCGAGGGACGGCCCCCGATCCCGCTCGGGATGGCGCCTGGCCCCGCCGAGGCATCCAGGATGCGGTCGACCGATGGCCTCGATGAACCTTCGGGCAACGCTCCGCGGCGCCCTGGAGGACCTCGTCGAGCCACGGGTCGTCGCACCGGGCGGCGAGACCGGCTCGCTTGAGCCCGCGGGGGAGAGCCGGGCAACGCTCAGGGTCCCGGCGAGCGCCGACGGCCGCACGGCATCCCGGCATCAGGTCCTCCTCGTGCCGCTCGATCATCCGGGGCGGACAACGGGCCGACTCATCGAGGTCGTGATCGACGGCTGGCGCTTCGAGGTCGAGGTAGAGTCGGAGCAGCGAGCTGCCTTGCGCGAGCGCGCCCGGCGCGACCGGGGCGACGCCGGGCACAGCGGCCCCGCCGAAGTGCATGCGATCATCCCGGGCGTGGTGGTGTCGGTCGCGGTCGCGCCGGGGGATGCCGTCGTCGCCGGCCAGCAGCTCCTCGTCGTCGAGGCGATGAAGATGCAGAACGAGCTCAAGGCGCCGCGAGCGGGGACCGTCGAGCGGGTCATGGTCGGCCAGCGCTCGACGATCGAGGTCGGCGACCTCCTGGTCGTGATCGAATGACCGACGCGGGCCGCCAGCGCTGGCGCGAAAGCACCCGACGCAAGGCGGTCGATGCGGCGCCCGAGCGACGCGAGCGGTTCGAGACCAGCTCCGGGATCGAGATCGGGGACCTCTACACCCCGGCGGACATCGCAGCCCTTGACGAGGATCGCGACCTCGGTCGCCCCGGCGAGCCACCCTTCACCCGCGGGGTCCAGGCGACGATGTACCGGAGCCGCTTCTGGACGATGCGCCAGTACGCCGGCTTCTCGACCGCCGAGGAGACCAACGCCCGCTTCCGCTACCTCCTCGGCCAGGGCCAGACAGGCCTGTCGGTCGCATTCGACCTTCCGACGCAGATGGGCTACGACTCCGACGCGCCGGAGGCGGAGGGGGAGGTCGGCCGCGTTGGCGTGCCGATCTCGAGCCTCGCCGACATGGAGACGCTCGTCGACGGCATCCCGCTCGGGGAGGTCTCGACGGCGATGACGATCAACGCGACGGCCGCCACCCTCGTGGCGCTGTACGTCGCCGCCGCGGAGAAGCAGGGTGTCGAGCGCTCGAAGGTCTCGGGCACGGTCCAGAACGACATCCTCAAGGAGTACATCGCGCGAGGGACCTGGATCTACCCGCCCGGACCCTCGATGCGCCTCGTGACCGACGTCTTCGAGTTCGCGGCCCGCGAGCTCCCGAAGTGGAACACGATCTCGATCTCGGGCTACCACATGCGCGAGGCTGGCGCCACCGCCGCCCAGGAGCTGGCCTTCACCCTCGCCGACGCGATCGCCTACTGCGAGGCCGCGATCGCCCGGGGGATGGCGATCGATGACTTCGCCCCGCGCCTGAGCTTCTTCTTCGCGGCGTGGTCGGAGCTGTTCGAGGAGGTCGCCAAGTTCCGCGCCGCGCGCCGGATGTGGAGCACGATCGTGCGGGAGCGGTTCGGGTCATCGAACGCCCGTTCGATGGCCTGTCGGTTCCACGTCCAGACCGCGGGCTCGTCGCTCACCGCGCAGTCGGTCGACAACAACGTAGTCCGGACGACGATCCAGGCCCTCTCCGCGATCCTGGGCGGCGCCCAGAGCCTCCATACCAACTCCCGCGACGAGGCGCTGGCCCTGCCGACGGAGGACAGCGTGCGGCTGGCCCTCCGGACCCAGCAGATCCTCGCCTACGAGGCGGGCGTCGCAGAGACCCCCGATCCGCTGGGCGGCTCGTACTTCGTCGAGGCCCTCACCTCCGAGCTGGAGCGGGCGGCGCAGGGCTACCTCGACGAGATCGACGCGATGGGCGGCACGATGCGGGCGCTCGAGGCGGGCTTCCAGCAGCGTTCCATCCAGGAGTCCGCGTACCGGGTCCAGCGGGCGATCGATGACGGGGACCAGGTCGTCGTGGGGGTGAACCGCTTCCGGGACGAATCGCCCGGCGCTCCGCCGAAGATCCAGCGAATCGATCCGGAGGCGGAGCGCCGGCAGGTCGCGGGCGTGCGTCGGGTCCGCGCGGAGCGGGACCCCGCGGCCTGGGCGGCCGCGATGGGCCGACTGGAGGACGCCGCGCGCGGCACGGACAACCTCCTCCCGCCCATCATCGTGGCGGTCAAGGCCTACGCCACGGTCGGCGAGATCGCGAACTCACTGCGGACGGTTTGGGGCGTCCACCGCGAGCTCATCACGGTCTAACGCGGGACGGGGAGGGAGCGAGATGGCGACGCGGCGAGATGAGCGGCCCCCGGTCACGTTCACGCCGCCAGGCCGGATCCACCACGTCGCGGTCATCGTCAGGTCGATCGACGAGTCGCTCGCGCTGTACCGCGACCTGCTCCGGTTGCCGCTCGAGACGATCATGGACATCCCGCAGGACCGGGTTCGGATCGCGTTCCTGGGCGTCGGCGAATCCAAGATCGAGCTCGTCGAGCCGACCGACGACACGACGGGCGTCGCCCGATTCCTCGCCAACAAGGGCGAGGGCTTCCACCACGTCTGCTTCGAGGTCGAGGACCTTGCCTCGGAGCTCACTCGTCTCGGCATCGACGGCGTCGAGCTGATCGACTCCGCGCCGCGCAAGGGCGCCGAGGGCCCGGTGGCGTTCCTCCACCCGCGCAGCTGCCACGGCGTGCTCGTCGAGCTCATCGAGGCACCCGGCGGGCCTGCATGGACGAGTTTGGGGTTCACGGTCGCGACGTGAGCGGGCAGCCGCCCGAACGGGGCTAGCCGGCTACAGCGACCAGGCGAGGATCACCGCGGGTGCGCGGTCTGCCTCACGGGCGAAGAGGACGATCTCGTGGGCAAACTTGCGGATCGAGGGTTTCTCCTCGCGCGGCAGCTCGCCGACCTCGTCCTCGAGCAGGTCGATCCACTTGCCGGTGACGGCGTCGAGGTCGCGGTCGTCGAGCATCGCGATCGCCGTGATCCAGCCGGCGTCGACCCGCTCGAGCGTTCGAGCGCCCGGGTCCGCGGGCCCCTCGAGCTCGGTCCGGGCCTCGAGGAAGTCCATCGGGTCATCGCGGCCGGTGACGACCCGCGCAGCCTGGCTGAAGAGGTCGAGCCACGTCGGGTCGACGATGCCGCCGAACGTCAGGTGGGCCCGAAACCTGTCCCGATCGCCGAAGGCGGCGAGGTCGTCCGTCGCCACGACCAGCAGGATCTCGTCCTGATGGCCGGCGACGAGGTCCATGACGAGGCCCATGGCGCTACCCGGCCGCCGCGTCCACGGGCTGACTCGCGAGGCCTGGCAGGACCTCCTCCAGGTACACGATCAGGTCCAGCTCACCCGGCGATCTCCCGGCCTGGGTCAGCAGGAGCGCGGCCTCGCTCCGGTGCTGGGTGCCGTGGTTCATCAGGTGCGTGAGCATCTGCCAGATGGCGATGCCCTCGTGCACGTAGGCCAGACCGCCGTCGGTCATCCCGCCGAGGAAGCCGTCCATCTCGACGAACTCGGTCTCCCACCATGCGACCAGGGCCGTGGGGTTCGGCAGTGGCTCCTGCTCGGGCCTTGGGGTCGGGCCATCCTCCTCGCCCTCGTCCGCGATCCCCGTCCGCCAGCGTTGGTGAGCGCCCAGCATGTGGACGAGGATCGAGCCCAACCCGCGCTCGCCGACGACCCCCGTCGCGCCCCACAGCGACTCGTCGACGCCGTCGAGCACGCCCAGCACCTGGCGGGTGGCCCAGCGGTCGTACGCGAACAGGCCCCGGACGTCGGCGGTGGTCAGCGACACGTCAGTCCCGGTAGCCGGCGTCGCGCAGGAGCTGCGGCAGCTCGGTCGGGGAGCCCGCGACCCGGAAGCCCGCCGCCTCGAGCGCTGCGACCTTGGAGGCCGCCGTCCCGGCGCCGCCCGAGATGATCGCCCCGGCATGGCCCATCCGCTTGCCTTCCGGCGCGGTCCGGCCCGCGATGAACGCGGCCTTCGGCACGGAGGCGAGGTTCGTCGCTGCCCAGGCCGCCGCCTCTTCCTCCGCGGCACCGCCGATCTCGCCGATCAGCACGATCGCGCCCGTGGCGTCGTCGGCGGCAAAGAGCTTGAGCACGTCGAGGAAGGTCGAGCCGATGATCGGATCGCCCCCGATCCCGACGCACGTCGACTGGCCGATCCCGGCATCGCTCATGGCCTGGACCGCCTCGTAGGTGAGCGTGCCCGAGCGCGAAACGACGCCGACCGAGCCCTCGCGATGGATCGACCCCGGGATGATCCCGACCTTGGCCTCGCCAGGCGAGGTCGCTCCGGGGCAGTTGGGCCCGATCAGGCGCGCTCCCGCCGCGGCAACGGCCGCGACCACGGGAACCATGTCCAGCGCCGGGATGCCCTCCGTGATGCAGAAGATCGTCTCGATGCCGGCGGCGGCCGCCTCGAGGATCGCGTCTGGGGCGCCACCCGCCGGAACGAAGATGCAGGAGGCGTTCGCACCAGTCTCGCTGACCGATTCGGAGACGGTGTCGAAGACCGGAACCGAGTCATCCAGCGCCGTCTGACCGCCCTTGCCGGGCGTGACGCCCGCCACGACGGCCGTGCCGTAGGCCTGCATCGCCCGGGCGTGGAACTCGCCCTCCCGCCCCGTGATCCCCTGGACGACGAGCCGCGTCTCCTTGCCGACGAGGATGCTCACGCGGCGCGCGCCTTGCGGGCCGCGGCGACCGCCTTCTCGGCGGCTTCGTCCAGCGACGCCGCGGTCTCGAAGTGGGCCTCCTCGAGCAATCGCGCGGCCTCCTCGGCGTTCGTCCCGACGATCCTCACGACCATCGGCACGTCTCGCGTCTGGACCTTGCGGGCCTCGATCAGCCCGAGGGCCACCTCGTCGCCGCGGGTGATGCCGCCGAAGATGTTGACGAGGATCGCCTCGACCTTGGGCTCGGCCAGGATCAGGCGCATCGCGGCGGCAACGCGCTCGGCTTTCGCCCCGCCGCCGATGTCCAGGAAGTTGGCGGGCTCGCCGCCGGCGCGCTTGACGAGGTCCATCGTGGTCATCGCGAGGCCGGCGCCGTTGACCATGCAGCCGATCGTGCCGTCGAGGTGGATGAAGCTGATGTCGTGGCGGCGTGCCTCGGCGTCCGCCGGGGCCTCCTCGTCCGGGTCGCGGAGGGCCTCGTGGTCCGGGTGCCGGAACAGCGCCGAGTCGTCCAGGGTGATCTTGGCGTCGAGGCAGACGAGCTGCTCCTCCGCACCGCCGACGCCGCCGCGGATCACGGCCAGCGGGTTGATCTCGACGAGGTCCGCGTCGTTGGCGAGCATCGTCCGCACGAGGCCCTTGGCGATCGCGACCGCCGCCTTGAGGTGCCCGCCCAGGCCCATCCGGAACGCCAGCTCGCGCGCCTGCCAGTCGCGCAACCCGAGCACGGGGTCGGCATGGACCCGGACGATCGCGTCCGGGTTGTCCACGGCGACCTGCTCGATCTCGACGCCGCCCTCGGCGGAGCCCATCAGGAGGATCTGCCGGGCCGCCCGGTCCAGGACGGCGGCGAGGTAGTACTCCTTGACGATGTCCGCGGCGGGGGCCACCAGGACCTTGCGGACGGTGATGCCCTTGATCTGCATCCCGAGGATCGCGTCGGCGACGTGTTCGGCCTCGTCGTCGGAGGAGGCGAGCTTCACGCCGCCCGCTTTCCCTCGTCCGCCGACCAGCACCTGGGCCTTGATCACGACCTGCGAGGCGCGCCCGGCGCCGTGGAGCAGCCGCGAGGCAGCGGCACGCGCCTCGGTGGGGGAGCGGGCGACCTCCCACGGCGGCACCGGCAGGCCCTGCGCGAGCAGGAGCTTCTTGGCGTCGGCTTCCTGGATCTTCATGGGATGGCGATGGTACGCGCCGAACCGGTGCCGGGCCGATTCCGGAACGACGCGGTTCGCCGGCTCGCCATACCTGTCAGGCCTCACCACTTGGGTGACGGAATCGACCTCGACCTGACAGGAGCTGACCATGCGTCGTTCGATCGTTCTCGCGCTCGTGTCCGGGTTGATCGCGGGTTGTGGCCAGGCCTCGGGCCCGGCGACCCTGGCCCCGACGCCATCGGCGGCGCCGCCCGCGCAATCGGCATCCCCAGCGACGCCCGGCCCCACCAAGCTGGTGATCGCGACCGAGACGATCGGTCCGGCGCCCGCCGGGTCCATCGTGTTCATGCGCCCGGGTCCCGATGGCCGGTTCCAGACCTGGACATCGTGCGTGGACCTGACCCGCGCCGTCCGCGTTCCGACCGCTCCGGGCCGCGAGGCTGGCTGGGCAACCTGGTCACCCGACGGGGCGCGGATCGCGTTCAACGCCAACTTCGATGATCCCGACCTCGATGACGGATTCGAGATCTGGGACGTCTACACGATGGACCCCGACGGGGCGAACGTCGTTCGTCTCACGCACTCGCCCGGGCTCTACGGGGACCCGGCGTACTCACCCGACGGAACGCTGATCGCCTTCGACTCGACGGTGCCTGGCAGCGAAGGCGTGTACGTGATGAGCGCGCTTGACGGCAGCGATCTGCGCAAGGTGACCGGCCTCCCCGACGGCGTCACGGTCGTCTATGCACCGCGCTTCTCGCCCGACGGGACCGAGCTCGTCTTCACGGGTGTCTTCGATGAGCGCTCCGGGGCGCTGTACGTGGTCGGCCTGGATGGGTCCGGACTGCGGCGGATCACTCCGGGGACCTTGTCGCCAGACAAGGCGGCGTGGTCCCCGACGCGCGGCGAGATCGCGTTCGATGCGAGCTCGGCGGCCTTTCCGTACCAGAGCCTGTGGACCGTCCACTCCGCCGGGACCGGGCTGACCCACCTCATGGCCTGAGTCTT
>JBKKDM010000213.1:0-13832 GCA_046707905.1 Candidatus Limnocylindrales bacterium
TCCTCGTCCTCTGCGGAAGGAAGCAGCGACTCGTCGCCCTCGTCGTCGGTCGCGTCCGGATCGCGCATCGCGCGGGCCGGGCGCTCCTGGCGCACGATCAGGTGGCGGAGGACCTCCTCGGTGATGCCCAGGCCTCGCTCCAGCTCGACGATGCCGTCGGTGGGCGATTCGAAGACCACGATGTGATAGGCGCCCTCGCGGTGGCGGTCGATGGCGTAGGCCAGCCGGCGGCGGCCCCATGGGGCGACCTTGACGATCTGGCCGCCGGTGGCGGTGATCTGGCGGGTGGTGCGATCGATGATCGCTGCGATCCGATCGTCCGGCGCGTCCGGACGGAAGACCAGCATGAGCTCGTAGCGGCGCACGGCCGTTCGTACTCCTTCCTGTGGGGATGCCCGGCTCACGACGACGTCGCTCCGAGCAGAAAGGTTCGAAGAGGCGGGAGTCTAGCACGAGGTACCGCAACAACCCTGTTGCGCTGCCGGGTTGATCCGGCGGCGAGCGTGCGGCGAACCCGGTTGTATCCTCTGTCGGCGCCATTCCCCGAACTGCCCAGGAGACCCGTGTCCGACACTCGAATCGTCCTGCTCGGCAATGCCACCAGCGATCCCCTCGCGAAGACGCTGGGGAAGAGCGGCCGGGCGCTGACCCGCGTCGATGATCCCGACGGCCTGATCGCGGCCGCGGCGGACCACGACGTGATCGTCCTCGACGTCGCCAGCGGCTCCCGCACCCTGGCCGACCTGGCCCGCGAGATCCGCGCCGTCGAGACCCTGGCCGAGGTCCCGATCCTCGCGATCACGTCATCCGACGACGTCGAGGAGCGGATTGGCCTGCTCGAGGCCGGCGCCGACGACGTGATGATGCGGCCGGTCGACGATCGCGAGCTCGACGCCAGGGTCGAGGCGCTGGACCTCCGCCACCGACGCTCGAAGGAGATGCGTCCCAGCGCGGTCGTGGCATCAACCCGCCGGCCCGGGCAGCGACTGATCGTCCTCTATTCCCCCAAGGGTGGCGTCGGCACGACGACGATCGGGGTCAACCTCGCCCTGGCCATTGCGGCTCGCGCGCCGGACCAGGTGGCCCTCGTGGACCTGACGCCGATGGGCGGCCAGGTCGCCACGCACCTCGACCTCCGTCCCAGGTTGACAGTCTCCGACCTGATGCGCGACAGCGCCGGGTCGATCAGCCCGGAGATCCTTCGCTCGACCTACCTGACCCGGCACGAAGCGGGCGTGCTCGTCCTGGCGGGCTCCGTCGAGCCGACCCCGCGGGAGCTGATGCCGGCTGCGGACACGACCCGGATCCTGGAGGCGGTTAACGCGGCGGTTCCGACCGTCGTTGCCGATCTCGGCTCGCATCTCGACGATCGGGTCGTCGCCGCCCTCGACGCCGCCGACGACGTGGTCTTCGTCGTGACGCCCGACTTCCCGGCGCTGAAGTCCGTCCACGGCATGCTCGAATACCTCGGCGAGAGCAACGGCCAGCGCGCCGAGCCGACGATCGTCGTCAACGAGACCTATGCCCTCCAGACGCTGACGCCCGGCGACATCGAGACAGCGCTGGGGCGCCGGGTGGCGATCCGGATCCCGTACGACCCATTGCTGTATCTGCGGGCCGCCAACCAGGGCACGCCGGTCTTCGCGGGCGCACCGACGTCCCAGCCGGCGCGCCGGTTCGACCAGCTGGCCGCCGTGATCCTCGGCGAGGACGCCCCGGCGTCCATCAACGACACGCGCCGGCGCGGGCTCGCGGGGATCTTCGGCCGAAGCTAGCGGGCTTCGGCGCCCGGCGCCTGCCCGGGTCCCGGATTCAGGAGCGAGACCTGGGTGCGGAACAGCGCGTTGAACGCCCCGACGCGACGTGGACGCACCGTGGCTCGAAGGACGCGAACGATCACAGAATCACCGCTTCGCTGGGGCCGATGAGCACTCCCTCGGGGCGATGGCGACCGCCGCCGACGACCTTCCCGCCAGTCTGCCGACTCGCCGAAGGCTCGCCAAGGGGCTGACCTTGCGGCGGCGTTGCAAGTCGAGACGAAAGGACGGGACGGTGGCATCCTCCGCGTATGCCGTACTACATGGACCGCCATGAGCTCGCCGGCATGAAGGCCGAGGACATCGCCCGAGCCCACATCCAGGATCTCGCCGTCCAGAACCGGTTCGACGTCAACTTCCTGACCTACTGGTTCGACATGTCGAGGCAGACGGCCTTCTGCCTCGCCACGGGACCCAACAGCGATGCCGTCGAGGCGGCGCACGCGGCCTCCCATGGCCTCGTCGGGACCCAGATCGTCGAGGTCGACCAGTCAGTGGTGGAGCGGTTCATGGGTGGCCTGTTGAACCATCCGCCGGGCGAGCCGTACGTCGAGACGGCCTTCCGAACGATCCTCTTCACCGACATCGAGGGCTCGACGAATCTCACCCAGTCCCTTGGCGACGCGCCGGCGATGGCCATGCTCCGCGACCACGATCGGATCGTCGAGGCGTCCCTGGGTCGCCATGGCGGCTCGGAGGTCAAGCACACCGGCGACGGCATCATGTCGGCGTTCCCCTCGGTCGTGGCCGCGATCCGGAGCGCGATCGACATCCAGCGGGACCTGGCGGCTCGCGAGGCGAGCTCGGCGGCCCCGATCCGGGTTCGCGTCGGCCTGGCGGCCGGCGAGCCCGTGACCGAGCGCGGGGACTTGTTCGGGGCGGCGGTGCAGCTGGCGGCGCGGCTGTGCCAGCTGGCGCAACCGGGATCGATCCTGGTCTCGAGCGGCGTCCACGATCTGGCGCGGGGCAAGGGGTTCGAGTTCGGCCCGTCGCGGCGCCGTCGCCTCAAGGGTTTCGACGAGCCGGTTGCCAGCTACGAGGTCCTCTGGCGCACCTGACTCGTGCCGAAGGCGAGATTCGAACTCGCACGAGGTTGCCCCCAGCCGATTTTAAGTCGGCCGCGTCTGCCCTTCCGCCACTTCGGCTTCGTCAGCCTACCGTGCCGGCTCGCTCAGCCAGTGTCGCGGATAGCCGCCGGCGGAACCGCCGGATCCGGGCTGATTCCGCCGCCCCGGACGGTGGCGCCGACGACCAAGGCCGCCCCGATGAGCACGATGTTCTTGATGATGTACTGGCCCTCGAGCGTCGGCACGAGCGGGAACGTGCTGAAGGTCTCCTGGGGGAAGAGCAGGAGCGGGGTGAACGTCCCGGCCATCTGCAGGGCCAGGAGGAACAGGACGCCTCGAAGCCCTCGCCCGAGTATGAGACCGATTCCGATCACGGACTCCCAGGCGGCGAGGATCGGCAGCGAGACGTCCGGTCGAACGAACCCGAACGTGAGCTGCTCGATCGTCCGCCCGACGAGGGTTTCCGCCGGGCTGAGGTTGGGGAAGAACTTCAGGACGCCGAACCACAGGAACACGACGCCCAGCGCGATCCGGAGCGTGGGAACGGCTACGCGGGCCAGCGTCGAGGTGATCCGGACGTCGAGCCGCTCGATCGGTTCCGGGAAACGGCCTTCGGGCATGCGGCAAGCGTAGGCGTCCGCTGGGCGGCTGCCTTGCGCACGCTTCCTCCGCCGCGCCTGGAATGGAGCGGATGACGCAGGTACCGTTGCACGCGATGAAGCGACGGTTGTTCGCCGGAGTCCTCGCCGCCGCCGTCGGCACGGTCGCCCTCGCGGCGCCCGCGTTCGCCCACGGCGACCACGACGCGCGGCCACTCGCTCGCGACCTCGCGGCCGGGCCGTATCGAATCTCGCTGTGGCAGGTCTTTCCCGATGCCGGGGACGCGACGGCGCCGCACCTGATCGTGCTCTTTGACGGCCGATCGGCCGCCCCCGCCGAGGCCACCATCAGCGTCGCGGTGAACGCGACCCCGATGTCGGTCGTCCGTTCGACCACCACGCCCAACGGCTGGGAGAGCGTCGCGGGCGTGACCGCGTATGACGTGGTGATGATCACGGTCTCCGAGGGCAGTGAGAGCTGGAGTCTCGATCCGGTGGTCGTGGCGCCCGCGCCGACGTCGCTGCTTCCCATGCGGGAGCTGCTCTGGACAGCGATCGGCCTCACGGCCGTTGCGGCCCTGTGGATGCTTGGCAGGACGGCCCGAACGTGGCGTCCACCCGCGCTCGAGGCGGGGTGACAAGGCACCGCACCGATACCATCGGATTGCGGGAGGGATCGATGATGGCGACCATCACGAGACAGGGCTTCGGCGAGAAGCTCAACGGCCAGTGGCACGAGCGAGCCCTGTGGGTGTACCTCGCCGTGGTCATCCTCCACTGGGTCGAGCACCTGTTCCAGGCCGCCCAGATCTGGATCCTCGGGATGCCGCGCCCGGACGCGCTGGGCGCGCTTGGGTACGTCTTCCCGTGGCTGGTCAAGTCCGAGGTGATGCACTTCGGCTACGCGCTGTTCATGCTCGTGGGCCTGGTGCTCCTGCGACCCGGCTTCCGGGGCGCCGCCCGCGGCTGGTGGACGGCGTCCCTCGCGATCCAGGGCTGGCACCTCGTCGAGCACTCGCTGCTCCAGGCACAGGCGGTCGCGGGCGCGAACCTGTTCGGCTCGCCGGTGCCGACCAGCATCCTCCAGCAGCTCATCCCCCGCCCCGAGCTGCACCTGCTCTACAACCTGGCGGTGTTCGTGCCGATGGTCGTCGCGATGTGGCTCCACACCCGCAGGAACCAGGCGGCTGTCAACGAATGCACCTGCGCCGATTCGCCGGCGCGCATGCAGGAGGCGGGCCTGACGGGCGCCTGACCGGTCGGATCCAGGGGCGCGACGCGGGCCTGGAGCGCCCAGCAAGAGCCAAGGTCGACGTTCAGGGAGTTGGAGGCGACGACCGGATTCGAACCGGTGAATAGAGGTTTTGCAGACCTCCGTGTTGAACCACTTCACCACGTCGCCTCGAGGCCCGGGGATTGTGCCATGGCCCGTCGAGATGGTTGCCCCTCGAGGATTCGAACCTCGCCTAACGGATTCAAAGTCCGCTGTCCTACCACTAGACGAAGGGGCAGCGCGCGGCCGATAGCGTAAAGCCCGTCATCACTCCGCTCCACGCCCGGCACGCCATGAGATTGCGCGGCCTTGGTTCGAGGGCACCAGAGCCAAGTGCTCGCTGATGCACCGTCGGGCCGATCTACCAACGGCCCGCGTACCCCCTGGGCCTACCCAGCAGTAGGAAGAACCCGCCGCTAGTTGTCCTCGACGTCCTTGACGATTCGGCGAATCCACAGCAGACCCGCGACGCCCAGCAGGATTGCGAGCCCGAGGAGGCCGACCCCTTCGATCGTCACCACAGCCATCCTGTTGCGGGCAAAGAAATGGAGCGGAAGACGGGACTCGAACCCGCGACCCTCACCTTGGCAAGGTGATGCTCTACCAACTGAGCCACTTCCGCTCGGTGCTGCGCCCGCCGGTGTTGTTGGTGCCGAGAGCCAGAGTCGAACTGGCGACACCGCGATTTTCAGTCGCGTGCTCTACCAACTGAGCTATCTCGGCCCGGCGAGTCCGACGGCTCGAACAGGTCCGATCCGACGGCAGCGGGAGGATAGCACGGGCCCTTCGAGGCCCTCAATCGAGGCCCGACACCTCGACCGGCCGACCGAGGAAGGCCGCGAACCGCTCGGTCGCCCGCCGGAGCGCCACGTGCTCGACATCGGTCAACGGAACGATGAGGTCGATCGAGACCGAGACCGTCGGCCCGCCGTCCTTTCGACGCCACCCGCCGACCACGAGGCCGTCACGGACCACGATGTGCGCGAGGACCGCCTCGGCGACGCGGGCGGGCGGCGGAAGGTCCGGGTCCATGTGGTCGCTCCGGTCGCGGAACGCAATCAGCAGCTCGTCGTAGTTGGGGAGGAGGTGGATGGCGGGCGACACCGGGTCGACCGAGGCTCCGTCGGGCTCCTCGGGGTCGGTCCAGTAGGTGCGGTCGCCGATCTCCTCGCGCCGAAGCACAGGTCCGGCAATCTCGAACGCCCGCCGTGCCTCCCCGAGGGTCAGCCCGGACCACCAGGCGAGGTCGATGATCTGCGCCGGGCCGTGACCGCGCACGTAGCGCGTCGCGAGCTCGGCCGCCGCCTCTTCCACCGTGCGCGTCGGCGCCGCCGGCACCCGCTCGGCCATCAGCGCGAACGTTTGCCGTTTGCCGCGCCGCGGGCCGTTGATCAGGATGGCTTCGACCTCGGCGTGGGCAATCAGATAGCCCAGGCGAAGGCCCATGGCCTCGATGCCCGCCGCCCGAAGCTCGCCGCCCAGCTCCTCACGGGTGAGCGCTTGTCCGCCCTCCAGGGCTCGCTGGAATACCTCCGCAGCCTCGCTCGCAAGACGCTCGTCGATCCCGAGTCTGCGGTACTGGAAGCCGTTTGCCCGGTGCACCCGGTGCGCGGTCGCGCCGAGCAGCCAGCGGATGTCCTCCGCGGCGACGAAGTGCCAGGTCGGGCGCATCACGTGCGTCCGAACGAACGCTCCCGCGTCGAAGAGCCGATCGAGATCCGCATCGACGCTCCCAGCCGTTCGCTGCGCGACGGCCCACTTCGCGCCGGGGTAGTCCTGTGACTGGACGGCGAGGAGGTGCCGGACGACGGCCGTCGGGTCGTCGAATGGCGTGCCGACGAGCCGCTGGACCCGGAGCCGCCGCGCTGCGACCCCGTTGGCCGCCCGGTCGCTCAGTCGATCGACCGCCGGCTCAGTTGAGACCGGCTAGGGCCTGGACGTCGCCCGGCTGGAGCGGGGGCTCGCCGCTGAGCTCGCGGAGGCGGTTGATTCGCTCGACGACGTTGGGATGCGTCGCGAACATGGACGAGGATCGCTCCTCGAACTTCTTGATCGGGTTGGTGAAGTAGAGATGCTGGGTCGCCCGGTTCGCGACCTCGAGAACCTCGCGGTCCGCGGAGATCTTCGCCAGCGCCCGCTCGATGCCCCGCGTGTTGCGGGTCAGCTCCACGGAGGTGGCGTCGGCCAGGTACTCCCGCTGGCGGCTGACGGCGAGCTGCACCAGCCGCCCGATGATCGGCGCGATCACTGCCAGCACGATCGCCACGATGAACAGGATCGCGGCGAGCCCGCCACCGCCCCTGTCGCGATCCCCGCCACCGCGCCGGCCGCCGCCCCAGAAGGTGAAGCGGAGGAAGAAGTCGGCCATGAGGGCGATCGAGCCGACCAGCACCGCGACGAGCAGCGAGAACCGGATGTCGTAGTTCCGGACGTGTCCCAGCTCGTGGGCCATCACGCCCTGGAGCTCCTCCCGATCGAGCTTCTGGAGGAGGCCGGTGGTGATGGCGACGGAGGCATGCTTGGGATCCCGGCCGGTTGCGAAGGCGTTCGGGGCCGTGTCGTCGATCACGTAGACCTTCGGCATCGGGAGGTTCGCCGCGAGCGCGATCTCCTGGACGACGTTCATCAGCTGCGGCGCCGCTTCCTGGGTCACCTCCTTGGCCCCGGACGCGGCCAGGACGAGCTTGTCGCCGGCGAAGTACGAGCCAACGGAGAGCAACATCGAGATGACGATCGCGATCGTCGTGACGCCGAAGGCACCCTCGACATAGCCCGTCGTGCCGTAGCCGATGGCAAAGCCGAGGGCGGCGAGCAGCAGCGTGACGATCGCGATGAGCACGATCGAGTTGCGGCGATTGGCCGCCTGCTGCTGGTGGAAGGTCTGACGGTTCTGCATGGTGCTACGTCCCGTTCACGGCGCCATACCCGCCGGCCCGATTGGGCGCGGCGGATGGGACGACGAGTCGAGGGTTCGGGGCCGGCGTCAGCTCAGGCTGAGGTCGACCGTCGGGACGTTGGCGGCCTCCGGCTCGGCCTCGAAGAACTCGCGCTTGGTGAAGCCGAACATCCCCGCGAGGAGGACGGCCGGGAACACCTGGATCGCGTTGTTGTACTCGAGCACGCTGGCGTTGTAGTGCTGGCGGCTGAACGAGATCTGGTTCTCCGTCGTGGTCAGCTCCTCCTGGAGCGACAGCACGTTCTGGTTGGCCTTGAGGTCGGGGTAGTTCTCGACCACCGCGAACAGCGAGCGCAGGGCGCCGGTCAGCTGGTTCTCGGCCTGGGCGACCTGGCCGACGTTGCCCTGCGCGCCGGCGGCGACCGCCGAGGCGCGGGCCTCGGTGACGTCGGTCAGGACCTTCTGCTCGAAGTTCATGTAGCCCTTGACCGCGTTCACGAGGTTCGGGATCAGGTCATGCCGGCGCTTGAGCTGGACCTGGATCTGGGCGAGCGCCTCGTCGATCCGGTTGCGACGGCTGACTAGGCCGTTGTAGATGCCGATCACGAGCAGGAGCAACGCTCCGACGATGACCAGCACGACGATCAGTTCCACGTTGTGAACCCTCCACGACGGCTCGCGCGTTCAATTAGCGCGTTGCCGACACGCTGAGTCTAGCAAGCCCCCGTGGCGGCACCAGCGCCCGCAGCCACTACGCGGCCAATGCGGTGCCGGAGTGTTTCTACTCGGCGCTCCTACTCGTGGCTGGCGTGCCGATCAGGGGACGTCCGATCTCGCGGTCACCCAGCCAAGTCTCGACTTGTATCCAACCCGGGTCCCCCTGGAGCGCCGGATTTGGCGGGCAATCCGGCGGAATCGCATCCAGGGAGTCGCCAGGTAACTGGGTGGTTGGACGTTTGCGCGGGGGCGGTGGATACCAGCCCGCAGCCGACTGGATGATCGCGCTGATCGCGCTACGCGACGTCCGGGCGATCCGCGCCATGGGCCTCGCCTGGACGGCAGACCCTTGCCGGGAAGGGCAAGGTGCGGCGTATCGAGGCTGAAGTGGTGGGCGGTGAGGGACTCGAACCCCCGACACCCTCGGTGTAAGCGAGGCGCTCTGACCAACTGAGCTAACCGCCCGCACGAAGCCTACAACTCGGGCCCATCCGACCTCGCTGGCGCCACGACCCCCTCGCTGGCGCCGCGCCTCGCAAGCCCCGGAAAAGGGGCCATATTCACGCCCAGGGGAAGCTAGGCACGAGCGACGTGCGGTTCCGGGCCACGAGCGTTCGATCTCATGCCGAGCCACGCTCGCGCTGGGACAACATCATCCCTCGATCGGCCGGCTGGGGCCAATTCCGTTGCCGAAGGTCCCCGGGGCGTGAATCTGGCAGGAAACCGAACCCCATCACGGCCGCGATCGGCGAGCCTTCGGACGCACCCACCCGACGAGGTGCGGTCGCGACGAGGTGGCGGAGGGTGGCGATCAGCCGAGCGTTGGGAGCGAGCTCACATGGCGAGGTCGAGCGGCAGCTGCAGCCGCACGCCGCCGGATCAGGGAAGGATTGGTGCCCAGGCCGGGACTTGAACCCGGATGAGTTGCCTCATACGCCCCTCAAACGTACGCGTATACCAATTCCGCCACCTGGGCATCAGGTTCGCTGCCGGCTGCTGTTCCGAAGATCTCTAGAGGGATCGAGGTGTTGGTACCGAGGACGGGACTTGAACCCATACGCCCTTGCGGGCACTAGCTCCTGAAGCTAGCGCGTCTGCCAATTTCGCCACCTCGGCGTGAGATCCACGGCGACCCGAAAAAGGCCTTCAGCTGCCGTCGGCGAGGCGCCATGTTAGCACGTCCCAAAACCGGTCCCCCGAGCCGGCAACGGGCCTCGATTCGGGGCCCGCGACGGTGTCCCGGTACAGCACGTACTCGTCGCGGAAGGCCAGCGGCAGGACGTAGGTCCTCTCGGCGAGCCGGGCCTGGAGCGCCGCGTAGGCCGTGGCCCGGGCCGCCGCGTCCAGGGGTGTTCGGGCGCCGACGAGGAGGGTGTCCAGCTCGGGATCCTGGAGGCCCGCGATGTTCGAGCCTCCGGTCCGCGTCTGCGACGACGCCAGGAGCGGGTACAGATCCGGATCGAGCCCGATCGCCAGCGGCACCAGGGCCACCTGGAACTCGCCCTGCGCCAGGCGCTGCCCGAGCAGCTCCGACGCCGGAAGCGGTACGTGTCGAACCGCGAGCCCGAGGTCGTGCCAGCCCTCGACGATCAGCCGGGCGGTGGCGTAGGCGACGGGGTTCGCCGACTCCTCCGGGCTGAGGAGCTCGATAACCAGCGGCTCCTTCGCGTCCTTCGGGGTCCAGCTGACGTCGCCGGCCGTCCAGCCGGCATCGACGAGGTCCTTCTTGGCGGCAGCAAGGTCGAACGCGACCTTCGGGCTCTTCGCCGGATCGAACATCGGCGAGCTCGAAGGGATCAGCGAATCCGCCCGCGACCCGAGGCCGCCGAGCACGTCCCGCACGATCCCGTCCCGGTCGATCGCCTTCAGGAGCGCCTTCCGGACCAGCGGATCCTGGAACTCCGGATGGCCGGGCCGAAGGTTGAGGTTGGCGGCCAGGATCGTCGTGCCGGGGTAGCGAACGAGGCGGCCCGGCGCCCCGGCCTCGAGCGCGGCGACGTCGGAGGGCTGGATGCCCGAGACGGCGTCGAGCTCGCCGTCGCGCCAGCCTTCGGTCAGCGTCTCGAGGTCGTCGAAGTACCGCAACTCGAAGCTGCCGATGTACGGCACCGCGACATCCGATCGCGCCGTAGGTGCCGCGGTCGCGAGCGAGTCCGTCGGCCGGGGTGTCAGGAAGATCGGACCGCCGCCACCCGCCGGCGGCACGACCGGCGTCGCGGCCGCGAGCGAAGCCCGCCCCGCTTCGAGGAACAGGAGCCGGTATGGCCCGGACCCGACCGGCAGCGTACCGAAGGGGTCGTCGGGCAGAGCCTCCGGCGGGACGCCCGCGAGGAGGTGGGCCGGCGCGATCGGTTGCGTGGCGGCCTGCAGGAAGCCACCAAGCGGCGTCGTGAGGTGGAGTGAGACCGTCAGCGCGTCGATCGCGGTCGCGCGCACGTCCCGCCAGGACTCGGCACCGGGGCCGGTGTAGGCCGGGTCGCTGAGGACCGAGACCGTGAACGCGACGTCGTTCGCGGTGAGCGGCTCGCCGTCCTGCCACCGAAGGTTGGGTCGCAGGTGGAACGTCCACGTCCCGCCACCGTCGGTGACGTCCCAGCGCGTGGCGAGGTCGCCGACGATCGTGCTGTCGGGACCGAGGCGGACCAGGCCCCGGAAGAGGAGCGCGACCAGCGAGCGATCCGCCGCCGAACGGGCCCCGAACGGGCTGGCGTTGGTGGCACGCCCGAGCACGCCTTCGACATAGCCGCGCTGCGGCGGCGGCCCGGGGGTGGGCTCCACCGAACCCTCGGACGACCCGATCGACGGCGCCAGGGCGGCGATCGACAGGCCTACGAGGGCGATGCTCAGGACGGCCGCGACGGCCCGGTCCGGAAGGTTGATCGACGGCGCGACCCGACGTCGGTGCACGAGCGAACCCGGCGGCGCCGGGTCAGACGACCGGCGTCAGGACGTACGCCGCGAGGGAGAACATCGAGAACAGCACGATCAGGACGACCGTGAACTGCCAGAGCCGCCGCTCGATTCCGCGCCGGCTGCGGTACACCGCGGAGTCGCCGCCGAACGTGCCGCCAAGGCCCGACCCGCGGGACTGCAGCAGG
This sequence comes from Candidatus Limnocylindrales bacterium, assembly GCA_046707905.1. GTDB lineage: Bacteria > Chloroflexota > Limnocylindria > Limnocylindrales > CSP1-4 > UBA5189. The sequence goes on from JBKKDM010000213.1 coordinate 11,468, forward strand.
ACGGCGAACGTCAGGGCGACGGCGACGATGAGCTGGCCGGCGGCCAGGACGGGGTTCACGGTGCGTGTTCCTCCTCGGTGACCGCGGGATGGTACGCGAGAAGGGATCGGCCCGTCATGCCGGGCCAGGCCGCCAGGCCCGCGAGCTCGCAGATCGTCGGGGCCACGTCCGCGAGGACGCCGTCGTGGATCTGCCGGCCGTCGACGGTGGCACCGGCGAGCAGGACAGGGACCGGGTTGAGGGAATGGGCGGTCACTGGGCTGCCGTCCGGGTCGCGGATGTGATCGGCATTTCCGTGGTCCGCCGTGATCATGAGGAGCGCGCCCGAGGTCTCGAGCGGTTCGAGGGCGGCGACGATGCGTCCGATGGACTCGTCCACCGTCTCCACGGCGCGGACGGTCGCGTCCCAGACGCCGGTGTGCCCGACCATGTCCGGGTTGGCGAAGTTCGCGACGAGGAAGTCGTACTCGCTCGACTCGATCCCCGCCAGCAGGGCCTCCGTCACGCCGGCGGCGCTCATCTCCGGCTGGAGGTCGTAGGTCGCGATCCTCGGGCTCGGGACGAGCACCCGATCCTCGCCGTCGAAGGGCGCCTCCCGACCGCCGTTGAGGAAGTACGTGACGTGGGCGTACTTCTCCGTCTCGGCGACGTGGAGCTGGCGCCACCCGGCGTCGGCCATCGCGCCGGCGAGGCACGAAACCACCTCCGGTGGGAAGGCGACCTCGACCGGGAGGCCGTCTTCGTACGCCGTCATCGTCACGATCAGGAGGCCGCTCGGGGCGGCTCGGCCGGACGGTGCGATCCGGTCGAAGCCGTCGAAGTCCGGGTCGGCGAGCGCGTGGGTCAGCTGGCGGGCTCGATCGGCACGGAAGTTGGCATGAACGATCGGATCGCCGTCCAGGACGGTGCCGTCCGAGCCGTCGATCACGGTCGGCGAGACGAACTCGTCGTTCTCGCCTCGCTCGTAGGCCGCCTCGATCGCGACGCGGGGGGAGGCCGCGTGCAATCCCTCGGCGTGCACGATCGCATCGTAGCCGCGCTCCGTCCTCTCCCAGCGCTGGTCGCGATCCATCGCGAAGTAGCGACCGCCGACGGTTGCGATCCGGGCGTCGGGATGCGCATCGGCGAGCCTGGCCTCGAGATCCTCGACGTAACCGAGGGCCGACCTCGGGGGCGTGTCGCGACCGTCCAGAAGCGCGTGGACGCGGACCCGCCCCACACCCTCGCGCGCGGCCAGCTCGACCAGCGCGACCAGGTGTCGATCGTTGGCGTGGACGCCGCCCGGGCCGATCAGGCTGACGACGTGGAGCGATCCGTTCCCGCCCCGGGCCCGGCGGGTCGCGTCCATCAGGCCGGGACGTGCGAAGAATGACCCGTCCGCAATTGCCGCATTGATCCGCGGCAGGTCCTGGAGAACCGGCCGGCCTGCACCGATGTTCAGGTGGCCGACCTCGGAGTTGCCCATCTGGCCGTCGGGCAGCCCGACCGCGGCGCCGGAGGCCTCGAGTCGCGCGTTCGGCCACCGCGCGAGCAACGCTCGCCAAACCGGCATCCGGGCCGCGGCGATCGCATCGGCATCGGGGTTGGACCCGAGCCCGAAGCCGTCGATGACCAGCAGAACAATGGGGCGCGGACGGCCCGGTGGCGTCACGACCCTCGCGCCGCGGCGGTCAGCCCCGCGCGCGCCACGATCGCGGCCATCTCGTCGGGCTTCAGCGAAGCGCCGCCGACCAGCGCGCCGTCGATTGCCGGCTCGTTCATGAACTCGTCGATGTTCGAGGACGAGACGCTGCCACCGTAGAGCACCGCAATCGTCTCGCCGGCGTCGGAGAAGCCGAGGTCGGCGAGGGTCGAGCGGATTGCGTCGGCCATCTCTGCGGCATCGGCGCCGCGTGCATTCCGCCCGGTGCCGATCGCCCAGACAGGCTCGTAGGCGATCGTGAGCGCGGGTCGCCACTCCCCCGCCCCGGCCCAGGCCTCGCCGGTCAGCGCCGCAGGCTCCGCACCGTCCAGACACCCGCGAAGCTGGCGATCGACGACATCCAGCGCCCGCCCCGCATCGCGATCCGCAGGCTGCTCGCCCACGCACAGGATCACGGCCAGCCCCGCCGATCGCGCGGCCTGGAGCTTTCGGCCGATCAGCTCGTCCGTCTCGCCATTGTCCCGGCGCCGCTCGGAATGGCCGACGATCGTCCAGGTCGCGAGACCCGCGAGCATCGGCGCCGAGGTGGACCCTGTGAACGCCCCGAACGGCTCGTGATGGACGTCCTGCGCACCGATCTCCACGCCCCGGCCGTCCGGTGCGACGGCGTCGCCGCCGCGCGTGGCCGCACCAACCGCGTCGAGGCACAGGAACGGCGGGCAC